>NZ_VUOI01000022.1:0-80205 GCF_015390205.1 Azospirillum sp. INR13
ACGACGACTAACATCTCCTGGGCGGTGTGGTGCCGGGCGGCGGGAATCGATGGCGTGGACACCGAGCGCGGCCTGCGATTCGATGACTCGTCATTTACGCTGCAGGCGGCGATCAACGGACATGGCATTGCGCTGGCCCGCGGGGTTCTGGTGGCGGACGACGTCGCCGCCGGACGGCTGGTCCGCCTGTTCGAGGTGCGGCTGCCGGGAAGCCTTGCCTATTACGTGGTGGCGCCGCCGCATTACTTTTCCCGGCCCAAGGTGAAGGCCTTCCGCGACTGGCTGTTCGAAGAGGCCGGAACGGGCTGAAAGTCGTGGCGAAAGTCCTGTGCCGATCCGTCGTCTTGAACGGCTTGCGGGCGTGCCGGACCGCTCCTATAGTCCGCGCCCATGAGCGCGAACCCGTCCCCGACACGGTCTTCCCGCACCGCCATCTCCTCGGTATCGAGGGGCTGCGGGCCGGCGAGATCACCCAGATTCTCGACCTCGCCGATGGCTATGTCGAGCAGAACCGCCGCCCCGTGAAGAAGTCCAACCTGTTGGACGGCCGCACGCAGGTGAACCTGTTCTTCGAGAACTCCACCCGCACCCGCACCAGCTTCGAGCTGGCCGGAAAGCGGCTGGGCGCCGACGTGATCAACATGTCGACCGACAGCAGTTCGGTGAAGAAGGGCGAGACCCTGATCGACACGGCGATGACGCTGAACGCCATGCACCTGGACGCACTGGTGGTCCGCCACGCCGATTCGGGCGCGGTGAAGCTGCTGGCCGACAAGGTCAACTGCTCCGTCATCAATGCCGGCGACGGACACCACGAACACCCGACGCAGGCCCTGCTGGACGCGCTGGCGATCCGCCGCCGCCTGGGCCGGCTGGACGGGTTGATCGTGGCGATCTGCGGCGACATCCTGCACAGCCGGGTCGCGCGCTCCAACATCCACCTGTTGAACGCCATGGGAGCGCGGGTGCGCTGCGTCGCGCCGCCGACCCTGCTGCCCTCGCAGATCGAGAGGCTTGGCGTCGAGGTGCATCATTCGATGAAGACCGGACTGCGCGACGCCGACGTGGTGATGATGCTGCGCCTGCAGACCGAGCGGATGAGCGGCCAGTATGTCCCGTCCACCCGCGAGTATTTCTACTTCTACGGCCTCGATTACGAAAAGCTGGAGGTGGCGAAGCCTGACGCGGTCATCATGCATCCGGGCCCGATGAACCGCGGCGTGGAGATCGATTCGGAGGTCGCCGACGACCTCAAGCGCTCGATGATCCTCGATCAGGTGGAACTGGGCGTGGCCGTGCGCATGGCCGTGCTCGACCTGCTGACCCGCGAACGCCGCCAGTCCGACCTTGCGGGAGTCGCCCGATGAGTGCGTCGATGAATGCCCGTGTCGTCTACCGCAACGCCCGCTTGCTGGATCCGGCGACTGGATTGGACCAGCGCGCCGACCTGCTGATCGACGGCGAAACCATCGCCGATTTCGGACCCGGCCTGTTCAGCGATTCCACACCCGAGGGGCCGAGGTCGTCGATCTCGCCGGCCAGTGCCTCGCCCCCGGCCTCGTCGACATGCGCGTGCTGATCGGCGAACCGGGCGAGGAAGAGAAGGACACGATCAAGAGCGCGTCCCGCGCCGCGGCGGCTGGCGGCATCACTGCCATGGCGCTGCTGCCCAACACAGACCCGGTGCTGGACGAGGTCGCCGGGCTGGAGTTCATCGCGCGGCGCGCCCGCGAGGTGAAGTTGGTCAAGGTCTTCGCCTACGGCTCCGCCACGCGCGGCACCGAAGGGAAGGAAATCACCGAGATGGGGCTGCTGAGCCATGCCGGCGCGGTCGCCTTCACCGACGGCACCAAGGCCATCGTCAGTGCCAAGACGATGCGCCGGGCACTCAGCTACGCCAAGACCTTCGGCAAGCTGATCGTCCAGCACCCGGAGGAGCCGTCCCTGGCGTCCGGCGGCATGATGAACTCCGGCGAGATCGCCACCCGGCTCGGCCTCGTCGGCATCCCGCGTGAGGCCGAGATCATCATGATCGAGCGCGACCTGCGGCTGGCCGAACTTACCGGCGGGCGCCTGCATTTCGCCCACATCACCACGTCGGAGTCGGTCGACCTGATCCGCCGCGCCAAGGCACGCGGCCTGAAGGTGACCTGCGACACCGCCCCGCACTACTTCGCCCTGACCGAGACCGACGTCGGCGATTACCGAACCTACGCCAAGGTATCGCCGCCGCTGCGTGGCGAGATGGACCGCCGGGCCATCGTCGAGGGACTGGCAGACGGCACCATCGACGCCATCGCGTCCGACCATGTGCCGCAGGACCAGGACCAGAAGCGCCTGCCCTTCGCCCAGGCCGCCCCCGGCGTGATCGGGCTGGAGACGCTGTTCCCGCTGACGCTGGAACTGGTACACAAGGGCAAGATGCCGCTGCTGAAGGCGCTGGCCTGCGTCACCTCCAATCCGGCGGCGATCCTCGATCTGGCCGTCGGCCGCATCGTGAAGGGCGGGCCGGCCGATCTGGTCGCCTTCGACCCGGATGTTCCCTGGCAGATCGACGTCGGCCGCTTCAAGTCGAAGTCGAAGAACTCGCCCTTCGAGAAACCGCCCGGTCCAGGGCCGGCCGCTGCGCACCATCGTGGATGGCCGCACCGTGTGGCAGGCGGAGGACTGATCCGGTGCTGACTCTCGTGCTTGCCGCCCTGCTGGGCTACCTGCTGGGTTCGATCCCTTTCGGGCTTGTTCTGACCCGGCTGGCCGGACTGGGCGACATCCGCCAGATCGGCTCCGGCAACATCGGCGCCACCAATGTCCTGCGCACCGGCAACAAGCCGCTGGCCCTGGCGACCCTGCTGCTGGACAGCGGCAAGGGCGCCATCGCGGCCCTGCTGGCCCTGTGGTGGGCCGGTCCCGAAGCGGCGGTGCTGGCCGCCGGCGGCGCCATGCTGGGCCACAGCTTTCCGGTTTGGCTGGGCTTCAAGGGTGGCAAGGGCGTGGCGACGGCGATCGGCGTTCTGCTGGCGATTTCCTGGCCGGTCGGTCTGCTCGCCTGCCTGACCTGGATCGTCATGGCGGCGTTGTTCCGCATTTCATCGCTGTCGGCTCTGACGGCGCTGGGGATCAGCCCGCTGACCGGATGGTATTTCGGCGGACCGCTGGTCGCCGGCCTTTGCCTGTTCATCGCCATCCTGGTCTTCATCCGCCACGAGGCGAACATCCGCCGCCTGCTGAAGGGCGAGGAACCGAAGATCGGCGCCGGTAAAAAGAAGACGGCATGAACGGACGGCTTCTCTCTCCGTCGTCGGAGTGGAGAAGCCGCTTTCCCTCGGCTGTTACCATCGGCTCATTGACCGCTGTGGTCGCCCTAGCCGCCGCTGATTGAATGCATTTTGAACACGCGATGCATCGTTCCACCCTGGACAGTCGACAGGGCGAACATGGGCATATACTAGTACATTAAAATCGATCTCTCCTTTCGCATTTGGACTTTCGCTTCCCTAATGGGGTTTTCACGCTTTCTTTATCTTTCTGCTGAATATACTTTGTTGACTCCTAAATGACCAATTTCCTCTAAGCTATATCCATTGTCCCTCAATCGCTTTCCGGAGCGATTTGCCGGACTTTTCTAATAAAATGAAGGTAATTTTTGAAAATTATCAATAAGTCAATTGGGGTCGCGACCTTTTCATCGTTTAGCACTCGTTCAATTTTCCTGACGCATACCTGCGTATGAGGCTTTGCGCTCCCGACGCTCGTTCTGGAGAGGGCTGAGCGTGTGGAAATCATGCGGGGGCTTGTCGATGTTGGGTGCGTTGAAGATTCGGACGCGGGTGAACGCCGGCTTCGGCATGGTTGTTCTTCTGCTGGTGTTGCTCGGGGTGGTATCCTGGCGCTCGGCCCAGCATTCGAACGACAGCCTCAACAGCTTCGCCGGCCAGGGATTGATCGTTGAGCAACTCCAGCAAGTGGATTCGGCCGTGCTGCGTGCCCGAATGGCCTTCCTGCGCTATATGGCGACGGGCAAAGTGGAAAATACCCAGGCGATCTACGCAGAGATGGCGAATGCTGAACGGGAGTTGGCGGCGACGAAGCCGATGATGCCCGATGATGCGTCCCGCCGCCCACTGGACGAGGAGGCTGCCAAGCTGCAGTCCTACATTGCGGCAGTCCGTGACTATCAGGCTCGTCGCACCGAACTCGAACGCCTGACCAAGGAGGTGGTGTACGACGCCGGCTCCGCCCTGCGCGCGCAGCTGGTGGAGATGCGAACGGCCGAAGAGAACGCCAATCACTTCGCGACGGTCGCCACCCTGAACAAGCTGAGCGAAGGCGTGTGGACCACCCGCATCCTGGCCTTCCGCCTGTTGGCCGGCGACAAGGAATATGATTTCGAGAGGGTCGCCATGCGGCTTGGCGAAGCATCCGGCGCCATGAAGGAGTTGGAGGGTATGCCGCTTGCCGAGGGGCAGCAGGCACGAATCGCTGCCGCAAGCAGCTTGCTTGAAAAGCTTGCCACCGGCCTGAAATCGATCGAAGGTCATATGGCGGCGATGGACGAGATCATCAACACCCGCCTCAGCCCCATCGGTACTGCCATCGCCAAGCAGCTCCAGGAGATCCGCGAGCCGGTGTCGGCGGGTCAGGCGGCGTTGCGCAAGGGTGCGATCGAGACGGCGGACAATGCCGAAAAGCTGAGCATGATCCTGACACCGGCGGCGGCGGCGCTTGCCATTCTGCTGGCTTGGCTGATCGGCCGCAGCGTCGCCAACCCGGTGGTGGCAATGACCGGGGCGATGGGCCGGCTGGCGAAGGGCGATCTGACGGTCGATATTCCTGCCGCTGGCCGCCGTGACGAGATCGGCGCAATGGCGTCGGCCGTGCAGGTCTTCCGCGACACCATGATCCAGACCCGGCGTATGGAGCAGGAGGCGAAGGAGGCGGAGATCCGTGCCGCAGCCGACCGTCGCGCCGCAATGCTCCAACTGGCCGACAGCTTCGAAGGCAACGTGCAGGGCATCGTCGAGACGGTCGCCTCCGCTGCGACGGAGATGCAGGGCACGGCCAGCGCCATGTCCGCCACCGCCGACCAGACCAGCGCCCAAGCGACCAACGTCGCTGCAGCGGCCGAACAGGCCTCCGTCAACGTGCAGACCGTTGCCGCGGCGACGGAGGAGCTTTCCGCCTCCATTGCCGAGATCGGCCGGCAGGTCACAGCTTCCACCCGCGTCGCCGCCCAGGCGGTGGAGGATGCTCGGCGGACCGGTCAAGCCATCGAAGGTCTGGTGCAGGCAGCCCAGCAGATCGAGCAGGTGGTGGTGCTCATCAATTCCATCGCCGGCCAGACCAACCTGTTGGCGCTGAACGCAACCATCGAAGCGGCCAGGGCCGGCGAGGCCGGCAAGGGCTTCGCCGTCGTCGCCAGCGAGGTGAAGCAGCTCGCCAACCAGACTGCCCGCGCTACCGAGGACATCCAGGCCAAGGTGAAGGAGATCCAGTCCGCCACCGCAGGTGCCCAGACCGCCATCACCGGCATTGCCAGCACGATCGACCAGATCAGCGACATCTCCACCGGCATCGCCGCCGCCATCGAGGAGCAGAATGCCGCGACCGGCGACATCGCCAACAATGTCGCGCAGGCGGCCCGCGGCACCGGCGACGTGTCCTCCAATATCCTGGGGGTGAATCAGGCGGCGTCGGAGACCGGAACGGCCGCCGGCCAGGTGTTGCATGCGGCCGGCGATCTTGCCCGCGACGCGGAAATGCTGCGCCGGGAGGTTCAGACTTTCGTGGCGACGATCCGCGCGGCGTGATCGAGCACGCATTTCCGACATCGGGCGACGCCGGCGGCGGGGAGGCAACTCCCCGCCGCTTTCGTTTGTAGCCCGTTGATTTCGTTCCGCTTGCCCTGCCTCAATTCGCCCACCGGGGGAAAGACAAGCGGTGCGGCCATGCGTTATGCTGCACGGCAATCCGGGACACGAACCAACAACCCGGCAGGCGAGCCGGCCGCTGACGCCGGTGGATAACGAGACGCTGAGGGAACCGAGAATGGACACTCCGCTGTGGAGCCCGAGTGAGGAGCGCATCGCGCAGGCCAACCTGACCGCCTTCCGCGAGGCGGCGAATGCGCGCTTCGGACTGCGGCTGGACGATTACAACGCGCTCTACAATTGGTCGATCGCGGAGAAGGAACGGTTCTGGCGCTTCCTGTGGGAGTGGGCCGGGCTGACCGGTGACCTCGGCAGCATCGATCTGCTGGACGGCGACAAGATGCCCGGTGCCCGCTGGTTCCCGGAAGCAAGCCTCAGCTATGCCGAGAACCTGCTGGCCGGTGCGCTCGATGAGAATGCCGTCGTGTTCTGGGGCGAGGACAAGGTGAAGTACCGCTGGAGCGGGGCGGAGCTGAAGGCCACCGTTTCCCGCCTGCAGCAGGCGCTGAAGGCCAAGGGCGTCGGCAAGGGCGACCGGGTCGCCGCCATCATGCCCAACATGCCGGAAACGCTGGCGGCGATGATCGCCACCACCAGTTTGGGTGCGGTCTGGTCTTCCTGCTCGCCCGATTTCGGCATTCAAGGCATCACCGACCGCTTCGGCCAGATCGAGCCGAAGGTGGTCTTCTCCCCCGACGCCTATTGGTACAACGGCAAGAGCCACGACGTCCGCGCCAAGGTGGCCGAAGTCCTGAAGGATCTGCCCACCGTCGTCGCCACCGTGATCGTTCCCTATGTGGACAGGGCGCCGGATGTCTCGACCATCCCGGGCGCCATCGGCCTGCAAGACTTCATGGCGCCCTACCCGGTGGCCGAGCCGACCTTCGAACGGGTCGCCTTCGACCATCCGCTGTTCATCCTCTATTCCTCCGGCACCACCGGAAAGCCGAAATGCATCGTCCATGGGACCGGCGGCTCCATCCTTCAGCATGTGAAGGAACACCGGCTGCATTGTGACCTGAAGCGCGGCGACCGGCTGTTCTATTTCACCACCTGCGGTTGGATGATGTGGAACTGGCTGGTGACCGGTCTGGCCAGCGGCACGACGCTGGTTCTCTACGACGGTTCGCCCTTCGCCCCCAGCGGCAACATCCTGTTCGACTATGCGGATGCGGAACAGGTGACGCTGTTCGGCACCTCGGCCAAGTTCATCCAGTCGCTGGAGAAGTCCGGACTGGAGCCTGCGAAGACCCATTCGCTTGCCAGCGTCCGTGCACTCGCCTCCACCGGCTCGCCGCTGATGCCGGAGAATTTTCGAGTTCGTCTATCGCTCCATCAAGCAGGATATCCATCTCGCCTCGATCAGCGGCGGCACCGACATCATGTCCTGCTTCGTACTGGGCAATCCAATCGCCCCGGTCTGGAAGGGCGAGATCCAGACGCGGGGCCTGGGCATGGCGGTGGAGGCGTTCGACGACAACGGCGTCGCGGTGCGCAGCGAGAAGGGCGAACTGGTCTGCACCCGCCCGTTTCCCAGCATGCCCATCGGCTTCTGGGCCGATCCGGACGGGTCCAAGTACCGCTCCGCCTATTTCGACCGCTTCCCCAACATCTGGGTCCATGGTGACTTCATCGAGCAGACAGAACATGGCGGTTGGGTGATCTACGGCCGCTCGGACGCCGTGCTGAACCCCGGTGGCGTGCGCATCGGCACGGCGGAGATCTACCGTCAGGTCGAACAGCTGCCGGAGATCATGGAAGCGGTCTGCATCGGCCAGGAATGGGACGGCGATGTGCGCGTCGTTCTGTTCGTCGTCCTGCGCGAGGGCATGAAGCTGGACGAGGCGCTGGCGGCGACCATCCGCAAGCGGATCAAGGACAATTGCTCCCCCCGCCATGTGCCGGCGAAGATCGTGCAGGTCACCGACATTCCCCGCACCCGGTCCGGCAAGATCACGGAGCTGGCGGTGCGCGACGCCGTCCATGGCCGGCCGATCAAGAACACGGAGGCGCTGTCAAACCCGCAAGCCCTCGACGAGTTCCGCGAGCGGGCAGAACTGAATGGGGCGTGACGTGGCGGTGAAGCTGTTCCTTGACCTGGACGGGGTATTGGCCGATTTCGACCGCGGGGTCGTCGCGGTAACCGGCAAGCGGCCGGAACAGCTGCCGATGAAGGAGATGTGGCGGGCATTGTCCCGCCACTCCGACTTTTTCGGCACGCTGGAGTTCATGCACGACGCGCAGGAACTCTGGCAGTTTTGCGCACCCCACCGGCCGACCATCCTCACGGGCCTGCCGCTGGGCAGTTGGGCACCCGAACAGAAAAAGCGCTGGGTCGCCCGCATGCTCGGGGCCGACGTGCCGGTCATCACCTGCATGGCCCGCGACAAGGCCCGCTATGCCAACCCCGGCGCCGTCCTCGTCGATGACCGCGACAAGGCCCGCGATCCTTGGGAGGAGGCCGGCGGCCGCTTCATCCTCCACCGCAATGCGTCCGATAGCATCGCGGAGCTGGTCAAGCTGGGGTTCTGAACAGGAAAAAGGGGCGGCACCCGGGTGCCGCCCCTTTTATTTCCGTAAGCTTACTCGGCCGCCGCGGCCTTGGTCTCGCGGCTCGTCTTGTACAGCGACACCAGCACGCCACCGCCGATCAGGGCGAAGGTGACACCCAGCGCGATCAACGGGTCGGGCTTGCCGAAGAACTGCGTGTAGAAGATCTTGCCGCCGATGAACACCAGCACCAGAGCCAGCGCGTATTTCAGGTAACGGAAGCGATGGACCATCGCAGCCAGGGCGAAATACAGGGCACGCAGGCCGAGGATGGCGAAGATGTTGCTGGTGTAGACCAGATACGGGTCGGTGGTGATGGCGAAGATCGCCGGCACGCTGTCGACCGCGAACACCAGGTCGGCCAGTTCCACCATGATCAGCGCCAGCAGAAGCGGGGTGGCCGCCCAGCGCATCGCGCCGCCCTGCCCGCTCGGCTCCCTGACGATGAAGTGATTGCCATGGAAGCGGTCGGTGACCCGGATATGCCGCTTCAGGAAACGAAGGGCGGCATTTTCGCCGAGGTTGGTCTCCTCATCCTTCGCGAACAGCATCTTGAGGCCGGTCAGCACCAGGAAGGCGCCGAAGAGATAGAGGACCCAATGGAACTCCGAAACCAGCGCGGCACCGGCGCCGATCATCAGGCCGCGCAGCACGATGACGCCCAGGATGCCCCAGAACAGCACGCGGTGCTGCAATTCGCGCGGTACGGCAAAATAGCTGAAGATCAGCGATATGACGAAGACGTTGTCCAGTGACAGGCTCTTTTCGACGAAGAAGCCCGTGTAGTACTGAAGGCCTGCCTCCGAGCCCATCGAGTACCAGACCCAGCCGCCGAACAGCATGGCGACCGCGATGTAGAAAGCCGACAGCTTCAGGCTTTCACCGACCTCGATAACATGGTCGCGGCGGTTGAGGACACCCAGATCGAGAACCAGAAGCGTCAGCACGACGCCAATGAAAACAAGCCAAATCCAGATTGGTTTTCCCAAAAATTCGAGGAAAACCATCGCAAGCATACCATCCATAGCAAGACCCACTTGATGACGCTGCGTCAGCGGTGAAATCAAGCGGTTCCGACATCACGACCGACGCCTCGGTCGCCAGAGGGACCCGGACCCGAACTTTCTGGCAGATGGTGTCGCCGTTGCCGCGATCAAGATGGTGGAAGAGCGGGTTTTTGCATTTTAAGCAAAGCCGGACCGGGCACTCTTCGACGTCATTGAAATTCGACGGATGCCGACTTTCGGCGAGTCGCGGCGGCCATAACGCGCCTGCGGGCACCGCACAGGGGCGCGGACGCGGAAAACGGCGGCTGCAGTGGCTTTGGCGGCTCCGGGACTCGGCGCTTGATGCAATGCCGCCACAGATCGGGAACGAATGTCGCGCAAGAAAAACACCGATGGTTGCCCAATCTGTGTTCGCTCTTGTGCGGATGGTGCCGTTCTGCCAATAACTCCGAAAAACCGAAACCAAACCGACCAAATGGAGTTTTGCATGAACCAGGCCGAGCTGATCGAAACCGTCGCCACCAACGCCGGCATCAAGAAGGCCGACGCGGCCAAGGTCGTTCAGGCGGTGTTCGAGGGCATCTCCGGCGCGCTGGGCCGCGGCGAGGATGTGCGCCTGGCCGGTTTCGGCATTTTCGAGGTGGCTGAGCGCGCCGCCCGTGAAGGCCGCAACCCCCGCACCGGCGAAGTCGTGGCGATCGCCGCTTCCAAGGCTCCGAAGTTCAAGCCGGCCAAGCAGCTGCGCGATCTGGTGAACGGCTGATACGCACGCAACCACGTCCCAGGGGGAGCGCAGCCATGACCATCGATCAAACCGAATTGCAATCGCTGACCGCCAAGGTCGTTGCCGCCTATGTCGGCAACAACTCGGTGCCGGTCCACGACCTGCCCACGCTGATCAACAGCGTCCAAGTGGCTTTCCGCAATCTGGGCGAGGACAAGCCGACCCAGGCGAAGGCCGAGTTGGTACCGGCGGTCGCGATCAAGAAATCGGTCACTCCGGAATACATCGTCTGCCTGGAAGACGGGAAGAAGCTGAAGATGCTGAAGCGGCATCTGAAGACCGTCTATGACATGACGCCGGACGAGTACCGCGCCAAGTGGGGGCTGCCGGCCGAATATCCCATGGTTGCGCCGAACTATGCCAAGGCCCGTTCGGAAATGGCGACCAAGCTCGGCCTCGGCCGCAAACGTGCGGCGGCCGAGTAACCGGTCTTCATCCGCATGAGCTTTGAAAAAGGCGCGCTCAACCGGGCGCGCCTTTTTTCGCATGCACCCGCCAGGTCCAATGTCGGGGGTGCATGTGAACCGCAAGTTTCGAGCCATCGGCACGCCCTCCCCCGGCTTACCTCCAGTCGGCTCTGATGGGCCTATGACCAATGTTCGGGTGGCGAAGCGGATCGGCCTTCCCATCTAGGGTTCCGGTATGGTTGAGGGACCACGGGCGGTCCTATCACCATCCTCACCGCAGAGGCATAGTTGCCTTCCGCACCGCCGGCTGACCTGCAGCCGATCCATTTCGCGGGTGCGGCATATCGACGGCAGTCCGCCCGGACATGTGCCGGCCGATCGGAAGAGGAACGACTGCCCGAACGTCACCCGTCTGAACGTCAGGGGTCATAGGATTGCCTCCTCTCCCAGACTGCCGGTGCGGGTAGAAGAAGAGCCTGGGTATACGCCGAAAAACACCCGGAACATGCCCTTTCCCGGCTTGATCCGCCGCAAATCCGCGGCCACATTAACATTGTCAAAAGGACGCAGTTCCTTGAGACGCCGGGCAAAATACAAACCCCACAACAGCTAAGGTCGGATCGACGGACGTTATTCCTACGTTCGCGCCACAGTCCGCCGTTGGTTCATCGCCTCGAAGGCGATCCCTGCCATGGGTCCCGACAGGGGCCGGCCCCGATTGCGGGCTGCCCCGTGAAGCGTTGGAGAGGAGGCATTCGCGTGCTGAAGAAACTGCTGACCGGTGAAAGCGCCAGCCTGACCCGCTACATCGAGGAATCCAAGCGCTTCCCCATCCTGGCGCCGGACGTAGAGCGCGACCTCGCCATCGCTTGGCGGGAACGCGGCAGTCCCCAGGCGCTGGAGCAACTCGTGGGCAGCCATCTCCGCTTGGTGATCAAGATCGCCCGCGGCTTCGGTGGCTACGGCCTGCCGTTGGTCGATCTGGTGGCCGAGGGGAATGTCGGCCTCATGCAGGCCGCCCAGAAGTTCGATCCGCAGCGCGGCTTCCGCTTCGCCACCTATGCCACCTGGTGGATCCGTGCCGCTATCCAGGAATACATCCTGCACAGCTGGTCGCTGGTGAAGATGGGCACCACCGCTGCACAGAAGAAGCTGTTCTTCAACCTTCGCCGGCTGAAGAGCCAGATGGCCGAGCTGGAGCAGGGCGACCTGTCGCCGGAGACGGTGGCGACCATCGCCGCCGAACTGGACGTACCGGAAACCGAGGTGGTGGAGATGAACCGCCGCCTCGCCGCCAACGACAGCTCGCTCGACGCCACCCTGTCGACCGACGGCGAGACCAACTGGCTTGAACTGCTGGCGGACGACCGCCCACGCAGGACACCATGCTGGCGGAAGCGGACGAGCTGGCGCTGCGCCGCCGGCTTGTCGGTCAGGCCCTGGACCGGCTGGACGCGCGTGAACGCCGAATCCTCTTCGAGCGCCGCCTGAAGGACGATCCGTCGACCCTCGAAGCGCTGAGCCAGCAATTCTCGTATCGCGCGAACGCGTTCGCCAGATCGAAGTGCGGGCTTTCGAGAAGCTTCAGAAGGCCGTGCTCAGTGCCGCCCAGGCCCTGCGCCGGCCGGCCACCCCGATGGTGGCCTGATCCCACCACGTTTCCCGTCCGGCGCGGGCTCCGCTCCGGACGGGCCTCATGCGGCACCGGCCATCCGGCTGGATTCCGCCGCATCGCTCCCGCGGGCCGTGGCCCGCCTGTTGCCTCCAGACCTGTAAACCTGCAAGCCGGCGGCGCCCTTTGGCTCCGCCGGCTTTTTTTCTTTCCGATGCCGAGTAATAAACCAACGCCCGTGGGGGCCGTCACGACGCTTGATTACGCGCAGTCGAGGTTCTGCGACAAAGTGACTGGTTCAAAGATGCGAGTGCCTGCGCATGATGTGCCGCTCGCGGGAAAGTTTGCAATTTTGGCAATTCTTAGTACGCTCGTCATATCTCAAATGGGAGAGGGGCTCCATGTCGCACGCTGCCCAGACTCAGTCGATCATTGACCGCATCACCTTCCTGCGCATCGACGAGGCGACGAAGGCAACGCTTCGCGAATTCCAGCCCTATCTGGCGCAACGGATCGATCAGATACTGGAGGAGTTCTACGGCTATCTCCACACGGTCCCGCAGGTCGCCCCCATGCTGGTGAACCCGGCGGTGACCGGCCGCGCGCGGGACCTGCAGAAGCAGCACTGGCTGCGCAATGTCTTCACCGGCACCTTCGACGAGGCCTACGTCAATCAGGTCCTGAAGATCGGCCAGACGCATCAGCGCATCGGCCTGGAGCCACGCTGGTATACCGGTGCCTATTGCTTCACCCTGAACAAGCTGATCGAACTGGCTGCCCAGATCCACCGCAAGAAGCCGGAGAAGCTGTCGCAGCTGCTCCAGGCCATCAACAAGGCGGTGTTCCTGGACATGGACCTCGCCACCTCGGTCTATATCGACCTGAACACCGCAGCCATCATCGCGCGGGAACTGGGCAGCACTGCCGACAGCTTCGAACGGGAGGTGAAGGGCGTCGTCCAGGCGGTGGCGAGTGCAGCCCAGCAGCTTCAGTGCACCGCCCAGACGATGAGCCGCACCGCGGAAACCACCAGCGAGCAATCGACCCAGGTGGCCGCCGCCGCGGAAGAGGCGTCCGTCAACATCCAGACCGTTGCGGCCGCGGCCGAAGAACTGACCGCCTCAATCGGCGAGATCAGCCATCAGGTGACGCAGTCCGCCGCCATCGCCAACGCTGCGATGACCGAGGCCGAGCGGACCAACGCCACGGTGCAGGGGCTTGCCGACGCGGCCAGCCGCATCGGTCAGGTGGTGAAGCTGATTCACGACATCGCCAGCCAAACGAACCTGCTCGCTCTGAACGCCACGATCGAGGCGGCGCGCGCCGGCGAGGCAGGCAAGGGCTTCGCCGTGGTGGCGAGCGAGGTCAAGAGCCTCGCCAACCAAACCGCCAAGGCGACCGAGGAGATCAATTCCCAGATCGGCGCCGTCCAGGGCGCCACGCAGGAGGCGGTTGGCGCCATCAGGTCCATCTCCGGCACCATCGCGCGCATCAACGAAATCTCCACCTCCATCGCCACCGCAATGGAGGAACAGGGTGCGGCCACGACGGAAATCGCCCGCAACGTTCAGCAGGCGTCCATCGGTACCCGCGAGGTCAGCGAGACGATCGTCGCCGTCAATGCCTCCGCCAACAATGCCGGCGAAGAGGCCAGGCAGGTTTTGGAGGCGACCAACGAATTGTCGCGTCAGTCCACCACCCTGCGGACGGAGGTCGATCGCTTCCTTGCCCGCGTCCGCGCGGGCTGATAGACGCCAAATCGGCCTGACCCACCAAAAGAAGAAGGGCGCGTTCCGCCGAACGCGCCCTTTTCCCATCTGCACGCCGTCGCGCAAGGCGACAATGCGGTGAAACTGCCGATCAGGGCAGCGTGCGGACCACGAAATCGCTGACTGCGATGTTTTCCGCCTGGGCAGCGTGCCGAACCTCTTCCGCGCTGCGCCAGTGGCTGCGCCCGCCGAGGCTGGTGAGAATGCCGCCACGCATCGCGACGAAAATGCCGGTCCGTCCCAGATTCACAATTCTCATCATGGTCTTATCCCCCGCCCGATTTCTGGCATTTTAGAGAAAAACTATCCAGTTCGTTTTTTGAACAGGAAACCTCTTGGTCCTCAGAAGTTATCAAAACGCGTCATGTGGCGTCAATAAGACTTCAGTTACTCAACTCTTTGCCGGCTTCATAATCCTTCCTTCACCTGAAAGTACCGCCACCACCCCGAAGCCTCGCAGATCCTTCAAACATACGCTTTGCGAAAAATTTTATATTTATTTGCTTGGTTGCCGTTCATTGCCTGCCTCACCGCCATGGCCGAAAGCCCTATCCCGACCGCACAGCGTCGGAACGACGGCACGCCGTGTAGGTTGTCACCGAGGGCCGTGATCCAAGCGGCGACCGAAGGCGGGAAAGCACCTGCGAGGCATCGGCACATGGCAACAGCACACCGCCGCACCGGAACGAGCGGCACGGGCGCCAACGGGCGGTTCGGGACGGAAGCGGGGGAGGAGGACGGCCATGCGACGCTCGCCCTGCCGGTGACCATCCGGCCGGCAAGGCAGGACGACCTGCCGACCCTGGAATGGTATGGCCTGCACTCGCCCCACCGCGAGATAATCGCCGGGGCATTCCGCCTTCAGGAGCGGGGTGACGGCGCGATGCTGCTGGCGGACGTCAACGGCTTTCCCGTAGGGCAGATCTGCATCGATTTCCTGCGCAAGCGGCCGAGCGGCCGGGCCACGCTATGGGCGTTGCGTGTGTTCCAGCCTTTCCGGCGGCTTGGGCTCGGCGTCCGGCTGGTGCGGGCGGCCGAACGGCTGGTGGTCCAGCGCGGCGTGCCCTTCGCCGAACTGGGCGTCGATCGCGACAATGCGGGGGTGCTGCCCTTCTACGAGCGGCTGGGATATGAACATTGCGGCCGGGAACGCGGACAGTTCCTCTACCACACGCCGGAAGGCCGGCTGGTCCGCGTTGCCATCGACCAGTGGCTTTTGCAGAAACGGATGGCGGACGCTGCGAAGCCGGAGGGTGACCGCGGCCTGCGCCTCGCCACCGATTAGGAAATCCGACGTTATTCCGCGGCCAGTGCCGCGCCGGGCGGAAGCGGCACCAGCCGGGCCGACCGCCGTCGTGGCAGATAGATGCGGGCGCCGTCCAGGATGGCGCCCAACTCGCGCATGGCATCGGTTGCCATGCACAGCGCGACCAGCGGAAGCCAGCGGTCGAGATACTGCGCTGCGATCTCGGCGTCGCCGTTCTGCACCGCGGCCAGGGAGTCGAGCAAGGCCGCCTCGTCCGCACTGATGCGGCTGCAGGCCGGGCAGCGTATCTCGGGCTTGCGGGCCCCCGACACGGCGAAGGTGCCGAGCAGCGCGAACAGCGGCAGCAGCGCAGTATTCGGCACGCCGGCGACATTCAGACCGATGCGCATCGACGCCATCGCACCTGCGGTTCCGGCACGGAACCACTGCCGCACGCCGGTCAACAGCGCCCGTTCGGCCGTCGTCAGGTCCGTCACCGTCCAGGGCGACGGCCGCCCTTCTTCCACCGTCCCGCACATGCCGATGCTCCTTCGTTCGGTTGCGTGCGCATCCTAGCGCCACACGCGGAAAACCGCGAGTCATTCTTAGTTGCATACCCGAGCTGTGACAAAATGTGGCTTCCGGGGGGAGTACGGAATGCCGGAAACGACGCGTTAACCACCGGGGCCAATCCTAGACCGACTCGCAGCGTAGGGGATCGGTGGGGATGATGCGGACGATTCGGGGGGCTGTTCTCGGACTGATCGCGACGGTCGGATTGGGCATTGCGGGGGGCATGACGGAGGTCCGCCCCGCGGCGGCCCAGATCGTTCTGAAGCCCGCCTATGGCGAGGCGTCGCTGTCCGGCCCGGCCGGGGCACGCGGTGCGGTGGTGTGGAGCCACGGCCGCTCCGTTGATTCGGAGGATTCCGAGGCCCCTACCCCGCTCTACATGAAGACACTGCGCGACGCCGGATGGGACGTCTTCCGGCTCGACCGCATGCGCGTCAGCGACACCCTGCCCAACAGCGCCCGCGCACTGGCGGGCTATTCTGACATGCTGAAGACCAAGGGCTATCGCCGTGTCGCGCTGACCGGGCAATCTTTCGGCGCCTTCATCTCGCTGATCGCGGCGGGCCAGACCAACGCCATCGACTCCGTCATCGCCACCGCGCCAGCCGCTTTCGGCAACTTCACCGAAGCCTATGACAGTTACCGCGAGAACGCCGCCCAGCTCTGGCCGATCCTGCGAGAAGTCCGTCGGGCTCGGGTGATGATGTTCTTCTTCCACGGCGACGATTTCGATCCGGGCGGACGCGCGGAGCCGGCGCGCAACATCCTGGCGCAGCGTGGTCTAAGCAGCCTGATCGTCGACCAGCCGTCGCTACTGCCCGGCCATGGTGCCGCCAACACCGGTTTGTTCGTCCGCCGCTTCGGCGCCTGCATCGTCCGCTTCGCCGAGGCGCCGCCGAGGCCGAACGATCCGCCCTGCGACGAGTCCTGGGGCCGCAGCCCGAGCGCCGAACTCCTGCAGGCCGCCTTGCCCGCCAACGCCTCCGGCTCTGCCAAGGGCGACGTCGACACCACCGCCGCCCTGCGCCCCTTCATGGGCATGTGGTACGGCAGCTACATCAATGGCCGCGAGGTCGCTCTGTCGGTCGAGAAGGCCGAAGGCGATGCCGTCTATGCCGACTATCTGCTCGGTGCCGGCATGGAGGCCGACCAGCCTTTCGAGCGGGTGCGCCGCAAGGGGCGGATCGAGAATGGCGAACTGGTCTTCGACGAGAAGGGCCGCAACATGCTGCGCTATCGCCTGCGGCCGGACGGCCGGGTCTCCGCCACCTGGCTGGACAAGGACGGCCGCGGCCGGCTGGACACGGTGCTGCGCCGGGTGAACTGAGGCCGTTCCCCTTTGCCGTCCCGAACGCTCAGTCCTGGGTCAGGAAATTGCGGACGATCGCGATCTGGTCATCCGTCATCAGGGACGGAGCGTGGCCGGTGTTGGGTATTTCCACCACTCTCACCAGTCCGGCCGCCCCCGGGCCACGCTCCGCCATCCGCTCCGCCGTCTCGGCGCTCAACAGGTCGGAGTCCGCACCGCGCAGGACCAGCACCGGACAGCGCACGCGGTCCCACAGCGCCCAAAGATCGACATCGCCGACCGGCGCGGTCTTGAAGGCTTCGCCGATACCGGGATCGTAGGCGAGACGGAACCTGCCGTCGGGCAGCGGGCGGGCGCTGTGCTCCGCCATATGGCGCCAGC
This sequence comes from Azospirillum sp. INR13, assembly GCF_015390205.1. Classification (NCBI taxonomy): domain Bacteria; kingdom Pseudomonadati; phylum Pseudomonadota; class Alphaproteobacteria; order Rhodospirillales; family Azospirillaceae; genus Azospirillum; species Azospirillum sp. INR13. The sequence goes on from NZ_VUOI01000022.1 coordinate 17,566, forward strand.
ATTCGTCGCCGATGGTGCCGAACCCCATCAGGACGAAGCGCAGGTAGGATTCGAGCGCCTGCAGATCCTCGAACACCGGGTCCTTGCCGACATAGTCGGCGATCCGCTGCAGGCCGGCTTGGGCGATGAAGGCCCGACATCGTTGATGACCATGCGGCGGATCGGACTGTTGGCCTGGGCCGCCAGCGTCATGCCGATCAGCCCGCCCATCGAGGTGCCGACCCAGTCGACCGTCTCCACTCCCATGCGGGCGATCAGCGCCACCATGTCGGAGCAATATTGCGGATAGCCGTAGAGCGCCGGCACCGGCAGCCAGTCGCTTCGCCCGCGCCCGACCACATCCGGGCAGGCGACCCGCCACCTGTCCGCCAATGCCAGTGCCAGCCGGTCGAAATCGCGGCCGTTGCGCGTCAGCCCATGGACGCAGATCGCGGTCCGTGCGGCATCGTCACGCCCCCACTGCGTATAGGCGACCTTGTGGAAGCCGGCGGCGCTGAGGCCGAGGACGCTGCGTTCGGACATCGGCACGGGCGGGCACTCCTGTTCAGCGGTGAGGGGGCTTATCCCTTTTTCGGCGATTTGACGCTGCGTGGCAACTCCGCCTCGACATCACGCACGGCCGCATCGCGGATGGCGGGGAGTGCGGACGACGGCGCCGCCACCGAACCGTCAAAGGGATGGTGGACTGCGTCGTAGTTCCGCCGGATGATGCGAACGTAATTGCGGGTTTCCTCATAGGGCGGGACGCCCTTGTAGCGGTCCACCGCACCTTCGCCGGCATTGTAGCCGGCCAGCGCCAGCGTCACGTCGCCCTGGAAATAGGCCAGCAGCCAGCGCAGGTACTTCACGCCGCCGGTGATGTTCTGCTTGGGATCGAAGACGTCCCCAACGCCGAACCGGTCGGCGGTGTCCGGGATCAGCTGCATCAGTCCGGCGGCGTCCTTGGGCGACACCGCGTCGGTCCGGAAGGCGCTCTCCGCCTGAATGACCGCCAGTACCAGTGCCGGGTCTACGCCATATTTCGGTGCGATGGTATTGACCAGCGACACGACCTCCGCCGGGGCGGCCCGACTTCACGCACGGGGCCGGCACCAGGGCGGCACCAGGGGCGGATGCGTCCCATGCGGCCGGAACATAGTTGACCAGCCGGCGCGCTTCCAAATGCCCGCGCGAGGCCGCCGCGCGCAGCCAGGCGGTGCCGAGCCGCCGGTCCTTGCGCACACCCTTGCCGAACAGGTAGCGGCGGGCCAGCCGGAAGGCGGCATCGGCGTCGCCCTGCTCCGCCAGTTCGCAATCGCCGGATTTCCTCTTGAGCGAGGGCGGTGGCAGTTCGGCGACCGACGCCGGCTTGCCAGAGGAATTGGCATCCGCCGCGGCAGCCATGGGTACCGATGCCAATCCGGCGCCCGACAGCGCCAGTGCCATCAGCGGCACCATCACGACACGACGAAACGGCAAGCCCAGACCCTCCTGCAAACCCGCGTCATCCTACGGGAAGCGGGAGTATGGTGATGCAACCTGTTCGGGACAAGGGCAGCCCGAAACTCCTCGTTCGGATTGCCGCTTGATGATGTCACGGCCCGCGTCGGCGGCGGCCCTGTTTCTTCGAAGCACCTTCGGGAATGCCGCGGCCCTGGCGGGCGCTGCTGATGCCGATGCTGCCGGGAACTTCCAGTCCGAGGTCCATCGCCTCCAGCCGGCGGAGTTCGTCGCGCAGGCGGGCCGCCTCCTCGAACTCCAGGTCGGCGGCGGCGGCGCGCATGCGCTTTTCCAGGTCGGCGATGACGCTCTTGAGGTTGTGCCCGACCAACTCGTTGGAGTTCAGGCCGGTCTTCACCGTCACATGGTCGCCGCGCTCGAACACGCTTTCCAGGATGTCGCCGATGGCCTTCTTGACCGATTCCGGCGTGATGCCGTGTTGGAGGTTGTAGGCCATCTGCTTCTCGCGGCGGCGCGCCGTCTCGTCGATGGCGTATTTCATACTGTCGGTGATCTTGTCGGCGTAGAGGATCGCCCGCCCATCGACGTTGCGCGCCGCGCGGCCGATGGTCTGGATCAGCGACGTCTTGGAGCGCAGGTAGCCCTCCTTGTCGGCGTCCAGGATTGCCACCAATGCGCATTCCGGGATGTCCAGACCCTCGCGCAGCAGGTTGATGCCGACCAGCACGTCATAGGCGCCCAGCCGCAGGTCGCGGATGATCTCGATGCGCTCCAGCGTTTCCACGTCGGAGTGGATGTAGCGCACGCGCAGGCCCGCCTCGTGCATGTACTCGGTCAACGCCTCTGCCATCTTCTTGGTCAGGGTGGTGACCAGGATGCGATACCCCTGGGCGACCACCTCCTTGCACTCGCCGATCAGGTCGTCGACCTGCGTTTCGGTCGGGCGGACGATCACCGGCGGATCGATCAGGCCGGTCGGACGGACGAGCTGCTCGGTGAAGACGCCGCCGGTGCGCTCCATCTCCCACGGACCGGGGGTGGCGGAGACGAAGACCGTCTGCGGCCGCATGCCCTCCCATTCCTCGAACTTCAGCGGGCGGTTGTCCTTGCAGCTCGGCAGACGGAACCCGTAATCGGACAGGATGGTCTTGCGCGCCAGATCGCCGCGGTACATGCCGCCGATCTGCGGCACCATGACGTGGCTTTCGTCGACGATCAGCAGGGCGTCCTTCGGCAGATACTCGAACAGCGTCGGCGGCGGCTCCCCCGGCGCGCGGCCTGTCAGATAGCGCGAGTAGTTCTCGATGCCGGCACAGGAGCCGGTGGCCGCCATCATCTCGATGTCGAAGGTGACGCGCTGCTCCAGCCGCTGGGCCTCCAGCAGCTTGCCCTCGGCAGCGAATTCCTCCAGCCGGACCTTGAGATCCCTCTTGATCTGGCCGACCGCCTGATGGAGCGTCGGCTTGGGGATGACGTGGTGGCTGTTGGGGTAGACGCGCACCGCCTCCAGCGCCGCCAGCTTCTCACCGGTCAGCGGATCGACCTCGTGGATGGCCTCGATCTCGTCGCCGAACAGCGAGATGCGCCACGCCCGGTCTTCCATGTGGGCCGGGAACAGCTCCACCGTGTCGCCGCGCACGCGGAACAGACCGCGGCCGAAGGCGGCATCGTTGCGCTTGTATTGCAGCTCGGTCAGCTTACGCAGCAACTCCGGCTGGGAAATGATCTCGCCCTTGCGCAGGTCGACGGTCATCTCCGAATAGGTTTCGACCGAACCGATACCGTAGATGCAGGACACCGAGGCGACGATGATGACGTCGTCGCGCTCCAGGAGCGACCGCGTCGCCGCATGGCGCATGCGGTCGATCTGCTCGTTGATAGAGGATTCCTTCTCGATGTAGGTGTCGGTCCGCGCGACATAGGCTTCCGGCTGGTAATAGTCGTAGTAGGAGACGAAATACTCCACCGCGTTGTTCGGGAAGAAGGACTTCATCTCGCCATACAACTGCGCTGCCAGCGTCTTGTTCGGTGCCAGGATCAGCGTCGGGCGCTGCACCGTCTGGATGACGTGCGCGATGGTGAAGGTCTTGCCCGACCCGGTGACGCCGAGAAGAACCTGATCCTTCTCGCCTTGGCGCAGGCCGCCGGTCAACTCCTCGATGGCGTTCGGCTGGTCGCCCGCAGGCGTGTAGTCCGACACGATGACGAACTGCTTTCCGGCTTCCAGCTTCGCCAGTGGCTTGGCGGGAATGGCGGACAGGACGGGACTTGCCATGGGGCGGCGATCCGGATCAGGGAGGGGGGTACGGAACGGGAACCGATTATATGGCCGCAACGCCCCCCTCTGTCGAGCGCAGGCTGAGCGGCACTGCGCCCCGCGCAGAGCTGGACGCAGTGCCGCTCGGGCCCCGCCTTACTGTTGTCCCAGCGCCTTCGGGTTGGAAATTCCCAGCCGCGCCTGGACGATGGCTTCCAGCGAGTCCATCAGCACCTCCTGGCCGTCATGATCGAAGTCGCCGGCGGCGATCTCGATACACAGTCGATGCTGCAGCGCCTCCACCCGCTTGCGGAGGTCGTCGCCGGACAGGGCGTCGTCGGCGTCCTCGCCATAGAGCAGGGCAAGCGCTCCCAGCATCGAATGGCCGGCGGTATCCAGCCCCTTCAACTCCCGTTCGGCGATCTCCAGCGCGTTGGCGACCATCAGCGCGGCAAAGCGGGCTTCGGGGGCGACATGGGGAAGCACGTCCGCGCGAAAGGTGGAAGCGGCGATCTGCAGCAGGCCGCGGGCGTCGGGATTGGCGCGCATCAGGCCACCTTCTCCACAGCGCCGGAAGCCATGCCGCCGATGGAGCGGAGATGGCGCAGCATGTCCATCTCGATTTCCGGCAGCATCCGTCCGGTCAACGCCAATTCCAGCGAGGGTTCGTCGCCGGAACTGTGGCGAAGCCCCTGCTCCACCGCGATAGCGGCCCAGCGAAGGTAGGCCGCCGTCTCCCAATAGGCGACGCGCGCCGGATCGACACGGCGACCGGAGGTCTCTTCGTATCCGGCATAGAAGTCCGCGCGGTCGGCGATGCCGCCGGCTTCGCGATCAGGCCGGCGGAAGCGCCAGGACCGGGCGCAGAACCAGCCCAGATCCTCCATCGGGTCGCTGAATCCGGCGAACTCCCAATCCAGGATCGCGGTCAATGCGCCGTCCTTGACCAGATAGTTTCCGGTGCGGTAATCGCGATGGCACAGCACCACGGCCCCCGGCAGCGGCGCGTTGATTTCCATCCAGCGCAGCCCCCAGGCGATCACCGGATCGCGACGCCCCAGGTCGCCGAACCATCGGCGGTACTGGGCCAGCGTTTCCTGCGCCGGGCAGTCCGGCGCCTCGCCCAACCGCTCCAGCCCTTCGGCTTCCGGCGTGATCCGATGCAGAAGTCCAAGCTGCCGGCCAAGCTCGCGCGCCAATTCAGGCTGCGCCGCCTCCGACCGCGTCACAGCATGGCCGGCGCCCAGCCCTTCGGCCCGGCGCATGATGTAGAAATCGTGGCCCAATATGGCTGGGTCATCGCAGGCGAAGAGTGGTTCCGGCGCCAGCACTCCAGCCGCGAAGGCGGCGCGCAGCACCACGAACTCCCGCAGCTTGCCGATGCTGGCCGAGATGGGCCCGCCGCCTTCGGCCCGCAGCACGCAGGCATGGCGCCCGGCCAGCGGTCCGCCGTCGATGTCCAGAGTCACCGCGAGGTTCAGGGAGATCGCACCGCCGCCGAGCCGTCCATCCTCCGTCACCGTGACGCGGAATGCGCCGGCCTGCGCAGCCAGCCAACTTTCCAGACGGGCACGGTTGTCATCGGACAGCAGCGAAGGCGGGAATTGGTCGGACGCGGTAACGACATGCATGGCGTTCTCCCTCCGAAGGTTGCCGGGCGCGCTGGATCGCGCCTCATTTTCGATTTCAACGGCCGATGGTAGGCACGAAGCGGTGTTGCCGACAAGTTTCACCTTGGTGAGAAAAGCGGTTCCACCCCCAAAAAAGTCGGCCCCTCTCCCGCCGGGCGGGCGGGAAAGGGGCCGTTGTTGCATAAGGCGGAGAGAGCTTACGCCGCGATCGGCTGGTTCGCCCCCTGCTCCTGGCCGGCCGGCTTTGCCTGCTGGGTGGCGGGGACCGGCGCCGGCTTGGTTTCGCGGACCGGCAGCATGTCACCGATACCGAAGGCGACGGCCATCAGGTTCGGCACCGCCATGGCGGCGAGCAGCATCGACCACAGTTCCAGCGACAGGGTGCCCAGCGGGTTGACCATCGCGGCGGTGACGGACGAAGCGACCAGGGCGGCGGACAGCCAGGCCTCGGGCTTGGCGCAGAAGCGGCCGGCGGTACGCTTGCCTCCCTTGGCGGTCACACGGAAGGCGTCGTGCTTGCGGAACAGGCCACGGACGACGGCCAGGGCGACGGTGGTGGACAGCGCCATGCCGACGGCGCAGGCGCCAAGGCTCTCCTTCCAGCTGTTGCCGGAGGCGTAGCGCGAGGCCAGCAGGCTGGAGCCGGCACGCAGGACCAGGGCACCCAGCACGGCGGCGGTGGCGGCAACCGGCGGCAGGTGCAGCGGCAGAACCAGCGAGGCGAAGGTCCAGACCACGGCGGCTGCGGCGGCGAACAGGCCGACGGCGTCGGACCACCAGCGGATCCAGTTGGTGACGTAGCCCAGCTTCTGCCGCGCGCTTAGCTCGGCCGAACCCGGCAGGAACTTCTTCCAGTGGGCGCGGACGATCTGCGTGGAGCCGAACACCCAGCGGTCACGCTGCTTGCGGAACTGCATGAAGTTGTCCGGGGCCAGACCGGCGCCCAGCCGTTCGTCGGTGTAGGCGGCGCGGTAGCCGGCCGACAGGATGCGCAGGCCCAGTTCGGTGTCCTCGCAGATGCCGGCTTCCGACCAGCCGCCGACCCGGTCCATCGCCGACCGGCGCAGCATGATCATCGTGCCGTGGCAGATGAAGGCCTGGGACGACACGCCCTCCTGCATGCCGACGTCGAAGAAGGGACGGTACTCGGCGGTCATGGCGGCCTTCAGAGCCGTCTCGTGGCCGTCGCGGTGTTCCTGCGGAGCCTGGACGATGCCGACCGATGGATCGGCGAAGGTCGGAGCCAGCTTCGACAGCCAGTCGGGCGACACGGTGTAGTCGGCGTCCAGCACGGCGACGATCTCGGCTGCCGGATCGGTGTGACGCAGCGCGGCGTTCAGGGCGCCGGCCTTGAAGCCGGAAATCTTCTTGTACCAGTAGAACTTGAACTTGCGTCCCAGCGCCTGGCACATCTCCTCCACCGGGCGGACGAGATGCTCCTCGTCGGTGTTGTTGATGAGGACGACGACCTCGTAGTTCGGGTAGTCCAGTCGCGACAGCGAGGCCAGCGTGGCGTTCAGCACGTCCGGCTGCTCGCGGCAGGCGGCGACGTGGATGGAGACCATCGGCTTGTGCTCGACGGCGGGAACCGTGTGCGGCAGCAGGGCCGGGGCGCGGCCGGTCAGCAGCCGCCGGGCAACATCCACCAGATCGGCGAAGGCGACGCTCATCATCAGGGCGCCCAGCGCGAAGGCGGATCCCCAGGTGGTGACCGCACCGAAGGTCAGGTACTCGGCGAAGGCACCGGCAACCGCCGAGCCGATGGCGAAGCCGATGATGTTGGCGCCCATCGAGGCGGCCAGCGCGAAGCCGGCGTTGGTTCGGCGGCGGAACACTACGAAGGCCGACAGGGCAAGGCCGACGGCCAGGGCGACGCCCGCGCCGACCCGCTCGCCATAGGAGGCGGCGACGGCGCCGGTCATCGCCCATTTGGGCTGACGGTCGGCATCCAGCACACCCCAGGTCGGGCCGGGCGAGCCTTCGATGGTCGACTTCCAGATGCCGTCGAAAGCCTCGACGACGTTGTAATGAATCCCAAGTGCATTGGCTTCCGCCGCGAAGCCGCGGACGACGGCGGCCTGCGCCTCAGGCGTCGGGTAGGCGTCGTGGAAGTTCTCGCCGCCCGATGGCCAGCCGACCTCACCCACGAACAGGGGCTTGCCCGGATGGGACTTGCGCACGGTGTCGAGCCGGTCGCGAATCCAGGTCAGCGCGTTTTCGACCGGAACGCCTTCCCAGTAGGGCAGCACGTGGACGCCCATGAAGTCGGAGGCCTTCACCGTGGCGTCGGCCTTGATCATCTCCGACCACACGTCGGCGGTGCCGACCTTGATGGTGGCGGGGACGGCGGCGCGCACGCGCTTGATGTAGGCGGCCAGCTCGGCGTCGGTCAGCTCGGCGCGCAGCAGCGTCTCGTTGCCGACGATGATGCGCTTGATGCCGCGGAATTCCTTGGCCAGAGCGACGGCGTGCAGGATCTCGCGCTCGTTCCGCGCCTTGTCCTCGCTCAGCCAGATGCCGAGTGTAACGTCAAGGCCCTTGGAGATCGCGATTTCCGGGACTTCACCCTGCGAGCCCAGCGTGGAGTATGTACGGACGCCATCGGCGAAGCCGACGATGGCGGCCATGTCCTTCTCGATCTCCTTGCGCGGCACCACCGGCTGATCGTTGGGATCGTAGCTGCGGCCCGAGGGCGAGTAGGACACGGATTCGATACGGCCGGGCTCCGCTTCCACCGGCGTCGGCGCATTGCGCCAGGACCAGAAGGACGCGTGCCCGGCGGTCACGGCCAGCAGAGCGGCGGCGATGGCTGCGCGCCGGATCGGGTTCTTCGGGTTGCTCATGGGGAGTTCGCGATGCCCTGTTGCAGGGTGGCCGTTCGCCACCGGACATCCGCACAAACGGCCAGACCGGCTTCCCTATTCCACGCTCCTGGAAAAAATTTTGTGCGCTGCGGCGACCGGAACTTGGCCGGACGGCACCTGTTGGACAACGACCCGTGAAGACACAGCCCAGTTCAGGAGAATTCCCCATGGCAACTCGCCACGAAGACAGCCCCGAACACAAGAAGGCCCACGATCTGGCAGAACAGGCGCTGGACAAGGCCGCCGACGGCGACGCCCGCAAGGCGCGCGACCTGATCGAGGAAGCCAAGCGCATCGATCCCAAGATCGGCGAGGAAATGTCCCGCGAAGCCGCCGAGGATCAGAAGAAGGCCGACAAGTACGTGGACAAGACCGACAAGTGAGCGATCGCCCCCTCCCCATCCCTCCCCCGCTATCGCGGGAGAGGGGTAGGAGCTTTGCAAGAATGCAGCGGCGGTCCCCTCTCCCGCGTTAGCGGGGGAGGGTTAGGGAGGGGGGAGCAACCGCCGCGCCCCCTTACTCCGCCGCCACAGCCTCCGCCACGACCGGCGGCGTCCAGCGCAGGACCGGCTTGCGGGCAGCCGCGGTCTCGTCCAGGCGACGGCGCGGCGTCAGGCGCGGAGCGGCCTGGAAGTAGGCGACATCGCCCGACTTCGCCCGCTCGGCCAGTGCGCGCAGAGCCTCGACGAACTGATCCAGGCTGGCCTTGCTTTCCGTCTCGGTCGGCTCGATCAGCAGGGCACCGTGGACGACCAGCGGGAAATACATGGTCATCGGGTGGAAGCCCTCGTCGATCAGCGCCTTCGCCATGTCGAGCGTGGTAACCCCCGTCCCCTTCAGGAAGCGGTCGTCGAACAGGCACTCGTGCATGCACGGCCCTTCGAAGGAGGCCGTCATCATGTCCTCCAGGCGCGCCATGACGTAGTTGGCGTTCAGCACCGCGTCACCCGACGCCTGCCACAGCCCGTCGGCTCCGTGGCTGAGCATGTAGGACAGGGCGCGGACGAACATGCCCATCTGGCCGTGAAAGGCCTTCATGCGGCCGAAGGCCAGACCGTCGCCGGCGTTCTCCACCAGCGCGAAGCCATCCTTGCCATGCGTCACGTAAGGCACCGGGATGTAGGGTGCCAGCGACTCCGCGAACACCACCGGCCCCGACCCCGGACCGCCGCCGCCATGCGGGGTGGAGAAGGTCTTGTGCAGGTTGATGTGCATGACGTCGATGCCGAGATCGGCAGGACGCACCCGCCCGACGATGGCGTTGAAGTTGGCGCCGTCGCAGTAGAAATAGCCGCCCGCCTCATGCACCGCGTCGGCGATCTCGACGATGTCGCGTTCGAACAGGCCGCAGGTGTTGGGGTTGGTCAGCATCAGCCCGGCCACGTCGGGGCCGAGCTTGGCCTTCAGCGCCTCCAGATCGACGCGGCCGTCGGCGGTCGCCGGAATGGAATCAACGCTGTAGCCGCAGGCGGCGGCGGTCGCCGGGTTGGTGCCGTGGGCGCTTTCCGGCACCAGGATCTTGGTTCGGCCGCTGTCGCCCTTGGCCTCGTGTGCGGCGCGGATCGCCATGATGCCGCACATCTCGCCATGGGCACCGGCGGCGGGCGCCAGCGTCACGGCGGCCATGCCTGTCAGCGTCTTCAGCCAATGGGCCAGCTGGTCCATCAGTTCCAGCGCGCCCTGCACCGTGCTGACCGGCTGCAGCGGATGCACGTCGGAGAAGCCAGGGAGCCGCGCCATCTTTTCGTTCAGGCGCGGGTTGTGCTTCATCGTGCAGGAGCCCAGCGGATAGAACCCACTGTCGATGGCGTAGTTCTTCTGCGACAGCCGGGTGTAGTGGCGGACCACCTGCGGCTCGGCGAGGCCGGGCAGCCCCACCTTGGCGCGCGGCTTCACCGCACCCAGGCGGGAGGCCACCTTCGGCACGTCGGGCAGGTCGACGCCGGTGCGGCCGGCGCTGTCCTGTTCGAAGATCAGCGGCTCTTCGATCTGCAGACCGCGGTTGCCGGTGACGGTGCCGGTCACGCCGTCGAACGAGACGGCACCGGCCGGAATGGCCGAGGGACGGCCCTGGTTGTTCATGCTCATGCCAGAACCTCAGTGAGCGCGGCAGCGAAGGCGTCCATGTCCGCGTCGGTGTTGGTCTCGGTGACAGCGACCAGGAGAAGGTCTTCCATCTCGCCCGGATAGAGGCGCGACACCGGCACGCCGCCCAGGATGCGGCGCTTGGCGAGTTCCTCGACCACCGCGGCGGCCGGCTTCGGCAGCTTGGCGGTGAATTCGTTGAAGAAGCCGTCGTTCAGCACCTCGACACCCGGAACCGCGGCAAGCTTGTCGGCCATCTGGACCGCCTTGGCGTGGTTCAGCTGGGCCAACTGGGTGATTCCCGCCTCGCCCAGCAGGCTGACATGGATCGAGAAGGCCAGCGCGCATAGGCCGGAGTTGGTGCAGATGTTCGAGGTCGCCTTCTCGCGGCGGATGTGCTGCTCGCGGGTGGAGAGCGTCAGCACGAAGCCGCGGCGGCCGTCGGCGTCCACCGTCTCGCCGCACAGGCGGCCCGGCATCTGGCGGACATACTTGTCCTTCACCGTGAACAGCCCGACATAGGGCCCGCCGAAGTTCAGGGCGTTGCCGAAGGATTGGCCTTCCGCCGCGACGATGTCGGCGCCCATGTCGCCCGGCGGGGTCAGCAGGCCGAGCGACAGCGCTTCCGTCACCACGACGATCAGCAGCGCGCCCTTGGCCTGACAGGCGGCGGCAAGGTCGGTGTAGTCGCGGACATGGCCGAACACGTCGGGGTTCTGCACGACGACGCAGGCGGTCTTGTCGTCGACCAGCGCCAGCAGATCCTCGCCACCGGTCGGAGCGGCCGGCAGGGCGACGGCCTCGAACCCGATGAAGCGGGCGTCGGTGGTGGTCACGTCGCGGTAATGCGGGTGCAGGCCGCCGGACAGGATCGCCTTCTTCCGCCGGGTGATGCGGTTGGCCATCATCACCGCCTCGGCGCAGGAGGTGGCGCCGTCGTACATCGAGGCGTTCGCCACATCCATGCCGGTCAGCAGGGCGACCTGGGTCTGGAATTCGAACAGGACCTGAAGCGTGCCCTGGCTCACCTCCGGCTGGTACGGGGTATAGGCGGTCAGGAACTCGCCGCGCTGGACCAGATGGTCGACTGTGGCCGGCACATGGTGGCGGTAGGCACCGGCACCGAGGAAGCTCGGCACAGAGCCCGCCGGCATATTCTTCGCCGCCATGGAACCCAGCAGCCGTTCGACCTCAAGCTCGCCCATATGGTTGGGCAAGCCCCCGATCGGGCCGGCCAGACGGGCCGACTTTGGAACATCGCGGAACAGGTCTTCGACCGATGTTGCGCGGACGGCCTCCAGCATCGACTGCCGGTCGGCCTCGGTCAGGGGCAGATAGCGCATGTTAGTGGGATTCCTCCACGAAGGCCTTGTAGGCCGCTTCGTCCATCAGGGCGTCCAGTTCGGAGGCGTCCTTCAACTGGATCTTGAAGAACCAGCCCTCACCCTCGGCGGCGCTGTTGACCATCGACGGGTCATCGACGAGGGCCTGGTTGGCTTCCACGACGGTGCCCGACACCGGAGCATAGACGTCGCTGGCGGCCTTCACCGATTCGACGACGGCGGCTTCCTTGCCCTGCGCCAGCTCGCGGCCGGCCTCGGGGAGTTCGACGAACACCACGTCGCCCAACTGGCTCTGCGCGAAGTCGGTAACGCCGATGGTGGCAACGTCGCCATCGACCTGAACCCACTCGTGGTCCTTGGTGAATTTCTTGGTCATCTGAAGGAGTCCCTGTTCAATACGGTTGCTTGTGGTTGGGGGCGCCGGGGCATCAGCCCCGGTAATAGCGTTGCGGCACGAAAGGCGTGGCGGCGACGCGGGCGGGCAGCGGCTTGCCCCGCACCACCAGCGTCAGCGGCGTGCCCACCGCCGAATTCGCGATGTCGACATAGCCCATTGCGACCGGCGCACCGGCGGTCGGGCCGAAGCCGCCGCTGGTGATCTCGCCGATGCGATTGCCGTTGGCATCCTGGATTTCCGTGTGCTCGCGGGCCGGCTGGCGGCCTTCCGGCTGAATGCCGACGCGGCGGCGCGTGGCGCCTTCGGTCAGCTGCCGGTGGATGATGTCATAGCCGGGGAAACCGCCCTCGGCACGGCGGCGCTTCGGCAGAGTCCATTCCAGCGCGCCTTCGACCGGCGTGGTGGTGGTGTCGATGTCGTGGCCGTAGAGGCAGAGACCGGCCTCCAGCCGCAGCGAATCGCGGGCGCCCAGCCCGATCGCCTCGACCTCCGATTCGGCCAGCAGCGCACGGGCGATCATCTCCGCATCGGCCTTGTCGCAGGAGATCTCGTAGCCGTCCTCGCCGGTGTAGCCTGAGCGGGTCAGGATCACCGGCACGCCCTTGAAGGTGGCGGACAGGTAGCTCATGAACTTCATGGTGGCGGCTTCCGGCACGAAGCGGGCCATCACCTCGGCCGCCATCGGACCCTGGAGCGCCATCAGCGCCAGATCGTCCAGCAGTTCCACCTCGGCCTTGCCGGCCAGCTTCTCGCGCAGATGGGCGACGTCCTGCTCCTTGCAGGCGGCGTTCACCACCAGGAACAGGTGGTCGCCGGCATTGGTCACCATCAGGTCGTCGAGGATGCCGCCCTGCTCGTTCAGGAACAGCGTGTAGCGCATGCGGCCCTGGGCCAGTCCCTTGATGTCGCCGGGGACCAGCGTTTCCAGGGCGGCAGCCGGGTCGGCCCCGGTCAGGCGGACCTGCCCCATGTGGGACACGTCGAACAGCCCGGCCTTCTCGCGGGTGTGCTGGTGCTCCTTCAGGATGCCCAGCGGATACTGCACCGGCATGTCATAGCCGGCGAAAGGCACCATGCGGGCGCCAAGCTCGACATGGAGCGCGTGCAGCGGGGTGGTCTTGAGAGCAGTTGCGGCCTCGGTCACGCGGGTCCTCCGACAAGGTTTCAGCGCCCGCACCGGGATCGGTGCAGGAAGCTGCCCCCTCTGTCTTGGACCTGAGAGATTCACCGCCGTCCGGTCGAGCCGGACACCCGGTTTACTCCTTCGGTGAGTCGCGGCGGATGAGCGCCGAGGCTGCTTTCCAGAGTTGCCTTATCCCCTTGCGGTCCTTTTGCCTGAGAGTTTCCGGGGGCGGTTGCTCCTTCGGCGCCGCCCGCGAGGCTACCCGTTCCCGGATGTCTCGAAAGCGATCTCTCCCGCGAGGGATCATCGGCGTGATGGCGGCACACTGTCGCGAATGGACAGGTTTGTCAATCGACGGATCCGGCCGACGGATCCGGCGACGGCCATGCCGCTGTCGACCGTCATCCCCGCGAAGGCGGGGATCCAGCTTTCCAGGTCGAACACTTGTGTTCGCTGGATTCCCGCCTTCGCGGGAATGACGGCCGGTAAGGACCGCAGTTGCCGAACGATCGGCAACCTTACTTCTTCATCTGCGTCCGATTGAACTCCAGCTGCTCCGGCGTCAGCTGGAAGCCGAGATAGATCTTCCAGTCCTTGGCGTTGGCGTCCTTGGGCAGCGGGATCCGCGGAGCCAGCTCTTCCCGCGTGCCGGCGCGCGGCTGGCCGGTGACGAAGGTCACGTCGGTGTCGAAATAGGCCTTCGACACCAGCGTGTCGTCCGGCTGGGCCAGCGCCACGAAATACTGGTACTTGGCGGTGTTGCCCGGCAAGGCCGGACCGCGCTCGGCAACCAGGAAGACGTTCACGTTCACCGTGACGCCGCTGCTGGTGTATTCGCAGTTGCCGGTGTAGTCGACCAGCGCCGCGCGCGACTCCAGATCGGTCAGGTCCTTGCCGCCGGGGCGGAAGACCGTCACCTCCTGCAGGTCGCGGACGATGTTGACCTTCGGGCAGGCCAGCGCCGCGTCCGCCGGGTCGTTCGGTCCCAGGCCGGAACAGCCGGACAGCACCGCGACGGCCCCGGCGGCGAGCAACGCAGGGCGGCTCTTACACATCAGGGACGCCAGCGGGCTTTTCCGGGCGGGGGTTCCTATATTACGGTCGCGGCGGTCCATCGGTTCGGCCTGATCGGTTAACGGGCTGTTGGACCGCGACTTTAGTGTCCCAGCTTGACCGGCACAAGACCGCGCGGCGGTTCTATCCCTTGCGACGGTTCGGCACAGGGCCACCTTAGGGCACGTATTCTACGCAAGGGCGGAACAGCGCATATGACCACCACCAATTCCCCGGCCCTCCAGCCCTTGACGATCCTGCTGGCGGCTCCCCGCGGCTTTTGCGCCGGCGTCGACCGGGCGATCCAGATCGTCGAGACGGCGTTGGACCGCTTCGGGGCGCCGGTCTATGTCCGGCACGAGATCGTCCACAACCGATTCGTGGTCGAGAGCCTGGAAGCCAAGGGCGCCGTCTTCGTCGACGAACTGACCGAGGTGCCGGATGGCCGCCCGGTGGTGTTCTCCGCCCATGGCGTGCCGAAATCGGTGCCGCAGGCGGCGGAGGCGCGCGGCCTGTTCTATCTCGACGCCACCTGCCCGCTGGTCAGCAAGGTCCACCGCGAGGCTGAACGCCATTTCGAGGACGGCCGTCAGATCGTCCTGATCGGCCATGCCGGGCATCCGGAGGTGATCGGCACCATGGGCCAGCTGCCGGACGGAGCCGTCGTGCTGGTGGAGAGCGTGGCCGATGTCGCCACGCTGGAAGTCCGGGATCCGGAAAACCTCGCCTACGCCACCCAGACCACGCTGTCGGTCGACGAGACGACGGAGATCCTGGCCGCGCTCCAGGCTCGCTTCCCCGCCATCGCCGGTCCGAAGAAAGAGGACATCTGCTACGCCACCACCAACCGTCAGGCGGCGGTGAAGGCCATTGCGCCGAAGGTGGATGCGCTGCTGGTTCTCGGTGCGCCGAACTCGTCGAATTCCAAGCGGCTGGTGGAGGTGGCGAAGATCCATGGCTGCCCGGCCGCCCAACTGGTCCAGCGCGCCGCCGAGATCGATTGGAGCGCACTGGCCGGCGTCGCCCGGCTCGGCATCACCGCCGGCGCGTCCGCCCCGGAAGTGCTGGTGGAGGAGGTCATCGAAGCCGCCCGCGCGCGATTCGACGTGACGGTGGAGGAGTTGCGCACCGCGACCGAGAACATCGTCTTCAAACTGCCGCGCGCGTTATCGGTGGAGCGGGAGACGGCTTGAGGCTTGCGGGGTTAGCCCCCCACCTTGATCCTCCCCCGCCGGGCGGGGGAGGAGACTGCCGCCTTACGCCGACAAAGCTCCGATCCTCCCCGGCGATCGGACCGGCCTTTAGCCGGCCGACGCCCTTCTACTTCGGCGTCCCCGCCCACACCTGGAACTGCGTGGTCTCCAGCAGCATGTCGCTGTGACCGAAGGCCGCCTTGAACAGCTTGCCGACGCCGGCCGTCCGCTGGGTCACCGCCACCAGGGTGCCGCGCAGCTTCAGATACTGCTTGGTCCCCGCCACCAGCGCGTCGAGCATGCCGAAGTCCTCGTCCTTGCCGCGGTGGAGCGGCGGATTGGACAGGATCAGGCCGAAGCGTTCGCGGGTGCCGAGCCCCGTCAGCCCGTCGCTCAGCACCAGTTCGGCATCCGGCACATTCTGGCGGGCGGCGTGCAGCGCCACCGCGTCGATGTCCAGCAGGGTCAGCGGCGCGTCGGGCTGGCGTTCCCGCACGGCCCGCGCGATCACCCCGGCGCCGCAGCCGAAATCCAGCACCCGGGTGCCGGCGGCGACCTCCGGCAGCACCTTCAGCAGGCATTCGGTGCCGACGTCCAGATGGCCGTGGGCGAACAGGCCGGGGTAGGACACCAGTTCCAGCGTCCGGTCCGGCAGTGTCAGGGTGACGGTCTGCCGCCAATCCTCCAGCGCCCCCTTGGCCGGAGCATCGGTGCGGTGCGTCAGCAGCAGCCTGGCGCGCCGCTTGATGATCAACGTCTCCGCGTCTCCGGCCAGCCCGTCGAGATGCTTCGGCGCGCTGGTCACGCCTTCGTCGTTGCCGCCGGCGATCCACAGCGGAGCACCCGGGGCAAGGCGCGAGGCCAGCGCATGCAACGCCATTTCGAATCCGGCCCAGCCGCGCGGCAGACGCAGCACGGCTCCATCGAACGGCCCCTCGGCCGGCCAGGGCGTGGCCGTCTGTCCGCCGCCCTTGTTTGCGGTGGCGAGCCGGTTCCACACCACCACCTCGGCCCCGCCGTCGCGGAGCGCCTGGGCGATGGCGCCGTCGCTGTCGAAGGCGACGAGAATCCGGCCCTGCGGCCGGATTTCCGACAGGGCTTCGGCGGCCACGGCGGCGACGGTCTGGTCGCGGTCCGTGGCCCGGTTGTCGAGACGTGCCACCGGGTCAGCCCTTGTCGCGCATCAGCCGCGCCTTGTCGCGCTGCCAACTGCGTTCCTTCTCGTTCTGGCGCTTGTCGTGCTTCTTCTTGCCGGTGGCGAGACCGATCTCGACCTTGGCGATGCCGCGGTCGTTGAAGTAGACGGACATCGGCACCAGCGTGACGCCCTTCTGCTTGATGCCGGCCGCGAGCTTGTCCAGCTCGCGGCGGCGGACCAGCAGCTTGCGCGGACGCTTCGGCTCGTGCTGATCGACGCGGCCGGCCTGGAGATATTCGGGGATGTACGCGTTGAACAGGTACAGCTCCCCACCCTTCAGGCCGGCATAGGCCTCGTTCACACTGGCGCGACCGCCCCGCAGTGACTTCACCTCCGACCCGGTCAGCATGATGCCGGCCTCGAGGACGTCGTCGATGAAGAAGTCGAACCGCGCGCGGCGGTTCTGCGCCGCAAATTTTTTCGCTTCCTCGCGCGTCGCCAAATCTCTCTCCTCTACGGCCCGTTCTGTCGTTTAGGACAACAGGCCGGCTTTGGTCATGGCTCCACGCACGGCGGCACGGGCGGTGTCGGACGCCGGAACCAGCGGCAGGCGCACCTCGTCGCTGCCGAGGCCAAGCAGGCTGGCGGCGAACTTCACCGGAGCCGGGCTGGTCTCGACGAACATCGAGTCGTGCAGCGGGGACAGCACGTCGCGCAGACGGAAGGCCTCCTTCAGGTCGCCCTTGGCCCAGGCGGTCTGCATGGCGGAACACAGCGCCGGCGCCACGTTGGCGGTGACGGAGATGCAGCCCACGCCGCCCTGCGCGTTGAAGGCCAGCGCGGTGGCGTCCTCGCCCGACAGCTGGATGAAGTCGGGGCCGACCTCCTGCAGCAGGCGGGACGGGCGGGACAGGTCGGCGGTCGCGTCCTTCACGCCGACGATGTTGGGCAGCTTTGCAAGCCGCGCCATCGTCGCCACAGACATATCCACGACACTGCGGCCGGGAATGTTGTAAATGAAGATCGGCAAATCCGCCGCGTCATGGATCGCCTTGAAATGCTGGTAGAGACCCTCTTGAGACGGCTTGTTGTAGTAGGGCGTGACCACGAGCGCCGCCTGCGCGCCGGCCTGCTTGGCATGGCGGGTCAGCGCGATCGCCTCGTCGGTCGAGTTGGAACCGGTGCCGGCCATCACCGGCACCTTGCCGCCGGCCGCCTCGATGCAAAGCTCCACGACGCGGTTGTGTTCCTCGTGGGACAGGGTCGGCGACTCGCCGGTGGTGCCGCAGGGCACCAGACCGTGCGTGCCTTGGGCGACCTGCCACTCCACGAAGGACTGGAAGGCCTTCTCGTCCACTTTCCCGCCCTTGAACGGAGTCAGAAGGGCGACGATGGAACCGTGGAACATGGCTGCCTCCTCAGTCGGCTTAGCTGGAAAAAAGAGTTGCGCACATTATCCCTCCCCGCCGCCCTCGGCAAGAGCGCCCGGACCGCTGTTTTCGCGGGTCTCCTCACGCTTCTCGCCGCGGTTCCCGGCGCCCTGCCCGCCGCGGCGCTGAGCGCCCAGGACATCGCGATCTATCGCGAGGCTTTCAAGCTCGCCGACAACGACCGGCTGGCCGAGGCGCTGGCCACGGCGTCCCGCGCGCAGGACCCGTTACCGGCGAAGGTTTTGCGCTGGATGGCGCTCGCCACCCCCGGCGGCGGCAGCTTCTCCGACATCACGGCCTTCATCCGCGACAATCCGGACTGGCCCAACATGGCGGCCCTGCGCCGTCAGGCCGAACTGGCGATGCCGGACATCCCGCCGGCCGAGGTGGTGGAGTGGTTCCGCCAGTCGCCGCCGCAGACCAATGACGGCTTCGTCCGCCATGCCGATGCGCTGATCGCCACCGGCAGCGTGGAGCGCGCGACCGGCCTGATCCGCAAGCAGTGGGCCGACGCCAATTTCACCGCGGATGAGGAGGCGACCTTCCTCGCCCATTACACCCCTTATCTGCGCCCGCTGGACCACAAGGCGCGGATCGACCGGCTGCTCTGGGCCAGGCAGGACGCGCCGGTGCGCCGGATGCTGCCCTTCTTCGACGAGGCCTACGACACGCTGATCGAGGCACGCATTGCGCTGGACGGCGACAGCCCGAACGCCGACGCGGCCCTGTCCCGCGTGGCCCCTGCCCTGCGCGACGATCCCGGCCTGATGTTCGACCGTGCCCGCTACCTGCGCCGCAAGGGCGACGATGCCGCCGCGCTGGAGATCATCGCGAGGGCCGGCACCGACCTCGGCCGTCCGCAGGCATGGTGGCCGGAGCGCCATCTGCTGGCCCGCCGGGCAATGGAGCGCGGCGACTTCAACCTCGCCTACCGCTTGGTCCGTACCCATGGCATGACCGAGGGCAGCGCCTTCGCCGACGCCGAGTTCCTGTCGGGCTTCCTGGCGCTGCGCTTCCTCGACAAGCCCTCGGAGGCCTTCGCCCATTTCCACAAGCTCTACCGCTCCGTCTCGGCCCCCATCAGCAAGGCGCGGGGCGCCTACTGGTGCGGCCGGGCGGCGGAGGCGCTGGGGCAGACGGAACCGGCCCGCGACTGGTACGCCAAGGCCGCGACCTACCCCACCACCTTCTACGGCCAGCTGGCTTTCCGCCATGTCTCCAACGGTGCGGTGACCCTGCCGACGCCGCCGGCGGTGTCGAGCGCCGACACCTCCGCCTTCAACCGGCGCGAGGTGGTGCGCGTCGCCCGCCTGCTGGCGGAGATCGGCGGCAGCACCGACGACCGGCTGGGCAGCTTCGTCCGCCGCATCAGCCTGGATGCAAAGTCCCCCGCCGACTACGTGCTGGCCGCCCGGCTGGCGAGTGAGGTCGGCCGCCGCGATCTCGCCGTCGCCGCCGCCAAGGACGCCGCGCAGAACGAGGTATTCCTGGTCGAGGCCGGCTATCCGATGATCGACGCCCGGCCGGCGGCGCCGGAACTGGCGCTGGTCCACGGCATCATCCGGCAGGAGAGCACCTTCAACCCCACCATCGTCTCGTCGGCCGGCGCCCGCGGCCTGATGCAGCTGATGCCGTCCACGGCGCAGCTGGTGGCGGGCAAGCTGGGCCTGAAGCACACGCAAGCCCGGCTGACCTCGGATCCCGGCTACAACGTCACGCTGGGCTCGGCCTATCTGTCGGAGCTGATCGACCGCTTCAACGGATCGTGGGTGCTGGCGATCGCCGGCTACAACGCGGGGCCGAACCGGGTGCGCCAGTGGCTGCAGACCTACGGCGATCCGCGGACCGAGGCGGTGGACGTGGTCGACTGGATCGAGCTGATCCCGATCTCGGAGACCCGTAACTACGTCCAGCGCGTGCTGGAAGCCGTCCAGGTCTACCGCGCCCGCCTGAGCGGCGATCTGGCGGAGCCGAATCTGGACAGGGATCTGCGGCGGTAGGGTGTCGCGGTGGCCCCTTCCCTCGCCCTCGGCGGGAGAGGGGGGAGCTTGCATGGCGGCGGTAGTCCCCTCTCTTGACCAGACCGACCTTCGGCCGGCCGAGAGCGGGGGAGGATTGAGGTGGGGCATCGAAGCCGACATCTCCAAAGCAAAAAGGCCCCGCCTTCCTTTCGGGAGGCGGGGCCTTTCATCCGACATCCGCTGTCGTCACTCCGGAGTGGAGGCTTCGCCATCGGCTTCCGGGGTTCCCATCATGGCGTCGGCGACCAGACCGGCGTTGCCGCGGATCTTGGCCTCGATCGCATCGGCCATCTCGGGGTTGTTGCGCAGGTAGGTCTTGGCGTTCTCGCGGCCCTGGCCGATGCGGGTGCCGTCATAGCTGAACCACGCACCCGACTTGTCGACCACACCGGCCTGGATGCCGAGGTCGAGCAGCTCGCCGACCTTCGACACGCCTTCGCCGTACATGATGTCGAACTCGACCACGCGGAACGGCGGGGCCATCTTGTTCTTCACCACCTTGACGCGGGTCTGGTTGCCGACGACGGTGTCGCGGTCCTTGATCGCGCCGATGCGGCGGATGTCGAGACGCACGGAGGCGTAGAACTTCAGCGCATTGCCGCCGGTCGTCGTTTCCGGGTTGCCGAACATCACGCCGATCTTCAGGCGGATCTGGTTGATGAAGATCACCAGGCAGTTCGACTTTGAGATGGAACCGGTCAGCTTGCGCAGCGCCTGGCTCATCAGGCGGGCGTGCAGGCCGACATGGCTGTCGCCCATCTCGCCTTCCAACTCGGCGCGCGGCACCAGCGCGGCGACCGAGTCGACCACCAGCACGTCGATGGCGCCGGAGCGCACCAGCGTGTCGGCGATCTCCAGCGCCTGTTCGCCGGCATCCGGCTGGGAGATCAGGAGTTCGTCGATGTTGACGCCCAGCTTGCGGGCATAGGACGGATCCAGCGCGTGTTCGGCGTCGACGAAGGCGCAGGTGCCGCCGGCCTTCTGGGCCTGGGCGATGGCATGCAGCGCCAGCGTGGTCTTGCCCGAGCTTTCCGGCCCGTAGATTTCGATGATGCGGCCCTTCGGCAGGCCGCCGATGCCCAGCGCGATATCGAGACCCAGGGAGCCGGTGGAAATGACCTCCGTCTCGACCAAGTTCTCACGGGCGCCAAGCTTCATGATCGAGCCCTTGCCGAACGCGCGTTCGATCTGGCTCAGGGCGGCATCGAGCGCCTTCTGCTTGTCCATGGAATCCTTCTCGACCAAACGAAGCTGTGCGGACGACATGCCCGGTACCCCTCTCTTAGAACACACGGTCGGCGCTCTTGCAACGAAGCTGAATGTACTCTCTTCGTTCTCTTTTGCAAGGGCTGATGTTTCCGGTGCGTTCCTATCTTACGGGGTGTGCCCAGGCGGTTCCTGGAGGCGGTTCCTGGAGGCGGTTCCTGGAGGCGCTTCAGGTCCCTCACCGCGCGTCGCGGATGACCTCCTTCACCTTGGAGGCCAGCTGCTTCAGCGAGAAGGGTTTGGGCAGGAAATGGGCGACTTCGACGCCGTCGATCTCGCCCAGACGGTCCTCGGCATAGCCGGAGATGAAGATCACCCGCATCTCAGGGCGCAGCTTGCGGACATGGCGGGCCAGTGTCGGACCGTCCATCTGGGGCATCACCACGTCGGTGATCAGCAGGTCGATGGACGCGCCGTTGGTCTCGATCTGCTGCAGCGCCGCCTCTCCGTTCTTGGCCTCCAGAACTTGGTAGCCCTTGTTGCGGAGGGCGCGGGCGGAGAAGACGCGCACCGCGTCCTCGTCCTCGACCAGCAGGATGGTGCCGGTGCCGGTCAGGTCGCTGCCGCGGCGCTCACGCGGCTCCGCCGTATCGACGGGGCGCAGTTCGCCCTGATGGTGCGGCAGCAGGATGGTGAAGGTCGTCCCCTCCCCCACCGCCGAATCGACCAGCACGAAGCCGCCGGTCTGCCGCACGATGCCGTAGACGGTCGACAGGCCGAGCCCGGTGCCCGACCCGACTTCCTTGGTCGTGTAGAACGGCTCGAAGATGCGCTGCAGATTCTCCCGCGCGATGCCGCAGCCGGTGTCGATCACGTCGATGGAGACGTAGCTGCCGGGCGGCACCGTCTCATGCTCCCGCCGTTCGGGCTGGGTGACGACGTAGTTGGTGGTGTTGATGGTCAGCTTGCCGCCGCCGGCCATGGCGTCGCGGGCATTGACCACCAGATTGATGATGACCTGCTCCAGCTGGTTCTGGTCGACCTTGACCAGCCCCAGGTCGCGGCCATGGATCATCTTCAGCTCGATGTTCTCGCCGATCAGCCGGCGCAGCAGGTTCGCCAACTCCGCCAGCACGTCGGTCACGTTGATGACGCGCGGCTGCAGGGTCTGCTGGCGCGAGAAGGCCAGAAGCTGCCGCACGAGGTTGGCGGCGCGGTTGGCGTTCTGCTTGATCTGCATGATGTCGCTGAAGGACTGGTCGCCCGGCTTGTGCCGCAGCAGCAGCAGGTCGCAGAAGCCGATCATCGCCGTCAGCAGGTTGTTGAAGTCGTGGGCGACGCCGCCGGCCAGCTGACCGACCGCCTGCATCTTCTGCGACTGGGCGAACTGGGCCTCCAGGCTCTTGCGCTCGGTCATGTCGATGAAATGCAGGATCAGGCCGACACCCAGCCCATTCTTGTCGGCCTGCCCGTTCTTCTCGGCCTCGCCGCGCCCATCCGTGCGCACCGGGTTGGCAAGGCGCCGGGCATAGAGCTGGGCCGTCAGCTCCCGGCCGCCGGACAGCCGGACCTCCAGCGGATGGGCCGGATCGGCGCCGCCCTGGACCGACTTCAGGCGGGCGGTCACCGCCTCGCGCTCCGCCGGGACGATCAGGTCGGCCATCGGGCGGTTGATGACACTGCCGGCCTCGCTGCCGATCAGCGCCAGAAAGGCCTCGTTGCATTCCGTCAGCTGGCCGGTCTCGTCGACCAGCGCGATGCCGATCGGCGCATCCTCGAAAAAGCGCTGGAACCGCTGTTCCGACAGGCGCAGAGCCTCCTGCCATTCCCGCTCGGGCGACAGATCGCGCACCACCGACCGGGTGTGGATCGTCCCGTCGTCGGCATGCACAACGCTCTGCGCCACCGCCACCTGGAACCGGCGGCCGCGCAGCCCCACCATGGTCAGCTCGCCGCGCTGCTCGCCGCCGCCATGGTCGAACAGATCGTAAGGTGCCGCGGACTGCGGCGGAGCGGCCAGAATACCGTGGAGGCATGCCTCCCCATCGGTCAGATCACCTGGAAAGGCATCCAGCCATTGGGCCAGGGTTGCGTTGACGAACAGGAACTGTCCGTTCTGGTCGACGGAGAAGAAGCCGACCGGCGCATGTTCCATGAAATCGGCGAGCTTGGCCTGCTCGCGCAACATCACATGCTCCAACTCGCGCCGCGCGGTGATGTCCTCGATCCGCCAATGGACGGAGCCGGCAAAGCCGGGCACAGGCTGGCCCTGCACCTTGCGCCATTCCGGCGGATTGTGGTCCAGCGCCGGAATCGCCAGTTCGGCGGACGCCGCGGCCCCCGCCCGCACCCGTTCGCGCAGGCGGCGGAACTCGCGCGCGCTGTCGGGATCGTCGGAGAACTGGCGAGCCAGCGCATCCAGCGGCCGTTCGCCGCGGCGCCAGCCGGCAAGCTCGCGGAAAGCTGCATTGACGAAGACCACATCGTCGGCACCGTCGCAGACCAGCTGGCCCGCCGGCATGCCTTCCAGCGCCCCGCCCAGCAGCGCGCCGATGCGCGCCGACCGCCGGACGACGGCGATGCTGCGGCCGATCAGCAGGGCGACGCCCGCTGCCGCCAGCACCGCTCCCGTCCATCCGATCTCTTCCCGGTCCAGCAGCAGGCCGGCGGCCAAGACCAGCAGACCGGCCGGCGCCAGACAGTACTGGAGCAGCATCAGGGGCCCGCCGGACGGTGCCGCGCGGTTGGCTGCGTCGCGTGCGGTGTCGGAAAGGGAAGTCGAATCGTCCACCAGATCTCCAGGCACCAGAACCCCAAGCCCCCAATGTCACAGCGCACGAAAGTCAGTCGTCCCACCCGGTGCCGTCAACCGTTCCAGGCGCGCATCAGTTGCGCAGAGACCGCCCTTTCAGCTTGAAGACATAGGTAATGACTTCGGCGACCGCCCGATAGTGCTCGGATGGAACTTCCTCGTCGATATCGCATGCGGCATAGAGCGCACGGGCGAGAGGCGGGTTTTCTATGACCGGGACATCGTTCGATTCGGCGATCTCGCGAATCTTGAAGGCGACCTGATCCACACCCTTCGCCAGCACCAGCGGTGCGCCCATCTGGCTGGGATCGTATTTCAGGGCCACCGCAAAGTGGGTCGGGTTGGTGACCACCACGTCGGCATTGGGCACGGCGGCCATCATGCGCTTACGCGCGCGCTCGAAGCGAAGCTGACGGATGCGGCCCTTGACCACGGGATCGCCTTCCTGCTGCTTGTGCTCGTCCTTCACCTCCTGCTTCGTCATCTTCATCTTCTTGTCGAACTGGGTCTTCTGCCACAGGAAGTCCCCGGCGGCGATGAAGGTCAGGACCACGAGGACCCAGATCAGCAGGCGATGCGCCAGACTGTCGATCTGCAGCAGCATCGCGATCATGTCGATGCCGATATAGGTTTCGACAGCCCCAAACATCGGCTTCAGCGCCATGTAGGCGACGCCGCCGACCACCGCCAGCTTGGCGATGCTCTTCAGCAGTTCCACCCCCTGGTTGGCCTTGAACAGGTTCATCAGGCCGGGCAGCGGATTCAGCTTGGAGAATTTCGGTTCGATCAGCTTCCAGGAGACATTGAAGCCGATCTGTCCGATGGTCGACAGCACACCGGCCACGACGAACAGCAGGATCGGCAGCCACAGGGCCCACATGGCATCAGCCATCACCCGGAACAGCAGCGCACCGACCCCGGCGCGGTCGAAGGTGATCTGATCCAGATTCTCGAAGTAGTAGTTCAAGCGGAAGACCATCCCCTTCATCGTGCCGGGCAGGATGGCGACCAGCACGACCAGCATCGCCGCGACCATCAACCAGTTCGCGGCCTCGCGGGTCATCGCGAACTGGCCCTGTTTGTGGGCCTCGTCGAGTTTCTTGGATGTCGGCTCCTCTGTTTTGGAGGACTCGTCCGCATCTTCCGACATCGGCGTCCTCCCTCTACAGCGGCTTCAGCAGTTCGATGAAGCTCGATTCGAACCGCGACAGCCAGAACAGCATCATGGCCCCCAGCGTCAGCGCGAACAGGAACAGCCCCATCAGCACCTGGACGGATGTGAAGATCTGGAACACCTGCACCTGCGGCGCCAGCTTGTTCAGCAGGCCGAGCGCCAGCGCGAAACAGGATGCCGGTGATCAGGAAGGGGGCGGACATCTGTACCCCCAGCAGGAAGGTCTTCGACACCAGCTGCCCGATCACGTTCGCCATGTCGTCCACCGGAATCGCCGCTCCCGGCGTGAAGGTGGCGTAGCTGTCGACCACCGCCATGATCAGCAGATGATGCAGGTCGGTCACGAACAGCAGGAGCAGCCCCAGCCAGCCCATCAGCGCGCCCGGCAGCGAGCCCGCAGTGGCCAGCGCGGGGTTGAAGATCTGGGCGTTGGCCAAGCCGCTCTGCAGGCTGATGATGGTTCCGGCGACTTCCAGCGTGCCCATCAGCAGCCGCGCGATGGTGCCGAGGAAGATGCCGATCGTCATCTCGCCCGCCGCCAGCACCAGAAGCTGAAAGGGACCGCCGGGCATCGGCGGCAGCTGCGGTCGGATCACCGGCGCCACCAGCACGCTGACCGCCAGCGCGAACAGCAGACGCGTGCGTGGGGTGATGAAGGCGTCGCCGATGGTCGGCATCACGCTGAAGGCGGTGCCGACCCGCAGGAAGACCAACATCCAGACGAAGATCTGCTCGCCCAGAAGCTGCTGGAGAACGTTCATCCGCCCGCCGCGGCCGCGGTCGGCGCCGGGGCCGGCGTTATGCCGGTGCCCGGCGTGAAGGGTGCGCCGCCATTGTCGTGAGCGCCGACGCCGATGGCGACGATGCGGTCGGCGACCTCATGCTCGAAGAACTCGGTCAGCTTGCCCAGCATGAAAGGCATCAGAAGGATGCTCAGCCCGAAGACCAGCATCACCTTCGGCACCATGGCCAAGGTCTGTTCGCTGATCTGGGTGACGGCCTGAAAGATCGAGATCACGGTGCCGAGAAGCATCATGATGACGAGAATCGGCCCGCACACGATCACCAGCGTGACGATCGAGGTGCGGCAAAGCTCGATGACTTCGGTCTCGCTCATGACGATGGTTGCTTCGGTGCGGGCTGCGTCGATGCGGTTGTGAAGGACGGCCGGCCGTCACATCGGCATGCGCAGGATTTCCTGATAGGCGTTCAGAACCTTGTCGCGAACGGCGGTGACGGTCTGCAGCGTCACCTCGGCGTTGGTCACGGCCTGGACCACGTCGTTCAGGTCCGCCTTGCCGACGGAAGCCAGCGCCGACATGTCCTCGCTCTTCTTCAAGGTGCCGATGCTCTCCTTGGCCGCCTGTTCCAGCACGTCGCCGAAGGAGGCGCCGTCACGCGCGGAAAGGCCGGGGCCGGTCGTCTTGGCGGCGGTGGTGGCATAGGCCGCGGCGGCGTTCAGCGGATTGATCATGGCGGCGGTTCCGGTCGGTCAGGGAGATGGAGCGGTTGGGCGGGAGAAATCAGGTGCGCAGAATGTCGATGGTGCGGGTCAGCATCTGGCGCGCGGTATCGATGGCCGACAGGTTGGCCTCGTAGCTGCGTTGAGCCTCGCGCATGTCCATCGCCTCGACCAGCGAATTGACGTTGGGCAGCAGGACGTAACCCTCGGCGTCGGCCGACGGGTGGGACGGGTCGTAGCGGCGCTGGAAGTCGCCCTTGTCGACGCCGACCTTGGCGACGCGGACCTTGTCCACGTCCATCGCCCGGTCCAGTTCGTTCTTGAAGATCACCGTCTTGCGGCGATAGGGCAGATCGCCCGGCGTTTCCGCCGTGGTGTTGGCGTTGGCCAGATTCTCCGCAATGACCTTCAGGCGCGTGCCCTGAGCCTTCAGGCCCGAGGCGGATACCGCCATCGACTTGTAGAGATCCATAGCAACCGCCTCCTCGAACGCCCGCAAATCCTAAACGCCCACACACCCTAAACGACCGCAAACAAAGCCGGTCAGCCGCCGGAGCGGATCGCCATCTTCATCATCGCGACCTGTTTTTTGTACAGGTTGGTGATGGTCTGGTAATCCATCGCGTTCTGGCCCATCCGCATCATCTGCTCTTCCAGGACGACGTTGTTGCCGTCCGGCGCCGTCTCGTACGGGTCGCGCACCTTCTGTTCCTTGGCGAGGCCGCCGGGACCGCGGGTGCCGGCCAGATGGGTCGGATCGGTCGCCGCCGGGGTCAGCCGCCGGTTGTCGCTCAGCGCGTCACGGAAGCTGAAGGACTTCAGGTCGCGGCCCTTGTACTCTGGCGTGTTGGCGTTGGCGATGTTCTGTGAGATGACTTCCTGACGCTGGGTCAGCCAGTCCATCTTGCGCGACATCAGCTTGAAGATGCCGAGATTTCCGAGGTCCATGGCCCTGATCCCGTCCTTTATGCCTCCGGTCACGCCGACCGACGCCAAACGACCGACGCCGAACCTCCGGCAGAATAGCCATTGGAAGGCCGCACTACCGATGGTCGCCCGTTTGCGTTAACGAAGGATGAATCCCGGTAGTCGCGAGTTGCGCCGGCAGACCGCCTTTACAGTTCGTTAAGCCTACCGGTCCAGGATGCGGGCCAGGAAGGACCCCTTGAAAAGGCCGCCTTTTGTCCGCGCAGTCCCGCTCCCCCGCATCGAATCCGGCCGGTACGCCCCCGCGCCCGTCCGTGCCCATGCCTGCGCGGCGTCCGGTCGCCGTCGCGCTGAAATACGAACTGGGAACCCAGACCCTGCCGCGGATCGTCGCCACCGGCAAGGGAACGGTCGCGGAGCAGATCCTGGAGGTCGCCTTCGCCAACGGCGTCAAGGTGCGCGAGGATGCCGATCTGGTGGAGATCCTGTCGGCGATCGAGGTTGACAGCGACATTCCGGTGGAGGCCATCGCCGCCGTGGCCGAGGTCCTTGCCTACGTCTACCGCGCGAACGGCACCCTGCCGCCGGAACCGCAGCCGGAAGAGCCCGCCAAGCCCATGGCTGCCACGCATATGGAGGACAAGCCGTGACCCGTCCGCCATCCCCTCCCCGTCCCCCTCAGGGTGCCTATTCCGTCGCAGAACTCACCCAACGGGTGGCAAGCCTCGGCGCGGCCCTGGAAGAGGCGCGGGCGGAGGCGGAAGCCGGCGTGCCGATCGACCTTGCCGGGCTGGAGAACAGCGTCGCCCGCCTCTGCGCCGAGGCGGAGGGGATGCCGCGCAGCGAGGCACGGGCCTTGCTCGGCCCGCTCGGCAACCTCGTCGCCGCCTTGGATCCACTGGCTGCCGCTCTGGCCGACCAGCAGGCCAAGCGTGAGCATTCCATCGCCGCCGCACTGGCGGGGCGCGACGATCCGCACACCGCCCGACAGCGCGCCGCCGCCGCCTATGGGCGTACCGGCCCCGGCCGCACAGACGAACTGCCCTGATTAGAGAAAGCCTGCCGCTTCCATGGATCTCGACCAGTATATCCGTTTCCTGATGGCGCTTTTCTTCGTGGTGGCGCTGATCATGGTCGTCGCCTGGGTGATGCGCCGCGTCGGCATGGCCGGCGGCACCGTGCGCGGCCGCGCCCGCCAGCGCCGGCTGAGCGTGGTGGAGGCGCTGCCGATCGACGCCAAGCGGCGGCTGGTCCTGATCCGCCGCGATGACCGCGAGCATCTGATCCTGCTGAGCGCCAACGGCGACCTGCTGATCGACAGCGCGCCGGCCGGCGGCTTCGACAGCGCGTTGGCCAAATCGGCAGACACGGCCCCCGCCGCCCCGCCTGCCGTCGCAGCCGCGGCAGGAAGCCAGCCGCAATGAGGCCGGTCCTCCTCCGCCGCCTCGCGGGCTGCTGGAAGCCGCTGTCCGCCGGGCTGCTGCTTGCACTTGCCGTCGGCGTCTTCGCCGGCCTCGCCGCCGGGCCGGCCCTGGCGCAAAGCCTGACCTTCGACCTGGGCGATGCCGGCGGCACCGCCACCGGCCGCATCGTCCAGATGGTGGCGCTGATCACGGTGCTGTCGCTGGCGCCGTCGATCCTGATCATGATGACGGCCTTCACCCGCATCGTCATCGTGCTGTCCTTCCTGCGCAACGCGCTGGGCGTGCAGCAGGTGCCGCCGACCACGGTGATGATGTCGCTGGCCCTGTTCCTGACCTTCTTCGTCATGGCCCCGGTGTTCGAGCGCAGCTACAACCAGGGCATCCAGCCGCTGATCAACCAGGAAATCGACGAGATGGAGGCGTTCCGCCGCACGGTGGCGCCGCTCCGCGAGTTCATGCTGAACCACACCAGCGAGAAGGATTTGCGGCTGTTCATGGACATGGCGCGCATCCAGTCGGTGCCGGAACCCTCCGACATGCCGCTGCACGTCCTGGTCCCCGCCTTCATGATCTCGGAGATCAAGCGCGGGTTCGAAATCGGCTTTCTGCTGTTCCTGCCCTTCCTGATCATCGACATGGTGGTGTCGTCGATCCTGATGTCGATGGGCATGATGATGCTGCCGCCGACCATGGTCGCCATCCCGTTCAAGATCATCTTCTTCGTGCTGGTCGACGGCTGGTACCTGATCGCGGGATCGCTGGCGCGCAGCTTCGGCACGCTCTGAGGAAGGTTCCCGGGCGAAAGCCACACGCGGAGCGCGAACTGCCCTGCGCACTTCGTCGCATCCCCGGCGCTCGGGCTGCGCCGCGCAAGCGGGCGCTGGCGTCCGCCGTGGTAAACGCGTATGAGGAAGCCGATGAGCGTAGGCGGGGGACCGGCAAGGGGGCCGGACCGCCGGACGGCTCCGAGCTGTCGCAACCGCCGAACCGGGGTTCGACAGTCGGTGCCGTCACCGTCGCACCGGGCGCCATCGCAACGACGGACCAACCTCGGACCGCAACCACCGCATGACTGACACCGCTTTGAAGGCCGCGCCGCCAGACACCGGCAAGCTCGCGACGCTGACCCTGGGCGCGCTCGGGGTCGTTTTCGGCGACATCGGCACCAGCCCGCTCTACACGCTGCGCGAATGCTTCGGCGGCGAGCACGGGCTGGCACTGACCCCCGACAACATCCTCGGCATCATGTCGCTGGTGTTCTGGGCCCTGGTGATGGTCGTCACCGTGAAGTATGTGGGCTTCGTCATGCGGGCCGACAACAAGGGCGAGGGCGGCATCCTGTCCCTGCTGGCGCTGGCGTCGAAGACGCGGCCGGATGCGTCGGGCCGTCTGACCCTGCTGACCGCGCTGGGCCTGTTCGGCGCCGCGCTGTTCTATGGCGACGGCATGATCACCCCGGCGATGTCCGTGCTGTCCGCGGTCGAAGGCCTGGAGGTCGCGGAGCCGGCGCTGGAATCGGTCGTGGTGCCGCTGACGGTCGCCATCCTCATCGCCCTGTTCGCCATCCAAAGCCACGGCACCTCACGTGTCGGCGCGCTGTTCGGCCCGATCATGCTGGCATGGTTCTCGACGCTCGGCATCCTCGGGCTGGTCGAGGTTGTGCAGCAGCCGGGCGTCCTGGTCGCCTTCAACCCACTCTACGCGCTGTCCTTCTTCGCCAACCATGGCGTGGCCGGCTTCCTGGTGCTGGGTGCCGTGGTGCTGGCGGTGACCGGCGGCGAGGCTCTCTATGCCGATATGGGCCATTTCGGCCGCCGCCCGATCCAGGTCGCGTGGCTGGCCGTGGTGCTGCCGGCGCTTCTGCTGAACTATCTGGGCCAGTGCGCGCTTCTGCTGAGCGATCCCTCGGCGGTGCGCAGCCCCTTCTATCTGTTGGCGCCGGAATGGGGGCTCTATCCCCTGATCGGCCTGTCCACGGCCGCGACCGTCATCGCCAGCCAGGCGGTGATCTCCGGCGTCTTCTCGCTGACCCGGCAGGCGGTGCAGCTGGGCCTCTGCCCGCGGCTGGACATCCGCCACACCTCCAACGAGGAGGAGGGGCAGATCTACATCCCCCGTGCCAATTGGGGCCTGCTGGCCGCGGTGCTGGGGCTGGTGGTGCTGTTCCAGTCCTCCAGCCGTCTTGCAGCGGCCTACGGCATCGCGGTGACCGGCGACATGATCATCACCACCACCCTGTTCCTGGTGGTGGCGCGCCGCCGCTGGAACTGGAGCCTGCCGCTCTGCCTTGCCGTCGGGGCGGTGTTCCTGACCATCGAGATCTCCTTCTTCGCCGCCAACGCGGTGAAAATTCCCCATGGCGGCTGGGTGCCTCTGGTGATCGCCGTCCTCACGCTCGGCCTCATGGCCACCTGGCGCCGCGGCCGGGCCGTTTTGACCATGCGGCTGGCCGAGGAATCGCTGCCGCTCGACGCCTTCATCAAGCGGCAGGCGAAGTCCTCCGATATCCTTCGTGTGAAGGGCACGGCGGTCTTCATGACCTCCAGTTCCAACACCGTGCCGATCGCGCTGCTGCACAACCTGAAGCACAATCAGGTCCTGCACGAGCGCGTCGTCTTCGTCACCGTGGTGGTGGAGGACGTGCCGCGCGTTCCCGCCAAGGACCGCGTGGTGGTGGAGGGGCTGGCCGAGGGCTTCTACCGCATCACCGTGCGCTACGGCTTCTCGCAGGAGCCGAACATCCCGAAGGCGCTGCGGCTGTGCAAGGCGTTCGGACTGGAGTTCGACGTGATGGCGACCTCCTTCTTCCTCGGCCGTGAAACGTTGATTCCGAAGATGAACTCGCAGATGGCGCTGTGGCGCGAGAAGCTGTTCGTCGTGATGTCCCGCACATCGGTCAGCGCCACCGACTTCTTCAAGCTGCCGCCCAACCGCGTGGTGGAGTTGGGAACGCAGGTGCAGTTGTAGGGCGGGCAAAGCGGTTTGCCCCCTGTCCTCCTCGCGGGGCAGGGAGCAACAGCAACTCGGAAGACTTACCTCATCCGAGAGAAGAAAATCGGCGCCCCGCCGGAAAATATCGGTGATCTGCCCGGAAGCCTCCCCCGTAACGGTGATGTGTCCGCGGGAAGCGGACCTTCACCGACAAGAGGGAATGCTATGAAGAAGGTTGCCACCGTGGCGATCGCCACCCTTCTTTTTGCCGGTTGCGCCAATGCCGCCATGGAGAAGATGGTCGGCGGCGCGCCGATGTACCCCAACAAGACCATCGTGGAGAATGCGTCCCAGTCGAAGGACCACACCACGCTCGTCGCCGCCGTGAAGGCCGCCGGGCTGGTCGACACGCTGAACGGCAAGGGCCCCTTCACTGTCTTCGCCCCCACCAACGACGCCTTCGCGGCCTTGCCCGCCGGCACCGTCGACACGCTGCTGAAGCCGGAGAACAAGGGTCAGCTGACCAAGGTGCTGACCTATCACGTCGTGCCGGGCAAGCTGGACGCCAGGGATCTCGTGGCCGACATCAAGAAGGGCAACGGCAAGGCGATGCTGAAGACGGTGGAAGGCATGCCGCTGACCTTCACCCAGACCGGCGATGCCGTGATGGTCGCCGACGCGTCGGGCAACATGGCCCGTGTCACCATCGCCGATGTCCAGCAGTCGAACGGCGTGGTCCACGTCATCGACAAGGTTCTGCTGCCGAAGTAACGGCGCGCAAGGGGCGGCGGGACGGGTCCGTTCCCCCCGCAGGGTGCGTCCCGCCGCCTCAAGACCCTGTCAGCACGCCTATCAGGACGTCGGTTTGTCCGCCGCCTGCTTGCCGCCGCGATATTCCTTCAGGAACTTCTTGAACATATCCACCTCCGCCACGCGGGAGCGGATGGTCCCCACGTCGATCAGTCCCATCGCCTGTTCGGGGCGGGTCAGGATGCGGAAGGCGTCCTCGTTCGGCCCGCCCTTCATCGACCCTTCGAAGTCCTTCTTCAGCAGGTTCAGTCCGTTGCCGTCGCCGGCCAGCGCCAGCGCGACCGCCCGGTTCAGTACCAGTTGCGACATGTTGGGGTCCAGCGGCTTGCCGGGCGCCGGCGGCGGTCCGATGACCTTGTTCAGCGCCAGCGCCGCGGCATCCCACTTCTGGCCCTTCCAGGCGATGTCGACGCGCAACAGGTTGGCATTGCCGCTGTCGTCCTGCGCCAGCAACTGCATCGCCTCGTCGCCGCGATTGAGTTCGGCCAGCGCCTTGGCCTGCATCAAACGCCGTTCCGCCGCCAGTTCGGCCGGCAGCCCGGCGATGTTCGACAGCTCCAGCGCCTTCAGCGCCTCTTCCGGCTTGTTGTCGAGCAGACGGACGGAGGCGAGCCGCGTGCCGATCCGCGCCTTGTCCAGGCCGGACAGGCGGAATTCCACCTGATGCTGCAGCAGGTCGGCGGCCCGGTTCAGCAGGTCGATGGAGATCAGCCGCTCCGCCAACTGCCGGATGATCTCGTCGCCGGCCTCGCCCACCGGGGTCAACTCGCGGAACTGGTCGTAAAGCTGCAGCGCGTCCAAGGTCGGCAAGCGCTGCGCCCCGTCCTTGAACAGGTCGGCGAAGATACGCGACATCTCCCTGGTGATCGCCTCCGCCCGCGGCGTGTCGGCGACCAGGGCCGCCGTTTCCTTCATGGTGTTGAAACCCTTGGCATATTCGCCGCCGGCGATCAGCACCTCGCCCATGCGCGAGCGGATCTGCATCTCCAGGTCGTCGCCGCGCCAGGTGAAGGTCAGGCCGGCCAGCTGCTCCGCCGCTGCGGTCGGCGACATCTTGCCTTCGGAAAGCTCCAGGTTGGTCAGCGCCAGCCCGGCCTTGGCGCGATAGAAGCGGTCGTAGCTGTTGAAGGCGGCGGTCAGCTGCTGGCGCGCCTGATCGGTTTCGCCGGTCTGGGCATAGAGCAGGCCGCGCAGATACTGGGTCTGCGGATTCTCTTCCTGTTCCGGGCCGCTGTGTTCGATCACGCGGTCGAACAGCCGCTTGGCGGTGGCGGTGTCGCGCGTCTCAAGCGCCGCCTCCGCCGCCCGCAGGCCGAGCTTGCCGATCATCGGTTCCGGATAGCCGTTCAGGATCTGGCCCGACGCCTTGAACCCGGCCATCGCCTTCGGCCAGTCGCGCCGGTCGGCGGCGATGGCGGCACGCCACAGGTTGGCTTCCGGGTTGTTGGCCAGCGACGGAATCGACAGGTCGGCCTCACCGCCCTCCAGATCGCCGGCCAGCACGCGGGCGGCCCCGCGCAGGGCGCGGAATTCCGGCCAACCCTCCAGGTCCGGCTGGTTCTGCTGCAGAACGTCCAGCAGGCCCAGCGTCTCCTGACCGAAACCGTTGGCGAAATAGAAGCGGGCGAGGTCGAGCTGCGCCTTTGCCCGCTCCGACTCCGGGGCGTTGACGACGGCGAGCTGGAGGTCCTGGCGCGCCTGGGTGAAATTGTCGAGGTCGCCGTGCTTCCAGGCCGGCAGGTTGAACAGTCGGCGCCCCTGCGCCTGGGCCGGCTGCGCCTTCGGCGGCTCCATGGACGAAGCACCGCCGGTCGGCGGAACGGGCTGCGGGGCGGCGGCAAACTGCGCCGGCACCGGCTGCGGTGCCGACTGCTGTGCCGGGGCGGGCATGGCGCCGAGCGGCGGTGCCACGGCAGGATTGCCGGCATCGGCGGCAGGCGAGAGGTGCAGGCCGCCGGCGGTGGTCAGCTCCACCCCCTCCTTGATCGCGCGGACCGTCACATTGTCCGAGATCGGCCGCACCACGACCCCCTGGAAGGAGGGCATGACCTCCAGATCCGGGTATCGATGCGGCTCGGGCAGGCCGCGCCCCGGGCTGGGCAGCGGCACCACCTGAATGCGGTCGCCGACGTCGGGATCGGCGAACTGGACGACGTTGGCGGCGTCGGGGGCGCGAACCAGCAGCCGGGCGCCCAGCAGGAAATCGGGATCGGGCTCGACCCGCAGGTCGCCGGCGCTGCCCATGTTGGCGGGACGGCCGGAGGACAGGATGCGCCAGATGGTGCCCTGCCGCTCCACAGTCGGCCATACCATCGGACCGATCTTGGTGCGGAACACGCTGCCGCCGGTGGCCGGAACCGGCTCCACCGCCCCCATCAGTTCGGATCCGGGGCCGCTGAGCTTGCCGGCGCCGATTGGCATGGGCCGGTCGAACACCACATAGAGTTGACCGGCGCGCGGATAGACCGCGATGGACGACGGCCCGCCGGTCTCGAAGGTCAGAACCGGCCCCTTGGGTCCGGCCGCCGGCTGCGCGTTGGCATCCGCCGGCGTCGTCGGTGCCGCCTTGGCTTCCGCCGGAGGTGCCGGTTGGGCGCCAGCGGCCGGGGTGGCGGCGGGTGTCGCGGTCGCCGCATTGGCGGCGGTGGCCGAGCGGCTGGTCGTCGTCGACGCAACGATCGGCCCGTCGGCGGCCGGTGCCTGACTGCTCCCCTGGCCGCCCTGCGGCGGCATCGTCCCTTGCGATCCCGCTACCGGCGGCGTGGCTTCGGTCTTCGGCAGCCCGGCGCGCGATCCCGGATTGCCGACCGACAGAATCACGGATTTTCCCGACGCGCTGTCGCTGACCTCGGCATCCTGCGGCACGGCCAGGGTAACGGCCAGCGCACCGTCCGGCTGACGGTAGGACTCCACGTTCTTGATGTTGCGCAGCTTCGCCTTGGCCACTGCCGACAGGTCGGCGGTGCCGCCCTTTTCGAAGAAGACCGTCACGGCCGCCCCGTCGCGCTTGACCGAATAGCCGACCGGTGACGGCCAGTCGAAGGTCAGGCGGCTCTGGTCAGGTTGGTCCGCCCCCCGCACCCGAACCCGGCCGGCGGACGGCACCGGCTTGGCGGGCGCCGCATTTGCGGGTTCCGTCGGCGCGGATGCCGTCGCAGCGGAACCCGCCGCTACGGATTGGGCCGCAGCGGGCGACAGGTCGATGGCGACGGCGTTGCCGTTGCGGAAGCTCTTCAGCGAGACCGGACGTTTCAGGTCGAAGGAGACCGTCTTGCCGTCCGCCTCCACCCGGCCGCCGGCCAGATAATCGGGCAGCGCCCGAACCAGACGGTCCAGTTGGGCGTCGATCGGTTCGGTGAAGGTGACGACCAGCCGGCCGCCGTCCACCGTCGCCGTGTAATCCACCTTGCCCGGCCAGTCGAAGACCAGCCGTCCGAATTCCTTGTGGGTGCCGCCGCGCACCGGCACGGTGGCGGCATCGGCCGACAGAGGGAACAGCAGGACCGGCACGGCCAGCAGCGCCACCGCCGCGGCACAGCCGCGCAGCCAGCGCCTTCTCCGATATGCCGACCGGTCAGTCACCTCAATCCGCTCCTTCCTCTCGCACCACGATATCCACCGGCAGGCGCCCGCCGCCAGCCCCTTCGACCGGCATCATCACCGCCCGCGCCACCAGATCGCGACGATAGCCGGTCTCCCGCAACGCGGCGGAGACGGCGACCGCCCTGGTCAGCGCCCGTTCCCAGGCCACGCCGCCGGCCGGATCCTCGCGCTCCGCATGGCCGACCAGCTCGATCCGGTTGCCTATGCGGCCGATGACGGCGCCCAGCAGGAACAGCACCCGCCGCCCCTCCTCGGTGAAGGCGGCGCCGGTCGGGTCGAACATCCGTTCTCCCGGCAGGCGGATGACGACGCGGTCGTCCTCGCGCCGGACATCGACCACCGACAGCTCGGCATTCGACCGCAGCTGACTGCCCAACAATGCCGCGAGATAATGCAGGTCGATGGCCGCCCGCTGCTCCACCGCCTGGGCGTTGAAGGCTGCCGACGGATCGGCCGGCCGGTCGGACGGTGCGGCGGCGGTCGACCGCGCGGCGGGGATCGAGTCCGCCACGCCCTTCGCCAGACGGGTCCAGCGTTCGGCCTCCGGCTCGCTCATCGAATACATCAGGACGAAGAAGGCGAGCATCAAGGAGATCAGGTCGGTGAAGCTGATGAGCCACAGCGTCTTGCGCTGACCGCCGCGATCCTCGGCTCCCGATCTGCCGGATATGTTGGGAACTCGGATCATTTCCGCACCTCCGGCCTGCGCCTGGCCGTCCCATCCTCATCCCAGCGCAGGGAGAACAACAGTCGCACGCCCCCGGGCTCGCCGCGCTCGATAC
The DNA here is from genome assembly GCF_015390205.1 of Azospirillum sp. INR13. Classification (NCBI taxonomy): domain Bacteria; kingdom Pseudomonadati; phylum Pseudomonadota; class Alphaproteobacteria; order Rhodospirillales; family Azospirillaceae; genus Azospirillum; species Azospirillum sp. INR13. The sequence goes on from NZ_VUOI01000022.1 coordinate 54,672, forward strand.
CGACGGTGACGTTGCGGGCCGGTGCTCCGTCGGCGATCAATGCACGTGCCAAGGCGCCGGCGCGGGCGACCGGTCCCGGCGGCTGGCTGGGCGTTCCCGTCGGGCCGATGCCCAGCAGCGCGTCCAGCTCCACCCGCTCGCCCTGGCGCGACTGGCGCAGCGCGTCGGCGATCCGGTCGATCAGTCCCTGACGGTCCGGCCGCAGCATCATGGTGCCGGGGACGAACAGGTCGTCGGCGGGCAGGCGCACCTCCAGCAGCTGGCCGGGTGCGACCACTTCCACCTTCGCGACCGCGATCTCGGTGGCGAACAGCGTGCCGACGCCGTCGAGCCGCTGCACCGCGAAGACCGTCCCGGCGCGCGAGGCCACCGGCTCCGTCCCATCGCGCAGGCGCGGATCGATGACGAAGCTCGGGAAGGTCCGCTCCAGCGAGGCGGCGACCGCCTTCACCTTCTGCACGGTCTGCACCGAATGGGCGTTCAGCACGATGAAGAAGACCAGCAGCAGCAGGAACAGCGACAGCAGAAGCAGGATGCTGCCGTTGTTGGGATTGGCATGCCCCTCCCCGCCCCCACGGCCGGCCCGCAGCGTCAGAAGCCCGGCGCCAGCCGGACCCGCTCCGCGGCTTTGGGTCGTCCGACCGCTGGTGAGCCCACTGGAGGGTTTGCCGGCCAGCATGGCGTCAGTCGAAGCTGGCGAGCAGGCGGTCGATCTCGTCCTGGTCCATTGCGTTGCCCGGCAGCTGCGGCCCATGCAGAAGCTGCTGATCCGCCTCCTCCGCGCTCATCGGTTCGTAATGGACGGCGGCCTCGGCATCCTCCGCCGCCAGCTTGGCCAGCCGGGGGGCGTGGTTCTGGCGCACTTCGCTGCCGAAGGCGGCGACGATCATGTCGACCTTCGATTCGATGTGCTTCAGCGTCCGCACCACCTTGCTGATGCGCTGGCCGGTAATGTCCTGGAAGTTGCAGGCCTCGTAGATCGCCGTGATCTGGTCGTTCAGCTTGGCCGCGGTTTCCGCATCCGACTGCCCGGCGATGGCGCCGATGGCGTCGCAGGCGTCGAAGATGGCGAAGGTCGCCTTCTCCGTCGCGCCGATCACCGCGTCCAGTTCGTCCGTGGCTGTGCGGATATGTTCGTCGCGGATTTCCGCGGGCTGGAGCGCCGCGATCTCCTGCTTGGCCGTCTCGATATATTTGGCGAGGTCGACGACCTCCTTGTAGAGCCGCAGGTCGGTGGCGGAGATGTCGCCGTCCATGCTGCCCAGGATGGTCCGGAGGATGTCCGTCACCTCGTCCCGCGACAGGGGCTTGGCGGCCTCGGCGAAGGCGGCGTCGAGGCGCTGTCTCAGAAGCTTCTGTTCCGTCACGGCGGAATGGGCGGAGAAGGTCATCGGGCGTGTCCAGCGAGAGGGGCCAGGGCCTTGGCGGAATAATGCCGGATCCTCCCCGGTCGGCGCCCTCCAGCGAGCGCCCGTCGGTGCCGCAGGGCGGAGGTTCGATGCTCCGACCGCTTGTGGCGCCCAACCGTCCCAGGAACTGTCCGAGCCGACCAAGCCTATGGCGCGAGGGTTAAGAGCCCGTAAAGACGGCCCTGCCGTAGCGCAGCCGTGGCCCGTTCGCCACAGTGTGAGCCACCCGTGATCGACCGGAGTGCTACCGCAGCGGGTGGGCGGAGCGGGTGATCAGAACAGGCCGGCGGCGGCCGGCGCGCCCAGCAGGGCGATCAGGACGAGGATGGTGACGGCAACCAGCCGTTCCGCCGGCGACCAGCGTTTCCAATCTTTCCTGAAGCTTTTCAGTTCGTCGGCCATGACAGACCTTCCGGTTTCGAGAACTACACTGCAACGCAACGAAACTGCACCGGGTCCAGTTGATGCATGGTTAACACCCAGCACAGGAGCATTCTTCCAACCGAACTGGCACAGAAATGCCACAGTCGCCGTGTCCCGGCCGATGATGCAGGTCAAAGATCGGCCAAATTTTCGACATTGCCCAGCACCCGCGCGGCGATGATCGGTGCGCCGGCGGCGTGCCTCTTACGGCCGCTTCCGTAACCCGCCGGCAATTCCTAGATGATACGCTCTAGACCAAGCCGCCGGGGTCGGCCGGGCGGCACCGATGGGGGATGCGGATGGCGAAGGGAACCGACCTGAAGATCGGGCTTGCGCTGGGCAGTGGGGCCGCTCGGGGCTGGGCGCATATCGGCGTCCTGCGCGCGCTGGAGGAGATCGGGCTCGAACCGGACATCATCTGCGGCACCTCCATCGGAGCCGCCGTCGGAGCCGCCTATCTGACCGACCAGATGGACGAGCTTCAGGCCTGGGCGCAGAAGATGGGCTGGCTCGGCATGCTGGGCATCATCGATCTCACCTTCCGGCGCGGCGGGCTGGTCGCCGCCGAAAAGGCGTTCGGCCGCTTCGACAACGACCGCAGCAACATCCTGATCGAGAATTTGCGGCTGCCTTTCGCCACGGTTGCCACCGACCTGTCGACGGGGCGCGAGATCTGGCTGCGCGACGGGCCGCTGATGTCGGCGGTGATGGCGTCGGCCGCCATGCCCGGCCTGTTCCCTGCGGTGCGGCGCGACCATCACCTGCTGGTGGACGGCGCTCTGGTCAACCCGGTTCCGGTGTCGCTCTGCCGGGCGCTGGGGGCCGACGTGGTGGTGGCGGTGAACCTGAACAGCGAGTTGTCCCCGCTCGGCCGCCCCAATGGCCGCGCCAATGGGGGGCGTGCGACCGGCAAGCCCGCCGCCAAGGCTCCGGCCCCGGTGCCGGAGGCGGTGGTGGCCGGCGGCGATGCCGGCTCCCCGGCGCTGTCGCATCTGACCAGCCAGATCTCCACCTGGCTCGGCCGCAAGCCCAGCCGGCGCACCCAGTTCCTGGCCGACCAGATCGACGAGGCCCACGCCCACAAGCAGATGCCGAACGCGCTGGAGGTGATGGCGGGCTCCATCGACATCATGCAGGACCGCATCACCCGCTCCCGTCTGGCCGGCGAGCCGCCGGACGTTCTCATCGCGCCGAGGCTGGCCCATATCGGCATTCTGGAGTTCGACCGCGCAGCGGAGGCGGTGGAGATCGGCTATGCCGCGGCGTCCATGCTCCGCCCATCGATCGAACTGGCCTTGCGCCGCGCCTGACCGGGGCCCGGTCCCGTCGCCCCTTCCCTTTCCCTCGCAAGAGCCAAGCATCCATGAGCCAGCCCGTGCTGACCGACTACATCTCCGCCCTTCTGACCAGCGGAGCGCCGCATTGGGGTACCGGCGGAGCCGTTCTGGACGGCAGTTCCGTCGGCGGGGCGGTCACCGTCACCTACGGCTTCGCGACAAGCTCTCGGCAGGTGGCCGATGCGGACGCCGCCGGCTTCGCGACGATGAACAATGAACAACGCGCCGCCGTCCGGCAGGCGCTGGCGGCCTGGAGCGGCGTCGCCAACATCGGCTTCGTAGAGACGGCCGACGTTTCCGGCGCCACCATGCGGTTCGGCACCAACCGCCAGAACGGCATCACCGCGGCCTACGCCTATTATCCGTTTCCCTCGTCGCAGGGCGGCGACGTCTTCCTCGCCAACGACAGCATCGGCAACGTCAACCCGACGGCCGGAAGCTATGCCTACATGACGGTCGTCCACGAGATCGGCCACGCGCTGGGCCTGAAGCATCCGGGCAACTACGACGCCGGCGACAGCACGGGAACGGAGGGGCCCTATCTTCCGTCGGCGACGGACAACTACGCGTACAGCATCATGTCCTATGTCGCAAACGGCGCGCTGCCATCGGGGACCTACCTGACCGGGCCCAGCCTCTACGACATTGCGGCGATCCAATATCTCTACGGCCCCAACATGGCCGCCGGAGCCGGGGACAGCAGCTATGTGCTGAACGCCGGCAGCTTCACCACGCTGTGGGACCCGAACGGCCGCAACACGCTGAACGGCAGCGCGCAGGCGGCAGCACTGTCGCTGGATCTGCGGTCGGGCGCGTTCAGCAGCGCCGGAGGCACGACCTTCCTGGCGCTGGCCTATGGCACCACGGTCCAACTGGCGGTCGGCGGAAGCGGCGACGACATCATCACCGTCAACACGCTGGGGAATGTGCTGGACGGCAGCGGCGGCACCGATACCGTGGTGTTCAGCGGCAGCCGGTCGCAATACCGCGTGCAGCAGTTGGACGCCAGCCGCTACGTCGTCAGCGGCGCCGACGGCGTCGATCTGCTGACCAACATCGAATACCTGCGTTTCTCCGACACCGGCACCGCCCTGTCGGCCAGCGTGTCCGGCAATTTCGATGCCCTGCGCTACATCGCGTCCAACGCCGACCTGATCGTCGCCTTCCGCACCGATGCCGCCGCCGCGACGCAGCATCTCATCGGCTCCGGCGTCTATGAGGGGCGTAGCCTGACCGGCTTCGATCCCTACAATTACCTGGCCGGCTACGGTGACCTGCTGAGCGCCTTCGGCAGCGATGTCGGCGCCGCGACCCGCCATTACATCGAGATCGGCAACCGTGAAGGCCGCAGTTCGACGCTGTTCGACACGCTGTCCTATCAGGCCGGCAACGCCGACCTGATCGCCGCCTACGGCGACAACCGGGAGGCGGCGGAACTGCACTACATCGTCAATGGACGCTTCGAGGGCCGCTCCCTCGCCGGCTTCAACGCCGCCTCCTATCTGGCCGCCAATCCAGACGTCAACGCCGCCGTGGGCGGCAGCGTCGCCGGCGCCAAGCAGCATTACGTCAGCTATGGCTTCGCCGAGGGGCGGGCGCTGGCGTGAACGCCGGCGCTCACTTCGCCGGCCACATCCAGGTCAGTTTCGTGCTTGTTGTGGTGGAGGTGGAGCACCCTGCCGCCAGGAATCGCGGCGAAGGCACGGGCGGTCTCATGGTCGGTTTCCGCCTGGAACTTCAGCGTGCAGACGAAGCGCTTGGCCAGCCCGCTGTCCATCCATTCATTCACCAGCCGCAACAGGCGGGTGGGGTAGCAGATCACGTCGCAGCACAGCCAGTCGACCGGACCGAGCGTCGCCGGCTTCAGGCCGAAGGCGCTTTCCTGGCGGATCTCCACCCGCGGCAGGGCGGCGATGGCCGGATCGAGCGGCGCCTTGTCGACGCTGACCACCGAAGCGCCCAACTCGTGCAGCACCCAGGTCCAGCCGCCCGGACAGGCGCCGAGGTCGAGGCAGCGGTCGCCCGGTCCCGGCTGCTCCCCGAACAGGGTCAGCGCTTCCCACAGCTTCAGATAGGCGCGGTTGGGCGGAGCCGTGCGGTTTTCGACGAAGGTGACCTCACCGTTGCGGAAGGGGCTGGAACAGCGCGCCGCCGCGACGATGGTGGACTCGTCGGTCAGCGTCCAGGACCCCAGCGGCGCCGTCGGCAGCGGCGACGGGAAGATCACCGGCTTGGCCGAGACGTGCGGCAGGTTCTCCTGGATCAGGGCGGCGCGGCGGTGGTGCCGCTGCGACCACAGCGCCCAATTGCGCTGAATGCCGCGCAACGCCTTCGCCCCGCTCTTGATCGAGGCGAATTCGATGCGCACCGGATCGTACCAGATGTTCTGCGCCCAGGCCGCGGGCCGTGCAGTGCCGTCGACGAAGACCAGCCGGCCGTCGACCTCTGCGACCTCCCCCAGTTCCGCCACCAGATCGTCGAGAAAGCCGTCGGCCGCCAGATAGACCGTCTGGCCGAGCGGGGTCACCACCGCGCCGGGAGCAGTCTCACCGGGAGCGGTCTGCGGCAGGGAAGCGGAGATGCTTTTGGGGGTGCTGTCGTCCATTCCCCAGGGGCTACCGCCGCCGGCCGGCGAATGCAAGCGCAAGGATGCGGCCCGCCCCTTTCGCGGTGACGCGAAGGAGGCTGTGACAAAGCGTCTCGAACCTTCTTATATGCGACCGGTTCGCAAAGAGGACGTTGACAACGATTCTCAGTCTCAGGTAATCCTGGGTTCAGGACAATCTTCTCACACCGCCGATCGCCGAGGGCTTATGTACGTCTGCATCTGCCACGCGTTGAACGACAAGAAGGTCAAGGCTGCGCTGGACAATGGCGCTACCAACCCGGCCTCGGTGTTCCGCCATCACGATTGCCAGGTCCAGTGCGGAAAATGCGTGCCGATGATGCGCAGCATGGCCAGCGAGCATCGCGCCGCCATGGCCCAGCAGGCCGCCACCATCGCCGCGACCGCCGTTCCGGCCCCCTGCTGCGGCACGGCGGTGCCCGAACCGGCCAATGCCGAATCCGTTCCCGCCTATGCGATCGCGGCCGAATAATCACTGTTGAGCAACGGCCACCGGGCAACCTGCGTTATCGCAAGCTCTACCACTTCCGACTTTCAGGTCGATACCGGGTCTACAACCTCGCCTTTCGGCTGCGACAGAATGCGCCCCGTCTATGATTTTTGGGCGGATTGACCCGGCACCCCCAATCCGGCACAAAAGCGTCACGAAAACAAAAGAACGTCGTCAAAATGATGGCGTATAAAAAAGCGAACGGGCCGGATGAAACCGGCCCAGGAGGAAACGCAATCCAACCAGGAAGACTTCCTTGGCCACCGGGCTTGCCTTGTCCGTAATGGATCGGGCAGCCCGGCGGGATTTGGATTCAGGACGCAGTTCCGCAACTGCTCACGTATTTCGCAATCGCATCACGGCCATCTCCCAAAGGAGCTGTGCCGACTGCGCTTCCGATGCGTTTTTGCAGCATTGGTCCGGCGCTATCGTTCTGTCCGACCGGGACGTCTGAAACGGTTGAGGATCAAGGGAGGATTTTCATGAGCCGCCGCAACCGGCACGCCTTCGACACGCTGAGCCGCGATCTCGTCCTTCGCGCCACCGACCGGATGGAGACCCTCCGGTCGATGGTGGAGCGCGCGGACAGTGACCGGCGCGAGACGTGGGAGCGCACGCTCGACCGTCTCCGCGGCCTCAACAACCGCGCCACCGCCCGCATCGAGGCCGCTCATCTGGCCGATGACGACGCATGGCCCTTCGCCCGCGCCCAGGCCGATCAGGCGATGATGGACCTCATGCGCGCGCTCGACGATTTCGACGGCCACCTGCGCCTGCTGGCCGCTTGAGGCCACCGGCTGCGGCCGACCAAAAGGAAAAGGCCCTCTCCCGGTCGGGAGAGGGCCTTTTTCATTACGAAGCCCCGAAGTCGAGGCCCCAGGCAGAATAGCGTTCCGGATCGTCGACCCAGCCCTCGCGCACCTTCACGAACAGGATCAGGTGGACGCGGCGCTCCAGCATTCCCTGCAACTCGCCGCGCGCGGCGGAACCGAGAGCCTTGATCCGCTGGCCGCCCTTGCCCAGCACGATGGCCTTCTGGCTTTCGCGCTGCACGAAGATGACCTGCGAGATCTTGACCGACCCGTCCTCGAACTCCTCCCACACCTCGGTCTCGACCGTGGCGGAATAGGGAAGCTCCTGGTGAAGCTGCAGGAACAGCTTCTCGCGGGTGATCTCCGCCGCCAGCAGACGCATGGGCATGTCGGAGATCTGGTCCTCCGGGAAATGCCACGGCCCTTCCGGCAGACGGTCGGCCAGGAACTGCTTCAGATGGGCGACGCCGTCCTCGGTGAAGGCCGACACCATGAAGATATCGGAGAAGATCCCTTCCTGCCGGAAGGCATCGGCGATGCCCAGCAGGACGTCGCGCTTCACCAGATCGATCTTGTTCAGGATCAGGATCGCCTCGCGCCCCTGTTCCTTCAGGCGGGCGACGATGCTGCGGGTGTCCTCGTCGATCGACCGGCGCGACACGTCGTACAGCACGCCGATGACATCGGCGTCCTCCGCCCCCTGCCAGGCCGCCGCCACCATGGCGCGATCCAGCCGGCGCTTCGGCTTGAAGATGCCGGGGGTGTCGACGAAGATCATCTGGGCGTCGCCCTGGATGGTGATGCCCAGCACGCGGGTGCGGGTGGTCTGCACCTTCGGGCTGACGATCGACACCTTGCTGCCGATCATCGCGTTCAGCAGCGTCGACTTTCCGGCATTCGGCGCGCCGACCAGGGCGATGAAGCCGCAGCGCGGATGCTCGGGCATCGTCGGCAGAGGCGGCAGGACGGAGATGGGCTGCCCACGCGGAGCATCCTCATCGTCATCCTCATAGTCGCCGTCTTCATAGTCGTCGTCTTCGAAGTCGCCCTCTTCGGCGTCCTCACCCTCGACGCCGCCGTCCTCCTGGTCCAGCGCCTCGTCGTCCTTCACCGACTTCGGCTCCTGGGATTCCGGCTTCGGCTCCGCAGCTTCGGAACCGGGCGTCTCACTCTTGGTCTTGTCGATGTCGTCGCGACCGTCAGTCATCGACTTGCACTCCCACCTGGCGCAGCAATGTGCTGGCAGCCTTCTTTTCCGCGATGCGCTTGGACGAGCCCGAACCGCTGACCGGTTCCATTCCCGCCACATGCACCGCAACCACGAACAGCGGCTCGTGCGCCGGGCCACTGCGTTCGATCAGTTCATAACGGGGCAGCGGCTTGCCGCGCCCCTGCGCCCATTCCTGCAGCGTCGTCTTGCTGTCCAGCGGCGGCGGCGTCGCCTTGTCGATTTCGACCGCCAGGGCTTGGCGGACGAAGCGCGTCACCGGCTCCAGCCCGCCGTCGAGATACATGGCGCCCAGCACCGCCTCGCAGGCGTCGCCCAGGATCGTCCGGTTCTCGCGCCCGCCGCTCGACGCTTCCGCCGGGGACAGGCGCAGATAGGCGCCCAGCCCGATGGTGTCGGCGACGCGGCCCAGCGATTCCCGGCGCACCAGCGCGGCATGGCGCTTGGCGAGCGCGCCCTCGCGTTCGTTGGGATAGCGTTCCAGCAGCCACTGCGCGACGACCAGCCCGACGACGCGGTCGCCCAGGAATTCCAGCCGCTCATAGGCGATGCCCGGCCCCTTGTGCGACTTGCGGCCGGCCCGCTCCAGCCCCATCAGGCTCGGATGGGTGACCGCATCGCGCAGGAGCGACAGGTCGGCGAACTCATGACCCAGCGCGCGTGCCAGTTCCACCACATCGGCGGATTGGACGGCGCCATCGGTCTCGGTTTCGGAGCCGGCCCCCGCATCGGCAGGCGCGTTGGTGACGGTGGACACTTACCGGACTCCGTTGAACAGGCGGCTGAAGCGCAGATCGACCGGCCAGCGCCAGATCTCATAGAAGCGCGTGCCCTCGTCGAGCGAGAAGAACAGGAATTCGGCGCGGCCGACCATGTTCTCGATGGGAACGAAACCGACCTGCGACGGCACGCGGCTGTCCAGCGAGTTGTCGCGGTTGTCGCCCATCATGAACAGGTTGCCGGCCGGCACCTTGAACAGCGGCGTGTTGTCGAGCGGCCCGTTGTCCGACTCCTCGATGATGCGGTGGCTGCGGCCGTTGGGCAGGGTTTCGACAAATTGCGCGGTGCGGATGCTGCGGCCCAGCGAATCCGTGGTCACGTAGTCCTCGATCCGCTCGCGCTTCACCGGCTGTCCATTGATGTGCAGGATGCCGCCGATCATCTGGATGCTGTCGCCGGGCAGGCCGACGACGCGCTTGATGTAGTCTGTCTTGTTGTCGCGCGGCAGCTTGAACACCGCCACGTCGCCCCGCTCCGGCTGAGAGCCCAGGATCCGGCCCTCGAACAGCGGCAGGCCGAAGCCGACCGTGTATTTGCTGTAGCCGTAGCTGAACTTCGACACGAACAGGTAATCGCCGATCAGCAATGTCGGGATCATCGACCCCGACGGGATGTTGAAGGGTTCGAACGCGAAGGTCCGCACGCCGAAAGCGATCAGGACCGCGAAGAACACCGTCTTCACGGTTTCGACGAACCCGGATTCCTTGTTCTTGGCGTTGGACGCCGTTTCTTTCTGAAAGGTCATTCTGGGGTCGCCGTATTGGTGGGCATTGTGGACTCGGTGGGGGCGGACTCGATCGGTTCGGCGCTGATGACGACGAAGGCCTCGGCCATCGGGTACTCGTCGGTCAGCGTCACATGGATGCGGGCGCGCATGCCCGGCGGCGTGATCGCCACCAGCCGGGCCAGCGCCCCGCCGGTCAGGCGCATGGTCGGCTGTCCGGACGGCAGGTTCACCACGCCCATGTCGCGCCAGAACACCCCGTCGCGGAATCCGGTGCCGAGCGCCTTGGAGCAGGCCTCCTTGGCGGCGAAGCGCTTGGCGTAGGTCGAGGCGCGGGCGTTGTTCTTGGCGGCGGAACCGGCGCGGCGTTCGGACTTGGCCTGCTCGACCTCGGTGAAGATGCGGTCGATGAAACGCTGTCCGAAGCGCTCCAGCGACTTCTCCACCCGCCTGATGTCGATCAGGTCGTTGCCGATGCCGAGGATGGTGCCGGACATCTTCATGCGGAGGCCGCCGCGGCTCGTGCCGTGTCCATGGCCTTGCGCATGCGCGCGATGGAGTTGGTCAGACCGACGAAGATCGCCTCGCCGACCAGGAAATGGCCGATGTTCAGTTCCACGATGGTCTGGATCGCCGCCACCGGGCCGACGGTGTCATAGCTCAGGCCATGGCCGGCATGGCATTCCAGCCCGATCGCCTCGGCATGGGCCGCGGCACGGACGATGCGCGCCAGCTCCGCCTCGCGCTCCGCCGGCTCGACGGCGTCGCAATAGGCGCCTGTGTGCAGTTCGACCACCGGGGCGCCGAGCCGCTTGGCGGCGTCGAGCTGCGCCGGCTCCGGATCGATGAACAGCGAGACGCGGATGCCGGCGGCGCTCAGCTCCCCCACCGGGCGCACCAGATGGTCGTACTGGCCGATCACGTCCAGCCCGCCTTCCGTCGTCACCTCCGTGCGCTTTTCCGGGACGAGGCAGGCGGCGTGCGGCTTGTGGCGCAGCGCGATCGCCAGCATCTCGTCCGTCGCCGCCATCTCGAAGTTCAGCGGACGGTCGATCTCGGCCATCAGCCGCTCGATGTCGCGATCCACGATGTGGCGCCGGTCCTCGCGCAGGTGGGCGGTGATCCCGTCGGCCCCGGCCTCGATGGCGAGCCTTGCCGCACGCACGGGATCGGGATGCACCCCGCCGCGTGCGTTGCGGACGGTCGCCACATGGTCGATGTTCACGCCGAGGCGCAGGAAACGGGACATGCACGGACTCCAAAGCGTCGCCGCCCGCCGGAACGGGCGGGAGCGATTCCGTCTATATAGCGGTGCTCCGGCGTTCCGTCACGCCGAACCGACCGACTCACCTGCGGATGACAGGGATTTCACCGTCGAATGACGGCGCGTTCAGCGTCCCCGTGCCCGCTCCACCGAATGGATGGCCGGGGTCGCACGCAGGGCGGCCATGATGTTGGTCAGGTGCTTGGCATCCTTCACGTCGATATCGATCAGCAGCTCGAAATAGTCGGTGCTGCGATTCGTGATCTTCTGATGGATGACATTTCCCTGGTTCTTGCCGATCACCGTGAACAGCGTGCCGAGCGAGCCCTGTTCATTGGCGATGACGACGCTGATGCGGCCGACATGCTCCTCCGGCGAATCCGGCCCGGTCTCCCACGACACGTCGATCCATCGTTCCGGCGATTCATGGAAGCTTTCCAGAGTCTCGCAGTCGATGGTGTGGATCGTCACGCCCTTGCCGGTGGTGACGATGCCGACGATGCGGTCTCCCGGCAGCGGGTGGCAGCAGCGGGCATAATGCACGGCCATGCCGGGGATCAGGCCGCGGATCGGCAGGGCCGATTCCTTGCGGGCCTTCGCCTTCGGCTTCGGTGCACTCTCCTCCACCTCGCGGACGTTGGGGGCGGCCTGGGCCTTGTGGCCGGGGAAGACGGCGTGGAAGACCTCGCGCACGGAATGCAGGCCGGAGCCGACACCCGCCATCAGGTCGTCCACCGTCGGCTGCTGGAAGATCTTGGTGGCGGCCTCCAGGGCCTTTTCGGTGAATTCGTAGCCTTCCGACTTGAACTGTCGCATCAGCATGCCACGACCCAGTTCCATGTACTGGGCGCGTTGCTGGGTGCGCAGGAACTTGCGGATGCGGGCGCGGGCCTTGCCGGTGACGACGAAGCGTTCCCAGCCCGGAACCGGCGTCTGCGCCTTGGAGGTGACGATGTCGACCTGATCGCCGTTCTGCAGCTGGGTGCGCAGCGGCAGCATGCGGCCGTTGATCTTGGCGCCGACGCAATGGTCGCCGACCTGCGAATGAACGGCATAGGCGAAGTCGACCGGCGTCGCTCCGCGCGGCAGCGCGATCAGGTCGCCCTTCGGCGTGAAGCAGAACACCTGATCCTGGAACAGCTCCAGCTTGGTGTGCTCCAGGAACTCTTCCGGCTTCTGCGCATGCTCCAGAATATCCAACAACTCGCGCAGCCAGCGGTACTCGCCGCCGTTCGGGCGCGGCTGGTGGTCCTGCTTGTATGCCCAGTGGGCGGCAACGCCCAATTCGGCGATCTCGTGCATGTCCTGGGTGCGGATCTGCACCTCGATCCGGTTGCGGCCGGGACCGATCACGCCGGTGTGCAGGCTGCGGTAGCCGTTGGGCTTGGGCGTGGAGATGTAGTCCTTGAAACGCCCGGGCACGACCGGATAATGCGCGTGGACGACGCCCAGCGCCTGATAGCATTCACCGACCGAGCCGACCGTGATGCGGAAGGCCATGATGTCGGACAGCTGCTCGAAACTGACATTCTTGCGCTGCAGCTTGCGCCAGATCGAATAGGCCGACTTCTCGCGTCCCGACACCGTCGCGTCCGGCAGCCCTTCGGAGGCCAGCAGTTCGCGAAGCTCGGTGATGATGGTCTGGACGCGGTTCTCGCCTTCGCTGCGCAGGCGCGCCAGCTGGGCCAGGATGCTGTCGCGCGCGTCGGGGTTCAGTTCCGCGAAGGCAAGGTCGTCCAGCTCGTCCTTGATCTTGTGCATGCCGATGCGCTCGGCCAAGGGCGAGTAGATTTCGATGGTTTCGCGGGCGATGCGCTTGCGCTTTTCCGGCTTCTTCAGGTGGAACAGCGTACGCATGTTGTGAAGCCGGTCGGCCAGCTTCACCAGCAGGACGCGGATGTCCTCCGACATCGCCAGCACCAGCTTGCGGAAATTCTCCGCCTGCTTGGCCTGTTCGCTGTTCAGTTCCAGCCGCGACAGCTTGGTCACGCCATCGACCAGCCGGGCGATTTCCTTGCCGAACACCCGCTCGATGTCCTCGAGCGTGGCGACGGTGTCCTCGACCGTGTCGTGAAGCAGCGCCGTGGCGATGGTGCCGGCGTCCAGCTTCATCTGCGTCAGGATGCCGGCGACCTCCAGCGGATGGAGGAAATAGGGATCGCCCGACGCGCGCGTCTGCGATCCATGCGCCTTCATGGAATAGACGTAGGCGCGGTTGAGGAGATCCTCGTCGGCGTTGGGATCATACGCCTTGACGCGCTCGACGAGTTCGTACTGCCGGATCATGCGGCCCGACCCGGCGCGCGCGGCGCCTCAGATGTGTTCGTGGCGGTTCTGTTCGAACCGAAGGGGAGCCGGATGCTCCCCGCCATTCTCTTCGGGGAGGGGACGTCGCGCCCCCTCCAGGTCCTGCGGTCGTTGTCCAGAATCAGAGGTCTCCGTCGGGATCCTCGGTCATGGCGAAACCGGCGCCCGGCTCGGCGTCCATGTCGGCAGCGACGTCGTCGTCCTCGCCCAACTCCTCGCCGTCGCTCTCGCTCATGCCGTCTTCATCGCCCAGCGAGGTGTTGCCGCGGGCGGCCCAATCGTTCTCGCCGGCCATCAGCTCGACGATCTCTTCTTCCGGCTCGTCCGGCTCGACATGCTTCTGGTGGCCCTTGATCAGGGCGTTCTTCAGGTATTCGAGCGACACCGTCTCGTCCGCGATCTCGCGGAGCGCCACGACCGGGTTCTTGTCGTTGTCGCGGTCGATCGACAGCGGAGCGCCGCTCGCGACCTCGCGGGCGCGCTGGGCAGCCATCATGACCAGCTCGAAACGGTTCGGAACCTTCAGGACGCAATCTTCAACGGTAACGCGGGCCATGCCAGACGAACTCCGGATTCATAGGAGGCTCTAGACTATATGGATGTGGCCCGATAGGTGCAAGCGCGAACGACAGCGCTGCTGCATTGCGTCAGAGGAACGGCCGCAAACCGACTGGCGTCCTGCCGAAGCGATCGGCAGCCATAGTCGGCGGGCGTTGCCCCCTTGTATGTTTGCGCATGATACACTAGATTTCAAAATTGGAACGCGAGCTTTTTGCGCAAGTTCCGTCAATTTTCCACAAGCAGCGATGAAAGGATTATGGCATTGGAGCGCAATTCGACTTTGCCGCGTGATGTCAGCAAGTTGTTTTACAAGGAAGAGCGCCTCGCTCTTTTCATAGACGGCGCGAACCTTTATGCCGCCGCGCGATCATTGGGCTTCGACATCGATTACAAGAGGTTGCGGGACGGCTTTGCCGGGGAAGGGCGACTCGTGCGCGCCTTCTACTATACCGCACTCGTCGAGGATCAGGAGTATTCCCCGATTCGTCCGCTGGTCGACTGGCTCGACTACAATGGCTACACCATGGTGACCAAGCCGACCAAGGAGTTCACCGACGCCTCCGGCCGGCGCAAGATCAAGGGCAACATGGATATCGAGCTGGCCATCGACGTGATGGAGATGGCCGACCATGTCGATCATATCCTGCTCTTCTCCGGCGACGGCGATTTCCGCCGGCTGGTGGAGGCGGTGCAGCGCAAGGGCGTGCGCTTCAGCGTCGTCAGCACGGTGCGCTCGCAGCCCCCTATGGTTGCCGACGAACTGCGCCGTCAGGCCGACAATTTCATCGAACTGCAGGAACTGGCGCCCTTCATCGCCCGCACCCATCATCACCGCGAGCAGGCGCCCTCGCACCACGACCACCAGAGCGGCCCGACGATGTACGATCCGGACGACCGCGGCTGATACGGGTCCGGAAAACGGCATGAAAAAAGGAGCGCACCGGCGCTCCTTTTTCTTTTGCGGCAGACGGCGTTCAGGGGATGGCCGGCTTCCGTCGGTTCCGAGCCATCCCGTCCGCGGTTCTCAGCGCCGCGATCAGGCTCGTCGCGTTCGCCGCCCCGGTCCCGGCGATGTCCAGGGCCGTCCCATGGTCGGGCGAGGTGCGGACGAAGGGCAGGCCCAGCGTGATGTTCACGCCGCTGTCGAAATCCACCGTCTTCACCGGAATCAACGCCTGATCGTGGTACATGCACAGAGCGGCGTCATAACCGCGGCGGGCGGCGGCGTGGAACATGGTGTCGGGCGGACGCGGACCGGACACGTCGATGCCGTCGGCGCGCAAGGTTGCGATGGCCGGCACGATGATGTCGATCTCCTCGCGCCCCATCGCCCCGCCCTCCCCCGCATGGGGATTGAGGCCGGCGACGGCCAACCGCGGCCGCTCGATGCCGAAGTCGCGCACCAGCGCCGCCGCGGTGACTCGGCCGGCATGGACGATGGCTTCCGATGTCAGCAGATCGACGGCATCGCGCACCGACACATGGATGGTGACGGGCACGACCCGCAGATCGGCGGCGGCCAGCATCATGATCGGCTCCTCGCTCAGGCCGGCCAGATGCGCGAGATATTCGGTATGGCCCGGATGGCGGAAGCCGGCGGCATAGAGCGACGATTTCTGAATGGGGTTGGTGACCACGGCCGCGGCCTGCCCCGCCTGCACCAGGGCGACCGCGCGATCGATGCTGGCGATCACCGCGGCACCGTTCACCGGGTCGGGAGTGCCGGCGACGACCGGGTTGCCGAGCCGCACCGGCAGGACCGGCAAGGCTTGGTCGAACAGCGCCACCGCGTCGCCGGGGTCTGCGACCTCGCGGACCGGTACCGCCATCCCCAGCTTCGCCGCCAGCGCGCTCAGCCGATCGGGATCGTCCAGGACGACGAAGGGCGGCACCGCCGCTTCATGGCGTGCCGCCCAGGCCTTCAGGGTGATGTCCCCGCCGACGCCTGCCGGCTCACCCATGGTGAGGGCCAGCGGCAGGTTGCCCGGCAGGGCGGCCGTCACAGGCGCGTCTCGATGAAGGCGGTGCGACGCAGATCGCGCAGGTAGCGGCGCGAAAGCAGTTCAGATCGCTCGTTGATCAGGTCGCGTTCCACCTCCTCCCGGCCGGGCAGCTTGGCCTCCCGGATCGGAGTCGGCGCGGGCGGCGGCGGCGGGGCCGGCTGGGCTTGCGGCGGCGGCTGGATCATCGGCACGTCGCGCTTGCAGACGATCAGGATGACCGCGGCGGCCTGGCTCATCAGCACCGGGCTGGCCTGCCCAAGCGGGATGCCGAGCGCGAGATTCTGCAGCCCCGGCGCCATGTCCTTGACCCGCATGGTGCCCATATCGCCGGATTCCGGCATGCCGGTCTCCTTGGCGCGGGCCTGGAAGTCGCCACAGCTCTTGATCGACTTCCGCAGCTTTTCCGCCTGCTCCTTGACAGCCTTGGCCTGATCCGGGGATTCGATCGGAATGATGATCTGCTTCATGTTGACCGTGGCCTTGGCCACGTCGGGCCGCGGCTGCGGACGGGGGGCCGCCGGCTGGGCGGCGGGCATCGGCACCTCGCCGCCGCTGCTGCCGAACGGCCGCTGGCCGCGCACCAGCAGGATGTGATAGCCGGTGGCCGTGCGGATGGGCGCCGAAAGCTGGCCGCCGCGCATGCCGGACAGCGCCTTGTCGACCTCCGGCGAAAGCTCGCCGCTGCGCACCCAGCCCAGGTCGCCGCCCGACGCGGCACCGGCGGACTGCGAGAACTGGCGGGCCAGCGCCGCGAAATTGCCGCCGCGCTTCACCTCCTCGACCAAGCGGTCGGCATTGCGCCGCACCTCGTCGTCCTGGTCGGGGCTGTCCACCGCCAGGAAGATCTCGGCGACCAGATATTCGGGCTTGCCGATGTTGGCCTTCAGCCGCTCCATCGCCGCGTCGATCTCGTCCTCGCCGACGACGACCTCCTGGCGGATGCGGCGCTGCATCACCTTCTGCCAGGCCAGCAGCGAGCGAATCTGGTCCTTCAGGGTGGAGACGGGCACGTTCTGCCGCTTCAGCATGTCCTGAAGCTGCTGGCCGTTCAGGCGGTTCTGTTCGGCGATGCGCTTGATCGCCTCGTCGATCTCGGCGGGCGAAACGGTGATGCCCAGGCGCTTGGCCTCCTGCATCTGCAGCCGCTCGTCGATCAGCAGGCGCATGACCTGCGGCGTCAGGCGCTGGATCGTGTCGGCGTTGCCGGCGGTGCCGGCATTCAGCAGGGCCATGCGGATGCGGGCGTTGACGTCGGAGACCGAGACCACCTCGTCGTTCACGACCGCGGCGATGCCCTCCGCCCCCGGCGCCCGTGCCGGACGGGCGGATTCGTCGCCCGTCCTCGGCGCCGCGGCACCGGCGGCCGCCTTGCCGGACTGCGCCGCGGCGGGCAGGGCCAGAAGCGCGCAGGCGGTCGCCACGGCGACGGTGGTCCGGACGGCTCGCAAACTCGACATGGTGCTCAAGCTCCAAAAACGGGTCGCCCGTTATTACGGTGGGGCCGGTGCCCCATGCAAACGGAATCGGACCTCGCCCTTTCAGTGCAAAACCAACGGGGCGGAATTATGACCGACAGGGATAATCCCGCGCTTTGCGGCGAATGGACCCACCCTTCCCGGCACGGGATTCACGGACCCGCGTCTCAGCCGTCCTCCAGATGCAGCAGCGCCGCGGTGCCCAGCAGCAGGCTGATTTCCGGCCGGACTCCAGGCCGCCATGACGATGGGGATCGTTTCCGACATGCCGAAGGTGCGGACGACATCGGTCATCACGAACAGCACGAAGCCGGTCAGCACCCCGCCGGTGACCATCGCCATCGTCCCGCCCCGCCGCGGCAGCCGCAGCGAGAAGGCGGCGGCGAACAGCACCATCGCCAGGAACAGGAAGGGCTGGGCGAGCAGCGACTGGTAATGCAGCCGGTGGCGCACGGCGGGGAAGCCGGTCGTCTCCAGCGTGTGGATGAAGCGCGGCAGTTCCCAGAAGGAGATCGTCTCCGGCGGGGCGAAGCTCTCCTCGATGGTCGTCATGTCGAGTTCGGTGGGGATGGTATAGGTGTCCAGCAGTTCCGGATCCTTCTTCGCCCGGTTGAGGATGGCGTCCTGCAGTTCCCACTTGCGGTCCCTCAGGACGGCGCTGGGGGCGTCGATGCGGCCCAGATAGGTCTGGTCGGCGTCGAACAGGAAGACGATGACGTTCGACAGCTCGAAGGTCACCGGGTTCACCAGTTCCGAGTGGATGAAGAACTGCTCCTTCTCGTTGGTCTGGCGCAGCCACAGTCCGGAACGGGAGATGTTCAGCGTGCTCGACTGAAGCTTCAGGTATCGGTCCTGCAACTGTTCGTACTTGGCGACGAACACCGCTCCGACCGGGTTGATCAGCGTCACCTTCACCACGCCGATGGCGGCGGCGGCGAACATCACCGGCATCAGGAACTGCCAGGCCGACACGCCGACCGCGCGCGCCACCACCAGTTCGGCGCTGCGGGTCAGCCGCCAGAAGGTGAACATTCCCGCGAACAGGATGACGAAGGGGAAGATCTGCTGGCCGATCTCCGGCAGCTTCAGCAGAGCCATCTGGATCACCAACCCGAAGGTGACGTTGGGCTTGCTGCCGGCGCGGCGCAGCAGTTCGACCGTATCCAGCAGCAGCACGATGGCGAGCAGGATCACCATCAGCAGGCAGAACCAGACGATGAACTGCCGCCCGATGTAACGGGAAAGCGTAGGCGAGGAATACATGCGGTGTCCGGTCTCCGGAGCCCCGCCCGGTGCGCCGGCATGGCGCGTGGGACGGACTGGCGGGCCACCGCGGCCGATGGGTCGGGCGCGGCACCCGCCGGAACAGGTTCCGGCTGTTTACCCCCGTTGCACAGCGATGACAACTGGTCGGGGGGCGGCGACCACCGCGGGGCTGCATCGGCAGCGTCAAATTCCTGCCTCCTTTTCCGGCTGGACTTCCTGCATGGGCAATCCAAACTGTTGACATAGAGGCTGCACGGGAGGGTCGGTCGATGACGGACACCACGGTCGCAATCCGCCGGGCGAACGCGACGGACGCCGCCGGCATGGCCCGGGTCCATGTGCAAAGCTGGCGGTCCACCTACCCCGGCCTGATCCCGGCGCAGTTCCTGGTCAACCTGTCCGAACCGCCCGCCGCGCAACGCTGGGCAGCCATCGCCGAAATGCGCGGCCCCGGTCAGGGCGCCTTCGTCGCGGTCGATGTCGCCGGCCTGATCGCGGCGCCCGGCACCATCGTCGGCATCGCCTCCTTCGGCACGCGGCGGGTCGCGGTGCAGGGCCATGCGGGCGAGTTCCATGCGCTCTATCTTCTCGACGACGCAAAGGGTTACGGCATCGGGCGGCGGCTGATGGCGGCGATGGCGGACCGCTTCCTGGCGGCCGGGATCCGGTCCGCCGCGGTATGGTGCCTGCGCGACAACCCGTCGCGCTGGTTCTACGAACGGTTGGGCGGGATCAAGGTGGCGGAACGGCCGATCCGCTTCGCCGATACCGATCTCGTGGAGATCGCCTATGGCTGGCGCGACCTGACGCCGCTTGCACGCTTGTCGGCGGGGCCGGAGGTGCGGTAGTGAGGGGCCTTGAGTCCCCACGCATCAGGATTCGCCGATGTCCAGCGCCGCTTCCCTTTCCGCCGAACGCGTCCTCATTCTCGATTTCGGGTCTCAGGTCACCCAGCTCATCGCCCGCCGCGTGCGCGAGAGCGGTGTCTATTGCGAGATCCACCCCTTCGGCATGAGCGACGAGCGCATCCGCGAGTATGACCCGAAGGCGATCATCCTGTCCGGCAGCCCCGCCTCCGTCACCGAGGCGAACGGTCCGCGGGCGCCTCAGGCGGTGTTCGACCTGAAGGTGCCGGTGCTCGGCATCTGCTACGGCCAGCAGACGATGTGCCAGCAGCTGGGCGGCAACGTCTCCGGCTCCGACCACCGCGAGTTCGGCCGCGCCTTCATCGAGATCAAGGAGCCCTGCGCCCTGTTCGACGGGCTGTGGGAGGTCGGGTCGAAGGAGCAGGTGTGGATGAGCCACGGCGACCGCGTCACCGCGCTGCCCGACGGTTTCCGCGCCGTGGCGGTCAGCGACGGTGCCCCCTTCGCCGCCATCGCCAATGACCAGCGCCGCATGTACGGCGTGCAGTTCCACCCGGAGGTGGTCCACACCCCGCACGGTGCCCAGCTGCTGGCGAACTTCGTCCACCGCGTCGCCGGCATCAAGGGCGACTGGACCATGGCCGCCTTCAAGAGCCAAGCCATCGAGAAGATTCGCGCCCAGGTCGGCACCGGCAAGGTGATCTGCGGCCTGTCGGGCGGCGTCGATTCGTCGGTCGCGGCCGTGCTGATCCACGAAGCCATCGGCGACCAGCTGACCTGCATCTTCGTCGACACCGGCCTGATGCGCGCCGGCGAGTCGGAAGAGGTCGTGCGGCTGTTCCGCGACCACTACAACATCCCGCTGGTCCACCGCGAGGCGTCGGACCTGTTCCTGGGCAAGCTGGCCGGCGTCACCGATCCGGAACAGAAGCGCAAGATCATCGGCGGCCTGTTCATCGACGTCTTCGACGAGGAGAGTGCCAAGGTCGGCGGTGCGGAGTTCCTGGCCCAGGGCACCCTCTACCCCGACGTGATCGAGAGCGTGTCCTTCACCGGCGGCCCGTCGGTCACCATCAAGTCGCACCACAATGTCGGCGGCCTGCCGGAGCGGATGAAGCTGAAGCTGGTCGAGCCGCTGCGCGAGCTGTTCAAGGACGAGGTGCGCGCTCTGGGCCGCGAACTCGGCTTGCCGCCGGCCTTCATCGGCCGCCACCCCTTCCCCGGTCCGGGTCTCGCCATCCGCGTCCCCGGCGAGATCACCCCGGAGAAGCTGGAGATCCTGCGCAAGGCCGACACCGTCTATCTGGAGGAGATCCGCAACGCCGGCCTCTACGACGCGATCTGGCAGGCCTTCGCCGTTCTGCTGCCGGTCCGGACCGTGGGCGTGATGGGCGACGGCCGCACCTACGACCATGTGCTGGCCCTGCGCGCCGTGACCTCCACCGACGGCATGACCGCCGACTGGTACCCCTTCCCCCACGACTTCCTGGCGCGCGTGTCCAACCGCATCGTCAACGAAGTCCGCGGCGTCAACCGCGTGGTCTACGACATCACGTCGAAGCCGCCCGGCACGATCGAGTGGGAATAAGGCTCGTAAGGCACTGACACCGGCCCGGCGGATCCACCCGCCGGGCCGTCATGCTGTCCGGGCGGTGCCGCAGGTCGGCCGGTACCGTCGTCTCCCGCCAAGCCGACGCTTCGGTGCGCATGTCCGAGGAGCGCAAGATGGAAGAGTCCGGTTTACGCACCGCCATCCTGAGCGAACTGATCGCCCGCCTGCAAGGGCCGGCCGGAACCGGAGTGGCGCTTAAGGGCATTTCCGCAGCCTGCGAATCCGCGCGTGCCGCCGGCCTCGGCAGCGACGTCGAGGCGATGGCGGCGCTGGACCGTGCGACGGCCGATCTGGACCCCATCCTCCGGGAATCGGCGCTGGCCTATGTTTCGGGCGATTTGCGCCGCTATTCGCGCATTCTCGATATGCTGGGCAATGTGCTCGATCTGGCGCCGCTGGACGGCATCAACCAGATCTATTGGAGCATGCAGCGCCAGCTGTTCCTGGTGCGCATGGACATGGGGTCCGTCCCGGACTTCGTGGCCGGGCGCGTGTTTCCGTTCTACGAGCGCTTCCTGACGCAGATTTCCCTTCGGCTGGGTTTGGCACCGGCAGCCAGACCGGCGGGCAGACCGGCGACCGGCCGGGTCGTCATGGTCACCAACCAGTTCCTGTCCGACCAGCACCCGCCCTCGCGCTCCCTGCTGGCCCAGGCAGTCAGGCTGCAGCGGGACCTGGGCCGGACGGTCCTGGTGCTGAACACCAACATGATGCCGGACCGCTATTACAGTCCCTTCATCCCGCCCTTCGCCGCCGCGGTGGAAGAGAGCCTGTCCGGCGACCAGACTGTCCGGTTCGGCAACGAGACCGTTCGCCTCCTGTCCTCCGCCGCGCCCGGCATCACCGCCGAAAAGCTCAACGGCTTCTTTTCGGCGGTGGAGGAGTTCGATCCCGATCTGGTGATCGCCTTCGGCGGATCGGTGATCGTCGCCGATCTGCTGGCCTCCGCAAGGCCGCTGCTGTGCATTCCGACGACCAGCGGCCAGACCATCTCGCTCGCCGACATCGTCCTGGATTACGGCGGCCGGACGGCTCCGCCGGGCGATGGGCGGCTGGCCCGCTCCTGGCGGCCTTTCCGGCGGGGAATGGCGCTGCGGGAGGATGACGGTGCGGCCATGCGGGCGGAGTTCGGTGCGACGGACGATGCCTTCCTGTATGTGGTCGTCGGCAACCGGCTGGATGCGGAGGTCGATGCCGCGTTCCTGGCCTTGCTGGAACGGGTGCTGGACGCGGTCCCGCATGGCGAGGTTCTGTTCGCCGGAACCGTCCATGCGCTGCCGGGCCGTCTCGCCGCCTCCCGTCACGCGGCGCGGCTCCGTTGTCTCGGCCATGTCGAGCGCATCGGCGCGCTCCTTCGGATCTGCGATGTCTTCCTGAATCCCCAACGTGTAGGCGGCGGCGGCAGTGCGGCCCAAGCGCTGGCATCCGGACTGCCGATCCTGGCCTTCGACGGTGGCGACGTGGCGAGCATCGCCGGGCCGGGCTTCCTCGTCGGGGACGGCGACGCCTTCGTCGGACGGGCGGTTGCGCTGGCCGCCGACCCTGCCCTGCTGTCCAGAAGCCGCGAAGAGTCGCGCAGGCGCTTCGCAGTGGTCAGGCAGGAGGAATCCGACCCGAACCAGCTGCCCGTCTACATGGACGAGGTGATCGATCTGTACCGGCTGAGGACTTGATCGCCTTCACCGCGACGTGGGGTACTCCGACGTCGGGTACTCGCAACCCGACCTGTTCGCCCACTTCAGAACAGAGGCTCGGCGGCCTGTGAACGGGTGCCCGGCTTCGTGCCGCGCCGCCTGCCACGGATGGGCTTGGGGCTGGCGGGAAGCAGCCCTTCCCTCTGGGCGCAGAGATCGTGCCAGACATGTCCCGGTCGCTCCGGCGTCCAGTACATGGGCTCACCGAGCAGAACCTCTTCCCCGCAGCAGCTGCAGGGCGGATATGGGCTGGATGTGTGTTCGGACCGGTCCATCACACCGTTATGCCAGTGACGAGGCGACCCGTAAGTGATGCGGATCAAATCCGACCGCAAGAGAGCAGAAAATTGTTCCGCTCAAGGTTGAGGGCGGAATCGCATCCACGATCCGCCCTCTCCCGACCACGGGGCGGGGCTGCACGCCCGCCCTCGCTATGTCTTTCCCCGTTACTGTGCGTCCGCCAGCGCCACGCAGGCGCGGTCGCGGCCGGCGAGGCTGCCGCAGCCGTCGGCGCGCTGCGACACGAAGCGCATGACCACGCGTTCCCCCTTGCCGACCGATTGCGGAGGCAGCAATGCCTCCGCGACCTGGGTGGTGAATTGCGGGCTGACACGATGAGTCGACGACGCCGGGCGCGGTTCGGCGCTGGCCACCTGGACCGGCATGACGGGCGCGGCGACCGGCTGCGGCAGCGACGCGACGACGACCGGCGCAGGCGCCGGGATCGGAGCAGCCACCGGTTCGACGGCCTTCTGTTCCGCCGGGCGCGGCTCCATGCGGCGCGGTTCGACCGCGCGGGACGGCGGCGCTTCGGCGGAGGCGACCACGACCGGCGCCGGCTCGGACCGTTGCGGAGCCGGGGCCGCCGGCTGGCCGCCGCGCGGCTTCGGCGCGTCGTCCGGCACCACCGCGATCTCGATGGCGCCCGCGCCGGCCGCCAGCGACGGCTCGCGGGGGGCGGAGCCGCGCAGCACCGGGGTCAGCGCGGCCAGATACAGCTTGGTCTCGCGCGGCAGGCGCTGCTTGCCGGCCAGATGCTGGGCGTAGCAGCCCGGTCCGCAATTGTAGGCGGCAAGGAAGCCGGGAGCGCCGAACAGGTCGTACATCTCGCGCAGATAGGCGGTTCCGGCCATGATGTTGTCGCGCGGATCGGACGGATCGGAACCGAGGCCGTATTGCGCCCGCATCAGCTCATAGGTGCCGGGCATCACCTGCATCAGGCCGATGGCCCCGGCGGAGCTGGTCAGAACCTTGCCGTTGCGGCTGGTGGCGCGGCCGTTGCTCTCCCGCATCATCACCGCGCGGATCCACTTCTCCGGCATATCGTAGCGCTGGGACGCCTCGCGGATCAGCGGGACCCAGCGCGACAGCGGATCGTTCGGGTCGGGGACGTAGGCGGCTTCGACAGGAGGTGCCGTCTGCACCTGCGGCGCTTCGGTGGCACAGCCGGCAAGGCCGAGCGCGAGGCACAGCATAGCTCCGGCGGCGTTGATCGTCGCGAGGTTCAGTTTGACCACGAGGGGATTTCCGTGCTGTTGGCGCCGGCAGGACAAGAGTTGGTTCGCTTTTCGATGTATAGCCCACGCCTGTCAAGCGACAACGGGACCGTTTTCCGAATCCTGTCCCGAAGATGCCCCAAAAAAGCCCTATTGATCCCTTGTTCTCAGGTGGGCAATTAGGATTTTCGGCAAATGTCTGTATGCCTATGTTCGCTGTCCCTTCGAACAGGACAGTTCCGTCACAAGCCGCGACAATGGGAACCTTGACGGAACATCGGCGCCACCCTTAATGGGGGGCGACGGCCGCGCCCTCAACCAGCGTCCACTGTGAAGACCGCGCAGGACTGGCCGAACTGGATCGAGCATGATGACCGCCCCGCAACGGACAGTTCCCCCGGCCCCCCAGCCGCTCAAACCGCAACGGCCTTTACCGCAAGACGACGCTCCTCCCCCGCCCCGCCCTCGGCGCTTCCGCTGGCTCGGCTGGCTCGTCGTTCTGCTGGTGGCGGTCGGTGGGCTGGCCCTGTGGCGCACCCAGGGTCCGGCAGCGACACCCGCCGCCCCGCCCGTGCCCGCCGGCGAGCGTCCCGTGGAACTGTCGGCGCTGGAGGTGACGGCCGTCGCCCCGCGTGCGCTGACCGAGACCGTCCGCCTCAGCGGCTCCGTCTCCCCGATGGAGCAGTCGGCGGTCAAGGCGGAGGTGGCGGCCCGGCTGGCCGAGGTGCCGGTTCGGGAGGGGCAGGCCATCCGCCGGGGCGAAGTGCTGGCCCGCTTCGAAACGGTGGAGCTCACCGCCCGCCTGAACGAGAAGCAGGCCAATCTGGAGGGCGCCCGCGCCCAGCTGGTCCTGGCCGAGAAGACGCTGGCCAAGAACCGCACGCTGAACCGCAACAACATCGTCTCCGACACCAGCCTGGATCAGGCGGAAAGCAGCTTCGGTTTCCAGAGGGCGCAGGTGGACGCGCTGGCCGCCCAGGTGAGCTGGCGCGCAAGGCCCTGCGCGACGCGGTGGTGGTCAGCCCGATCGACGGGATGGTCGCCACCCGCTCGGTCAATCCAGGAGAGAATCTGGCGGTGAATTCCGCCATGTTCACCATCGTCGACCTGTCGCGGGTCGAGGTGGAGGCGACCGTCCCGGCGGAACAGGTGGCACGGCTT
>NZ_VUOI01000023.1:0-76480 GCF_015390205.1 Azospirillum sp. INR13
AGCCGGAAGAACTGTTCATGGCATGACCAAGACGACCTGTTCCGCATCGCGGAGATGGTGTCCTGGGCATCGTCGCCTGCTGATCATCCTGCTGGTCATCCGCCCCCTGATCTCCCCGCCTTCGAGAAGCGGAGATGCAGTGAGGAGGACGAATGGACCGCCTGCTGACCATCAGGCCGGCATGCCGGCCGCACTCGCCGCCCCCACCGGCGCGCTGCCCAGGATCTGGCGTTGGAAGCGGCGCAGGCCGACGAGGAGCTGGAGCAGATGATCGACATCAACCGGGTGGAAGGCCGCGTCGCGCGTCGTCCCCTGCGCAAGGTCGGCGAGATCGTCGACAAAGCATCCCGAAGAAGCGTCTCGAATCCTGCGCAACTGGCTGTACCAGGAGAGCTGAGCCATGCCGCCTCCGTTGACATACCGTCTTTCGAGGGGGGTGCGGCGATGAGCGTGCGCAAATTCTCTCTTCGACGAGTCCTTCGACGTGGACGCCGTGCCCCGCATGACCCATGTGGAGGACGACGATCTGCTGCCGGAGGACGAGTTCGCCCTGCCGCCCGAGCCGGAGCCGGAACCGGAGTTGCCGCCCGCACCGACCTTCGGCGAGGAGGAGTTGGCCGCCGCCCGCGCCCAGGGCTACGAGGAGGGTCTGGCCGCCGGCAAGTCGGAGGGCACGGCCGCGGGATACGGCAAGGGCTTCACCGACGGCATGGCCGCCGGTCAGAACACCGGGTACGAGCGCGGCAAGGCGGAGGTCCAGGCGACGTGGACAACCGCATCGCCAACGCGCTCTCCCAGATCGC
Organism: Azospirillum sp. INR13; assembly: GCF_015390205.1. Taxonomy (NCBI): domain Bacteria; kingdom Pseudomonadati; phylum Pseudomonadota; class Alphaproteobacteria; order Rhodospirillales; family Azospirillaceae; genus Azospirillum; species Azospirillum sp. INR13. Next base: position 804 of record NZ_VUOI01000023.1, read on the forward strand.
CGACGGGGTTTCCCGCCTGCTGGCGGAGCACGAGGCGGGCAGCGCCGCGCGCACGGAACAGCCGGTCCATCTGGCGCTGGCCATCGTCCGCAAGCTGCTGCCCGAATGGGCGCGGCGCGGCGGGATGGCCGAGGTGGAGGCGATGGTCCGCAACTGCCTGACCGACCTGATCGACGAGCCGCGGCTGGTCATCCGGGTGGCGGAGGATACGATGGGGCTGGTGCGCGACCATCTGGACCGGACGGTCGGAGCGAGCGGATTCGGTGCCAAACTGATGGTGATCGGCGACCCGTCGATCGCGCCCGGCGGCTGCCGCATCGAATGGGCCGAAGGCGGCATGGAGCGGGACACCGCCCAGCTGCTTGCCGAGATCGAGCGCCGTGCCGCGCACATGCTGGAGGCTCCGGCCCCCGTCTAAGGGGTGACCGGATTGAAGGAGGTCCGAGACCGACATGCCGAGCGACAATTTCTCGCTGAACGACCTGCACGGCGGCGATGGCGACGACTACGCCAGCCCCGGAATCGCCAAGGATCTGGAGGCGGTGTACGACATTCCCGTCCAGATCTCCGCGGTGCTGGGCAAGTCGACCATGCAGGTGGCGCAGCTGCTGAAGCTGGGCCGCGGCGCCGTGGTGGAGCTGGACCGCAAGGTCGGCGAAGCCATCGACATCTACGTCAACAACCGTTTGGTCGCCCGCGGCGAGGTGGTGGTGGTGGAAGACCGGCTGGGCGTGACCATGACGGAAATCATCAAGTCGGACCGGGGCTGATGGCGATTTCGTCCGACAGCACCGCATCCCGCGCCAAGACGGCCCAGCCGCAGCCGGCAGCACCCGCCGCCGCACCGGTGCGGGGCGTGCGGCTGCGCGGCGGGCTGGACGTGGCGACCCTGGTCGGGCTTGCCGCGGCGGCGGCGGTGATCCTGCTGGCGATCACCACCGGCGGCTCGGCGCGTGCCTTCCTCGACCCGCCGTCGCTGCTGATCGTGCTGGGCGGAACGCTGGCGGTCACCACCGCCTCCTTCTCGCTGGGCGACGTGGCGGTGGCGTGGCGGAGCGCGGCGGCGGTGCTGGTCCACCAGACGCTGGACCCCAAGGGCGTGGCGCGGCAGGTGATCCTGCTGGCGGAGGCCGCCCGCCGGGCCGGGCCGGAGACCCTGCGCAACGTCCTGCCGGAACTGCGCGGCGAGCCCTTCCTGCACCGCAGCGTCACCCTGATCACCGAAGGGCATCCGCCCGACACCATCGAGCAGATGCTGACCGGCGAGGTCGAGGCGACCGCGGGCGCCCTGGGCAAGAGCGCCGGCGTGCTGCGCCGCGCGTCGGAAGTGGCCCCGGCCATGGGGCTGATCGGCACGCTGGTCGGCCTCGTGCAGATGCTGGGCAGCCTGAGCGACCCATCGGCCATCGGGCCGGCGATGGCGCTGGCCTTGCTGACGACCTTCTACGGGGCCGTGCTCGGCAACGTCGTCCTTTCCCCGCTCGCCGCCAAGGTGGAGCGGTCGGCGGAGGAGGACGCGCTGGTCAAGACCCTCTTTACCATCGGCGCCGTATCCATCGCGCGCCAGGAGAACCCGCGGCGTCTGGAGATGCTCCTGAACGCCGTCCTGCCGCCTGGAAAGCGGATCCAGTATTTCGACCGGGAAGCCCCGAGAGTGGGAGCGTAAGGCTATGCGTCTGCTGATCGTTGGAACGTTGGAAGGCTACATCACCGCCGCCGGCAAGATCGCCATGAAGCGCGGGGCCAAGGTGTCGCACACCGACAGCATCGAAGGGGCGCTGAACGCCTTGCGTGCCGCCGCCGGTGCCGATCTGGTGATGATCGACGTCAAGCTGGACATCGCGACCTTCATCGACAGCCTGAAGTCGGAGCGGATCACCATCCCGGTGGTCGCCTGCGGCATCGGCACCGATGCGGCCGCCGCCGTGCGCGCCATCCGCGCCGGCGCCAAGGAATATCTGCCGCTGCCGCCCAACGCCGAGCTGATCGCCGCGGTGCTGGAGGCGGTGGCCGAGGAAAGCCATTCCATCGTCTGCAGCGATCCGGCCATGCTGGCCACCCTGCGGCTGGCCGAGCAGGTGGCGCCCAGCGACGCGTCGGTGATGATCACCGGCGAGAGCGGCACCGGCAAGGAGCTGATGGCCCGCTTCATCCACCGCAAGAGCCGACGGGCCAACGAGGCCTTCGTCGCGGTGAACTGCGCCGCCATCCCGGAAAACCTGCTGGAATCGGAGCTGTTCGGACACGAGAAGGGCGCCTTCACCGGCGCGGTGGCCCGGCGCCTGGGCAAGTTCGAGGAGGCCAACAACGGCACCCTCCTGCTGGACGAGCTGTCGGAGATGCATCCGCGCCTGCAGGCCAAGCTGCTGCGCGCCATCCAGGAGAAGGAGATCGACCGCATCGGCTCCAGCCAGCCGGTGAAGGTCAATGTCCGCCTGATCGCCACCTCCAACCGCAATCTGGAGGCGGAGGTCCGCTCCGGCAATTTCCGCGAGGATCTGTATTTCCGCCTGAACGTGTTCAGCGTGGCGATCCCGTCTTTGCGCGAACGCCCGGCCGACATCCCGATGATCGCCGAGCATTTCCTGAAGAAATACGCGGAGGCCAACGGGCTGGGCGACAAGCGCCTGACCGAGGACGCCCTGCTGATGCTGAAGACCCATCACTGGCGCGGCAACGTGCGCGAGCTGGAAAACACCATGCATCGTGCCGTCCTGCTGTCGCGGGGCGAAGAGGTCGGGCCGGAAGCCATCATGCTGACCAGCAAGCTGCTGGCGCCGGAAGGCAGCGCCCAGGCCTCCATCCCCGCCGACTCGCCGGTCGCCAACCCGTTCGCCGGCCCCGGCGGCACCGTGCCGGCCGCGCAACCGCAGCAGCCGTCCGCCCCGCTGGTGGTTCAGCCGCCGGGGTCGCTGCCGACCAGCTATGGCCCGCCGAAGGGCGGCAAGTCCGGACCCTATGGCATGGCCGCCAACAGCAGCGCGGCTGCCGCCGCCAGCGCCGGGACCAGCGGTGCCGGTCTGGCGGCGCTGATCGGCCGCACGGTGGCCGACGTGGAGCGTGACCTGATCCTGGAGACGCTGACCCACTGCCTGGGCAACCGAACCCATGCCGCCAATATCCTGGGCATCTCGATCCGCACGCTGCGCAACAAGCTGAAGCAGTACGGCGACGAGGGCCGCAGCGTGCCCGCGCCGGGCAACGACGAACGGGCGACGGCCTGACGGCCGGTCCGGGACCGGGCCCTGAGCGGCGGGAGCATCCATGGCGCTGACGGAACAGAATAACGGTGGAGGCGGCGGGGGCGGCGGTCCCGGCAACATGGCCGCCTTCGGCGAGATGTGGTCGGTCGCCAAGTCGTCGCTGAAGCGCGGCGACGTGGCGATGGCCATCGGCATCCTGATCGTCGTGGTCGGGCTGATCATGCCGCTGCCCAGCGTCATGCTCGACATGATGCTCGGGCTGAACATCACCATCTCCATCCTGATCCTGATGGTGGTGCTGTTCATCGAAAAGCCGCTGGAGCTGTCGTCCTACCCGACGATCCTGCTGATCACCACGCTGCTGCGCCTGTCCTTGAACATGGCCTCCACGCGCCTGATCCTGACGCAGGGGCATGAGGGCACATCCGCCGCCGGCCATGTGATCGAGGCCTTCGCCAGCCTGGTCATGGGCGGCGATTTCGTCATCGGCGTGATCATCTACGCCATCCTGACAATCGTGAACTTCAAGGTCATCACCGCCGGTTCGGGCCGCATCGCCGAAGTGGCGGCGCGCTTCACCCTCGACGCCATGCCCGGCAAGCAGATGGCGATCGACGCCGACCTGTCGGCCGGCATGATCGACGAAGGCACGGCGCGCGCGCGGCGCAAGGAGCTGGAGGACGAAAGCGCCTTCTTCGGCTCCATGGACGGTGCGTCGAAGTTCGTCAAGGGCGACGCGGTCGCCGGTTTGATGATCATGTTCATCAACATCATCGGCGGCGTCACCATCGCGGTGCTGCGCCACGACATGCCGGTGATGACGGCGCTGGACACCTTCACCAAGCTGACCATCGGCGACGGCCTCGTCTCCCAGATCCCGGCGCTGGTCATCTCGATTTCCGCCGGCTTCCTGGTGTCGAAGGCCGGCATGGGCGGCTCGACCGACAAGGCGGTGGTGGGACAGCTGACCGGCCACAGCCAGGCGCTGGCCCTGTCGGCCGGCGCCGTCGCCGTTCTTGCCCTGCTGCCGGGCATGCCGATCGTGACGCTGGCCCCGGTCATCGGCGCCGTGGGCTTCGCCGCCTGGTACATGCCGCGCCTGCGCGCCAAGAAGGAGGCCGAGGAGGCCGCCGCGGCGGAGGAGGCAGCGGCCGGCGCCGGGCCGGGCGGCATGCCCGGTGCCGGACCGGCTCCGGACGAACCGATCGCCACGGCACTCGCCATCGACCTGATCCGGCTGGAGCTGGGCTACGGCCTGCTGTCGCTCATCAACCAGCCGCAGGCGGGCAGCCACCGGCTGACCGACCAGATCAAGGGCCTGCGCCGGCAGATCGCCGGCGAGGTCGGCTTCGTCATGCCGGCGGTGCGCATCCAGGACAACCTGCAGCTTCCGCCCAACACCTACATCATCCGCGTGAAGGAGATCGAGGCCGGGCGCGGCGACATCCGGCCCAACATGCTGTTGGTGATGGACCCGCGCGGCGACGCCATGAGCCTGCCCGGCGAACAGACGGTGGAGCCGACCTTCGGCCTGCCCGCCATCTGGATCGAGCCGGGATACCGTGAGGAGGCTCTGTTCAAGGGCTACACCGTGGTCGACCCGTCGACCGTGGTCACCACCCACCTGACCGAGCTGATCAAGGACAACATGCAAGAGCTGCTGTCCTTCACCGAGACGCAGAAGCTGCTGGACGAGACCGACAAGGAACACCAGAAGCTGATCGCCGACGTGGTGCCGAATCAGATCACTGTGGGCGGATTGCAACGGGTGTTGCAGAATCTCCTTGCCGAACGCGTCTCGATCCGGGATCTTCCCACCATATTGGAAGGGGTATCCGAAGCGACCAGCCAGACCCGCAGCATCACCCAGATCACCGAGCATGTGCGGTCCCGCCTTGCCCGGCAGATCTGCGACGCGAACACGAACGAGATGGGCTTCATCCCGCTCGTCACCCTGTCTCCCGAATGGGAACAGGCGTTCGCCGAGTCTTTGGTGGGCGACGGGGACGACCGGCAGCTGACGATGGCCCCGTCCCGCCTGCAGCAGTTCATCACCTCCGTCCGCCAAACCTTCGAGCGACATGCCATGATGGGCGAGAGCCCCGTTCTGTTGACCAGCCCGCTGATCCGGCCGTTCGTCCGCTCCATCGTCGAGCGGTTCCGGCCGGCTACCGTGGTCATGTCCCAGAACGAGATCCACCCGAAGGCCCGCATCAAGACCCTAGGGCAGATCTGATGGTGCGCGCCGCTCTCTCCCCCCTGCCTGACGGAAGGCACCGCCGATGCGGCTGAAGTCCTTCCACGCCAAGACCATGTCCGACGCCATGCGGATGGTGCGCCAGTCGCTGGGCGACGACGCCATCATCGTCGCCACGCGCGAGGAGGAAGGCGGCGGCGTGCGCGTCACGGCGGCGGTGGAAGAGGACGACCTGCCGGCCGCCCCCGTCTCCGGCGGTGCGCGCGGCGGCCGGGCGAAGGCCCCGCCGAAGCCGGTCGAACCCGAGATCGACGTGGGCGAGGTGGTGGCCGACGCCCTGCAGCGCCACGGCGTCCCCGCCACCCTGGCCGAGCAGTTGATCGACGCCGCGTCGGGCCTCGACACCGAGGATCCGCGGCTGGCGCTGGGCTCGGCGCTCGATTCCTATTTCACCTTCAATCCGCTGCCGGACGGGCGCAGTCCGGTGAAGCCGCTGGCGCTGGTCGGGCCGCCTGGATCGGGCAAGACGCTGGTCGCGGCCAAGCTGGCGGCCCGCGCCGTCTTCAAGAAGCGGTCGGTCGGCGTCATCACCACCGACACGGTGCGCGCAGGCGGCGTGGACCAGTTGGCCGCCTTCACCCGGCTGATGAAGCTGAAGCTGGCGACGGTGGAAGACCCCGACGCGCTGGCCGGCGCCTTCGAAGTGCACCGAAAGACCGACCTCGTTCTGGTCGACACCGCCGGCCGCAACCCCTTCGACGCCGAGGACATGCAGGATCTCCGCGCCCTGCTCGGCGCCGGGGAGGTGGAGCCGGTGCTGGTCCTGCCCGCCGGGCTGGACGCGCTGGAGGCCGCCGACATGGCGCTGGCCTTCAAGGCGGTGGGCGTGCGGCGGATGCTGGTCACCCGGCTGGACATGACCCGCCGGCTGGGTAGCCTGCTGGCGATCGTCGCCCGCGCCCGGCTGTCCTTCTGCGACGCCAGCGTATCGTCCAAGGTGGCGGAGGGGCTGACCGCCCTGAACCCGCTGGCGCTCGCCCGCATGATGATCCCGGCCGAGGAGAAGGCGCCCGCCACCAAGGAGTCGGCGCCACGCCGCTCCGCCCGCACCGCGGACTGGGAAGAGGAAGACGACGGGCAGCCGGATCATGAGCCGGACCATACGCCCATGCGCAAACCGACCTTCGGGCGGGGCTATGAGCCGGAGGACGACGAGGCGGAGATCGAGCCGGCGCCGCCACCCCCGCCACCACGCAGGGCCACCGCCGCCAAGCCAACGAAACCCGCAACCGCAAAATCCGCAACCAAGGCAAAAGCCTCCAGTTCCCCCTCGTCGAGGACCCTGCCATGACCGATCCGGTGTTCCCGGCCGCCCTCAAGAACGTTCGCCCGCTGCGCGGCGCCAACGTCATCGCCGTGGCCAGCGGGAAGGGCGGCGTCGGCAAGACGTGGTTCTCCATCACGCTCAGCCACGCCCTCACCAAGGCGGGAATGAACACCCTGCTGTTCGACGGCGACCTCGGCCTCGCCAACGTCGACATCCAGCTGGGCTTTTCGCCCAAGAACGATCTGGGCGCCGTCATCAACGGCGAGGTGACGCTGGCCAAGGCGGCGCAGCGCTTCCCCGACACCGGGTTCGACATCATCGCCGGACGGTCGGGATCGGGCACGCTGGCGCAGTTGCCGAGCCAGCGGCTGTCCGGCCTGCGCAACGACCTGCTGGAACTGGCCAGAAGCTATGACCGGGTGGTGATGGACATGGGCGCCGGCGTCGACCGCACGGTGCGCACGCTCTCGGGTCCGGCCGGCACCACGCTGGTGGTGACGACGGACGAGCCGACCTCGCTGACCGACGCCTATGCCTTCATCAAGCTGACCCATGCCACCAATCCGTCGGCCGACCTGCGGATCGTGGTGAACATGGCGCAGAGCGTGAAGGACGGCGAACGCACCTACGGCACCATCCTGAAGGCCTGCCAGAACTTCCTGAAATACAAGCCGGCGCTGGCGGGCATCATCCGCCGCGACCTGAAGGTGCGCGACGCCATCCGCAACCAGACCCCGCTGCTGACCCGCTCGCCCGCCTGCGACGCGGCGCGCGACGTCGAGGCGATCGTGCAGCGGCTGCTGGCCGGCTCCAAGTAGCGGAACCGATGGGCGGGGCTCTCCCACCATCGGTCACGCCCGCTGCCGCCACCGCCGTGGCGGCCCCCGCCACGCCCGCACCCGTCACGGCCGAGGCCACGGTCGTCCGATTGCCCGAGCGGCTGCCGGAGGTGACCCGCCCGGTGGTGCTGACCGGCACGGTCGCCGGCCAGACGCCGGAAGGGCTGACCCGCGTGCGCACGTCGGCGGGCGAACTGCTGCTCGACAGCAAGGCTGAACTGCCGCCCGACAAGCCGGTCACCGTCCAGATCACACCTGGCGCCAGCACGCCAACGCCCACCACACCCGCGACGATCCCGGCCAAGCCCACGGCGCTGATCTTGCTGCAGGCGCTGGGGACGCCAACCGGCACGACGGGGGCCGGCACGGCGGCGGGCGGGACGGCCGCAGCCCCGCCCGCAGGCAGTCCGGCACCCGGAAACGTCGCGACTCCCGCCATCCTGCTGCCGACCCCCATCCCGGGCACGGTGCCGGCCCTGCCGCCTCTGCTGCCCGGCACGGTGGTGCCGGCGCTGGTGATCGCCGGCGGATCGGGCGCCAAGCCAATGCCGGCGACACCGGCCGGCGGCGCCGCACCGCAACCGGCACCCCCACCCCAGCCGGCGCCAACCCGGTCGGACCGGCCAAACCCGACGCTGCGGCACCCGCCACACCAGCACCCGCCACCCCTCCATGCCGGCACCGCCAATGGGCGGGGGAAGCGCGACCTTCGGCACACCGGTCCAGTTGGGCGGCGATGCGGCGCACCCCGGTGCCGGGTCTCCGGCGACATCGGACCGCCCCGCCGCCCCCGTCGCCGGTTCCTCTGCCGAGCCGCCCGACCTGCCACGCGGCGCCACGGTGGCGTTGAAGATTTTGACCGTCACACCGCCTCCGCAACAACCGCCACCGCTCGGGCCCCCCGAGGCCGGGGGACGAACCGGGCCAGGCGGAAACCAGACCGGCGCTCAGGCCGGCGGCCAACCCGCTCCGGAAGCGGCGGATCCCAACCTTCCGCCCGACACCCCGGTCCTGCGCGGCACGATCGCCGGCAGCACGCCGCAGGGTCAGCCGATCCTGGCGACCAAGCAGGGCATGCTGGCCCTCAACGTCCCGGCCAGCCTGCCGCCGGGCGCCAAGGTCACCGCGGCGCTCACCGACCTCGCCCAGGCGACCCAGGCGGCGGCACCCACCCTGCCCGGCCCGCCGGGGCCGCTCGGCGAGCGCGACTGGCCGGCGATGCGGCAGCTGATGGCGACGCTGGCGGCGTCGGACCCGGCACTCGCCAAGTCGATGCTGGCGACCATGCCGCAGCCGAACCGCAAGCTGACCGCGGCGCTGGGCTTCTTCCTGGCGGCGATGCGCGGCGGCGACGCCCGCGGCTGGCTGGGCGACGATGCCTCGTCCGCGCTGGACAAGGCCGGGCGGCGCGACCTGCTGGACCGGCTGGACAAGGATTTCGAGGGACTGCGCCGCGAGGCCGCGGAACCGCTGCCGGGCGACTGGCGCAGCTACACCATCCCGCTGATGGATTCGACCGGCCCGAAGCCGATCAGGCTGCATGTCCATCCCCTGAAGGAGGACGAGGAGGGCGACGGCAGGCCGCGCGGCAAGCCCGGAAGCCGCTTCCTCATCGATCTGGACCTCAGCCGCTTCGGGCCGATGCAGCTCGACGGGCTGGTGCGGCCGAACCATTTCGACCTGATCCTGCGCAGCCACGCCGCCCTGCCGCCGGAGCTGCGGGTGGAACTGATCCAGGTCTTCGCCGACAGCGTGCGGGCAGTGGGCTACAGCGGCGGGCTGTCCTTCCAGTCGGGTGCCCGCAGCTGGGTGAAGCTGACCCGCGCCGGGCAGGCCGGGCTTGGAGTTTCCGCATGAGACGAGAGCGCCTGACCACCCGCCCCTCCCCCGACGCCCGCCACGACTATCTGGTGGAACTGCGCGGCGAGCCGATGGCCGGCACGCGCCTGACCCTGCGTCTGGTGCCCGACCGGCTGGTGCCGGACCCGGCCTCCGTCGCCGCCTATCTGGCGGATTTCGCCGGTTTTGCGGAGGGGCTGGAGGCGCTGGCGCTCACCATTTTGGACGATCTCAACAACGAGCTGGTGCCGCGCTGGGTCGAAGTGGTGCTGGAGAGCGACACGCCGCTGCCCCATCGCGTGGCGATCGAGGACCGGCAGCCGACCTGGGACAATCCGCAACTGATGGGGCGGCTGCGGCGGATCTGAGGAAGCCCGGTCAATCCGAAGGCGGTGGCGGCACCTCGTCGCTTCCCTCCGTGCGGTCGCGGTAAAGGGCGGCACGGGCCAGCAGCATCAGGGTGATCGGCGTGGTGACCACCATCAGGGCGGTGATCAGCAGCTCGTGGATGATCGCTCGCGATTCCAGGACGGAGAAGAACAGCATCGAGGCCAGCAGGATGCAGCCGATGCCCAGCGTCGCACCCAGCGTCGGGGCGTGGACCCGCTGGTAGAAACTGTCGAAGCGCAGCAGGCCGACCGTCCCGATCAGCGTCAGGACGGCGCCGGTCAGCAGCAGCACCGCGGTCAGGACCGCCGCCCAGGCGGGAATTTCGGCCAGATGGGTCATTCGATCACCTCCCCGCGCATCAGGAACTTCGCCAGCGCCGCCGTCGACACGAATCCCAGCAGGGCGATGATCAGCGCCGCCTCGAAATACAGGATGCTGCCGGTGCGGATGCCGAAGGTCAGCAGCAGCATGGTCGCCGTGACATAGAGGGTGTCCATTCCCAGCACACGGTCCTGCGCCCGCGGCCCGCGCAGCACCCGGAAGGCCGCGAAGGCCATGGCGGTCACCAGCAGGATCTGGGTCAGAAAGATCGTTCCCATCAGAAGTTTGACGATCATTCGAACAGCTCCATCAACCGTGTCTCGTACCGCCCCTTGATGAGGTCGATCCACTCCTGCTCGTCCACAAGGTCGAGGATGTGCAGCAGGATGGTGTTGCGCGACCGGTCATAGGCGACCCACACCGTGCCGGGGGTGGCGGTCAGGATGCAGGCCAGCGTCGCCAGCCCGTAGGGTGCCCGTAGGTCGAGCGGTATGCGCAGGAAACCCGACACCCGCTCTCCCTTGCCCGGCCGCAGGATGATCTTCGCGACGGCGATGTTGGAGCGGACGATGTCCACCAGCACCAGCAGCAGGAGCGACACGGCGGCCCGCGGCCGGCGGAGCCGTCCTCCCGGAAGGCCGAGCGTGTTCAGCGTCGCGGCGGTCGCCAGCGACAGCACGCCGCCGAGGATGATCGTGCCCGGAGCCACGCTTTCGTTCAGCAGCAGCCAGACCCCCAGCAGGGTCGCGGTCATCATGGGGTAGGGAAGCCATCTGCTCATCGCCGGTCTCACTGGGTGCCTCCGGTCGTTCCGGGTGTGCGGGCAACGGACATCACGGCGCCGTTGTAGTCGCGCGGAGCATGCAGCGACCTCGCGGTGTCCTCCATGTAGCGCATCGCCGGCCCGGCCTGGACGGTCAGCGCCACATTGAGGGCGAGCAGAAGCAGGACCGGCGCGATCTCCGCCAGCCGCACGCGCGGCGCCTCCTCGGAGGGGGAGGCCCAGAAGGCATCGATGCCGGCACGCGTCATCGCCACCACCGTCGCCAGCCCGGACAGGACCAGCGCCGCCATCAGCACCCAGGTGGTCACCGGCACGTCCGGGCCGGCGGCCAGCAGCGGCGACAGGATGGCGAACTTGGCGAGGAAGCCCGAGAGCGGCGGCAGGCCGGCGAGCAGCAGCGCGCTGGACATGAAGCCGATGCCGAGGATCGCCATCGTCGCCGGAATGGCGACGCCGGCACCGCCGTCGTCGGAGTCCTCGTCATCGCCCTCGCCGTACGCCTCGCGGGTCACCGCCAGCACGTCGGCACCGACGGCGCGTCCGCGCTCCACCAGCTCCACCACCAGGAAGAAGCCGGCGACCGCAAGAACCGAACTGGCGAGATAGAACAGGGCGCCGCCGGTCACCGACAGCTGCCCGGCGCCGATGGCGGCCAGCAGGGTGCCGGACGACACCAGCACGCTCGCCCCGGCCAACCGCGCCATGTTCTGCGTCGCCAGCACGGCGATCGACCCGAAGCCGATGGTCAGCAGCCCGCCGACCAGCAGGACATTGCCGCCGAAGCCGGAGGAGGCGCCGGCCCCGTCGCCGAACACCAGCAGCCACAGCCGCAGCACGGCATAGACGCCGACCTTGCTGAGGATGGAGACGATGGCGGCAGAGGCAGCACCCAGGGTGGCATAGGTGTTGGGCAGCCAGAAGCCCAGCGGCCACATCCCCGCCTTGATCAGGAAGGCGACGCCCAGAATGGCCGCCCCGGCCTCCAGCAGTCCGCGATCCTCCGCCGCCAGCCCGGCGACCCGTCCGGCCAGATCGGCCATGTTGAGGGTGCCGGAGATGCCGTAGATCATACTGACGCCGATCAGGAACAGCAGCGACGCCACGAGATTGATAGCGATGTAGTGCAGGCCCGCCCGCACCCGTGCAAGGCCCGAGCCGTGCAGGGCCAGCCCGTAGGAGGCGGCCAGCATGATCTCGAAGAAGACGAACAGGTTGAACAGGTCGCCGGTCAGGAAGGCGCCGTTCAGCCCCATCAGCTGGAACTGGAACAGCGAATGGAAATGCGCGCCGGCCTTCTGCCAGCGCGGCAGCGAGAACAGCAGGGCGGCCACCCCCAGGATGCCGGTCAGCACCAGCATCAGCCCGGCGAAGCGGTCCAGAACCAGCACGATGCCGAAATTCGCCGGCCAGTCGCCCAGCCGGTAGACGCGGACACCGGCCGCGCCCTGGTCCGCGACCGTCATCGCCAGGACGGCCAGCCCCAGCAGCGCCAGCGCCGACGCCATGCCGATCACGGCCTTCAGCGTGCGCTGCCGCTCGTCGATCAGCATCATCACCGCACCGCCAGCATGGGCAGGACGATGGGCGCGATGGTCAGGTGATCCATCCAGCCGGTCACCGGCTCTTCTCCTTTCCGTCGACATGGTCGGTCCCGGTCAGGCCGCGGGCCGCAAGCAGCAGGACGAGGAACAGTGCGGTGGTGGCGAATCCGATGACGATGGCGGTCAGCACCAGGGCTTGCGGCACCGGATCGGCATGCATGGCGAGGTTGCCGGCCCGGCCGCCCTCCAGGATCGGTTCGGCGCCGGTGCGCAGGCCGCCGGTGGAGAAGATGAACAGGTTGACGGCATAGGACAGCAGCGACAGGCCGATGATCACCTGGAAGGTGCGGGGCCGCAGCAGCAGCCACACGCCGGAGCCGGTCAGCACGCCGATGCCGAGCGAAAGGATCAGTTCCATGTCAATCGTCTCCCACGGCGGTCGGCACCGGCCCGGATTGCACCGGTTCAGGCACGGCCGGCATCTCCGCCGGCCGCGGCGCCGCGGCACGATGGCCGCGCAGCGACTGGCGGGCCAGCGCGATCAGGATCAGGATGGTGGCGCCCACCACCAGGGCGAAGACGCCGATGTCGAACAGCAGGGCGCTCGCCACCGGGATCTTCCCCAGCACCGGCAGCTCGGCGTAGGCGAAATAACTGGTCAGGAAGGGCCGGCCGAAGATCCAGGCGCCGAGACCGGTGCCGGCGGCCAGCAGGATCCCGACTCCCATCCAGCGCATCGGCAGGACGCGCAGCCGCGCCTCCACCCACTGGGTACCGCCGAACATGTATTGCAGGATCATGGCGATCGCCACGGTCAGACCGGCCGCGAAGCCGCCGCCCGGCAGATCGTGGGCCGCGCAGGAGCAGGAACAGCGCCACCATCAGGATCAGCGGAAACAGAAGCCGCGCGATCAGCGTCGGGATGAACAGCCATTCCGCCGCCGTATCGCCCTCCTTGCGGTCGGCTGGGAAGCGTCGAAGGCGCTCTGGTCGCGCTGCTGTTCGGGAACGTCGACGCTGTCCGGCGCCGGGCGGAAGCGGCGCAGCAGGGCATAGGCGGTCAGCGCCACGGCGCCGAGCACGGTGATCTCCCCCATGGTGTCGAAGCCGCGGAAATCCACCAGGATGACGTTGACGACGTTGGTGCCGCCGCCCTCGCTGTAGGCGAGCTCCAGGAAATGCTGGGCCAGCAGTTCCGGCGGGAAGCGGGTCATCACGCCGAAGGAGAGACCGGCCATGCCGGCCCCGGCGGCGATGGCGATGCCGAGGTCGCGCAGGCGGCGGCCCAGGGTGACCGCCTCCGACCCGCGGGCGCCGGGAACGTCCAGCCGCTTGGGCAGCCAGCGCAGGCCCAGCAGAAGCAGGATGGTGGTGACGACCTCCACCAGCAGCTGGGTGAGCGCGAGGTCGGGGGCGGAGAACCAGACGAAGGTGACACAGACGACCAGACCGGCACCGCCCAGCAGGATCAGCGCCGCCAGCCGGTGGAACTTCGCCTGCCAGGCGGCGCCCAGCGCGAAGGCGGCGCCCAGCGCCCAGATCAGCGCCAGCACCGGATCGATGCCCCGACGGCACCAGGTTGCCCGGCCCCACCCCGCGCAGCCAGACCGTCCAGCCGGCGGCCAGCACCGCCACGCACGCCACCAGGCGGAGCTGCGGCTGCAGGCGGCGGGTGCCGACCAGCCCCTCCGCCGTGCGGGCGAGGCGCCAGGACAGGAAGACCATCGTCCGCTCGAACATGCGCCGCCCTTCCAGGCTGCGGATCAGCGGCGGCCCTTCGATCCCCTTGGCGAGATGGTCCTGGAGCAGGCGGTAGAGGCCGAGCCCGGCGGCAAAGGCGATCATGCTCATCAGCAGCGGCCGGTTGAAGCCGTGCCAGACCGCGAGGCTGTATTCGGGCGTCGCCGCTCCCAGCGCCGCGCGGGCGGCCATGTCGAGGTAGGGTCCCACGGTGGCCGCCGGCAGGATGCCGATGACGATGCACGCCAGCACCAGGATCTCCACCGGGAAGCGCATCCAGGCCGGCGGCTCGTGCGGCTTCATCGGCAAATCCACCGGGTCCGGCCCGAAAAAGGCGCCATGGATGAAGCGCAACGAATAGGCGACGCTGAAGGCGCTCGCCACCATCGCGGCGACCGGCAGCACGTCGAAGAAGACCGGCAGCGGCTCCTTGGCCGACAATGCCTCGGCGAAGAACATCTCCTTGGACAGGAAGCCGTTCAGCAGCGGCACGCCCGCCATGGCCCCGGCGGCGATCAGGGCGAGGCGGGCGGTGAAGGGCATGAAGCGGTTCAGGCCGGACAGGCGCCGGATGTCGCGCGTCCCCGTCTCGTGGTCGATGATGCCGGCGGCCATGAACAGCGAGGCCTTGAAGGTCGCATGGTTGATGACGTGGAAGATCGCCGCCACCAGCGCCAGTTCGCTGTTCAGCCCCAGCAGCAGGGTGATGAGGCCGAGGTGGCTGATGGTCGAATAGGCCAGCAGCCCCTTCAGGTCGTGCTGGAAGATGGCGACATAGGCGCCGAGCAGCAGGGTGGCGAGGCCGGCGGACCCGACGATCCAGAACCACGCCTCCGTCCCCGCCAGCACCGGCCACAGCCGCGCCATCAGGAAGACGCCCGCCTTCACCAGCGTCGCCGAATGCAGATAGGCTGACACCGGGGTCGGCGCCGCCATGGCGTGCGGCAGCCAGAAATGGAAGGGGAACTGCGCGCTCTTGGTCAGGGCGCCGAGCAGGATCAGCACCAATGCCGGCAGATAGAGCGGATGTGCGCGGATGCGGTCGCCCGCCGCCAGCACGGCGTCCAGCTCGTAGCTGCCGACGATGTGGCCCAGGATCAGGACGCCCGCGAACAGGCAGAGGCCGCCCGTCGCCGTGACGGTCAACGCCATGCGCGCACCGTCGCGCGCGGCGGCGGTGTGGTGCCAATAGCCGATCAGCAGGAAGGAGAAGAGGCTGGTCAGTTCCCAGAAGAAGGCGAGCTGGATCAGGTTGCCCGACAGCACCACCCCGGTCATCGACCCCATGAAGGCGAGGAGGAAGGCGAAGAAGCGCGGCACCGGGTCCTCGGCCGCCATGTAATAGCGGGCATAGACCACCACCAGCGTGCCGACGCCGAACACCAGCCCGGCGAACAGCCAGGCGAAGCCGTCCATGCGCAAGGAAAAGTCCAGCCCCAGCATCGGCATCCATTCCGCCGAATAGCGGACCACGCCGCCCGCCGACACCGTCGGATAGGCCGACCACACCATCGCCAGCCCGACCAGCGCCACGCCGCGGCCAGCCACGCCGCCGCATTGCGCGCGTGCGTGGGCAGCAGCCCGGCGACGAGCGCACCGGCGAACGGGAATGCAACGGCGATCAGGAGCAGCAGTGCGTCGGGCATGAAGTCCTACGGTCGAATGGATCGGCGGAGACGGGCGGGGTCAGAGGCCGGGCGGCGGGTCGTCGGGATCCTTGACGAGGTCCGGGTCAGCCGCGTCCCGCGCGACGGCCTGCAGGACGATCCGGGCGACGTCGTCGGGCGTCGCGGCACCGCGCAGCCGGCGCAGCACCTGCGGATCGCGCAACGCCCCGCAGATCTCCGCCATGGCGGCCAACAGCCCCTTGCGGTTCGATGCCGGCCACAGGGCCAGGAAGACGAGATCGACCGGCTCGTCGTCGCGCGCGTCGAAATCGACCGCACGCTGGAGCCGGGCGAACAGGACGACGGGCTCCGCCAGTTCGGCAAGTTCGGTATGGGGAAGCGCCACGCCCTTGCCGAGCGCGGTCGAGCCGATCTTCTCCCGCGCCTGCAGGGCGTCCAGGATTTCCGGCGCCGGCCGGGCGCTGCGCGCCGCTGCCGCCTCCGCAAGCAGGTCGAGCAGCGCCGCCTTGTTGGCGGGGGCGGCGTCGAGGACGACATCGGCTGTGGAAAAAAGCTCAGTAATGGCCATCCGGTTCTCCGCCATCTGGTTCTCCAATTTGGCCAAGGGACGTTGCCGACGGTGAAGACCGGCCGGGAACGGTGCCGCCGACCAGGACATCGCAGGGCAGTGCCTCGATCACCTCCGAGGCCGTGCTGCCCAGCAAGGCACGGGAGATGCCGCTGCGCCGGGCCGAACCCAGCGCAACCAGATCGTACCGCCCTTCCCGCGCCAGCTCGACGATCCGCCGCCCCGGAGAGCCGGCAAGGACGATCGTCTCGACCTCCGGCCCGCCGGCCGAGTTGCCGAGGACTTTCCGGAAATCGTGCGCGAAGTGCGCCGTGTCCAGTACCGGCATATCCGGGCCCGACATCGACCGGCCCGCAATTCCCGGCAGATCGACGACATGCAGCAGGTGGATGCTTCCCTCCCGCATCAGCATCCGCACGCCGTCCACCGAAGGGCGCGAGCGCTCGGAGAAGTCGACCGGCACCAGCGCCCGCAGATAGGGCTGGAGCGGCTTGTCGCGCACGATCAGCATCGGCGTCCCATCGGCGATGGCGATGCGCTCGACGGTGGAGGCCAGGAACAGGTCCGCCACCCGGTCGCGCTGGTGCAGTCCCACCACCAGAAGGTCGGGCAACCACAGCCCGGCATAGCCGGCGACCCGGTGTTCGACGGCCTCGCCGCGCACCGCGACCGCCTGGGACCGGATGTCCGCCCCGCCCGGCACGGCCAGGATGTGGCGCTGGAGTTCCGCTTCCACATGGTGCAGCGGCAGGCAGCCATAGGGACCGCCGGTGCCGTCGACGACATGCAGCGCCGTCAACTCCGCGTCGAACCGGCGGGCGAGTTGGACGGCACGCTCCAACGCGCGGTCCGATTTCGGTTCCAGGTCGGTTGCCAGCAGAATGCGCCGAAGGCTCGCCATCGGGACTTTCGATTAACTTGCAGGGACACCTTGATGATCGGAAGTCGGATGCAGTCTGTCCATGCCGGGAAATACGGACCTGAAAGGGTCGCGTGACACCCTGCCGAATGTCCGTAGTAATACGGGGCCGATCATTTCACTTGATGCGGTGGGCGCCGGTTGGCGATACCATCGGTCCATGCCACAGACTGTCCGCCGCCGATGGATGTTCATTCCGGCCTATCTGGCCGCCCATATGTTCCTGGATTGGATCAGCTTCATCCATGCGGTGTCGTCGATCAACATCACGCCGTGGAATCCGCCGGCCGGCCTGATGATGGGTCTGTCGGTGCTGCTGGGCCTGCGCGCGGTGCCGCTGGTCTGGCTGGGGCTGACCGCCGCCGACATCGTGGTCCGCGACCTCCCGGTCGCCCTGGGAACGGCCCTGCTGGCGAACGGAATCGTCGCCCTGGGCTATGGGGCGGCGGGTGGGATGCTGCGCAAGGTCATCGATCCGGGACTGTCCAGCCTGCGTGACATCGTCCTGTTGCTCGGCGGCAGTGCTGCGGCAGTTCTGGTCATCGGCTTGGGCTTCATCGCCGTCCACACGGCGGCCGGGCTGTTCGACTGGGCGCGCTTTCCGGAGGTGCTGCTGCGCTTCTGGACCGGCGAGATCATCGGCATCGCCGTCCTGACCCCCATGGTGCTGATGGCACGGCGCATGCCGGCGCTGCGCTGGTCCTGGGGCGGTGCCGCCGAGATTCTGGCCCAGGGCGCGCTGATCGGTTTCACCCTATGGCTCGATTTCGGTCCGCTGGCCTCGTCGCAGTACGAGCATTTCTACCTGCTGTTCCTGCCGGCCATCGCGGTCGCGGTGCGGCACGGGCTGGGAGGGGCGGTGCTGGCCTCGGCCGCCACACAGGCCGGCCTGATCGCCGCCATCCAGGTGGCCGGCGTCGACACCGCGCGCATGGCGCATTTCCAGCTTCTGATGCTGACGCTCGCCATCACCATCCTGCTGCTGGGCGCCGTGGTCAGCGAACGCCGCCGGGTGGAGGACAGGCTGCGGGTGCGGCAGTCCGACCTCGCCCACGCTTCCCGCCTGATCGAGGCGGGGGAAATGGCGGCGGCGCTGGCCCATGAACTGAACCAGCCGCTGGCGGCGACGATGGGCTATGCCCGCGCCGCCCGCAAGATCGCGCGCCTGGAGGAGGCGTCCCCCCGCCTGACCGAGATCCTCGACAAGACGGTCACCCAGGCGGAGCGGGCCGACCGCGTCATCCGCAGCCTGCGCGACTTCGTGCGCAAGGGCGACCGCGACCGCGCGCCGCTGCCGGTCGCCACGCTGATCGCCGACTGCCTGACGCTGGCCGGCCCGCTCGCCAGCCGGCATGCGGTGGAGATCGCGGCGGAGGTCGCCCCCGCCCTGCCGGCCATCGCAGGCGATGCGGTCCAATTGCAGCAGGCGATCCTGAACCTCGTCCGCAATGCGGCGGAGGCGATGACGCCCGACGCCACCCGGCCGGAGGAACAGCCGGGCCGTGAACAGTCAGGGCGGCGCCGCATCGTGATCTTCGCCTGTCCGGCGGCCCAGCCCGGTTTCGTCGCCATCGGCGTGCGCGACACCGGACCCGGCCTTGCCGAGGTGGTGGAGCGCAACCTGTTCGCGCCCTTCGTCACCACCAAGCCGACCGGCATGGGGCTGGGGCTGTCCATCGTGCGCACCATCGTCGATTCCCATGGCGGCACTTTGACGGCGCGCAGTGGCGGTGGCGGTAGCGGTGGCGCCGCGAATGGCGCAGAAGGCGGAACCGTGTTCCAGTTCACCATTCCCGTGCATGCGAAGGACAGGGAAGGAGAGTCTGCATGACGACCGAGAAACCCGTCGCCTTCGTGGTGGACGACGACGAGGCGGTGCGCGATGCCCTGGCGCTTCACCTGGATCTGGCCGGGCTGTCGGTGCGCTGCTGCGCCTCGGCGGCGGAGTTCCTGGATGCCGCGTCGCCCGACCAGCCCGGCTGCGCGATCCTCGACATCCGCATGCCGGGCATGGACGGGCTGGATCTGCAGCAGGAGATGGTCCGCCGCGGCCTGACCCTGCCGGTCATCATCATCACCGGCCATGGCGATGTGACCGCCGCCGTCCGCGCGTTCCGCGCCGGGGCGGTGGATTTCCTGCAGAAGCCCTTCGACGAGGATCTGCTGATCGAACGGGTGCAGGAAGCCTTCGAGCGCGATCTCGCCGCCCGCCGCGCCGATGTGGAGGCCGGAGAGATCCGCCGCCGGCTCGCCCTGCTCAGCCCGCGCGAACTGGAAGTGATGGAAATGGTCGCCGAGGGCCTGCCCAACAAGACGATCGCCCAGCGGCTTTCCATCGGCATCCGCACGGTGGAGACCCACCGCGCCCGCGTGCTGGAAAAGATGGAGGCGCGCAACGCCCCGGAACTGGCAAGGATGCAGATGCTGCTGGGCGGGCGGCGGGAGTAGGCGGATGCCTTACTCGCCGACCTCGGCCACCTGGGTCTCGGCCGGGCTGGTCCGCTCGGCCGGGGCGGGCGGATAGCGGTAGAAGGAATGGTCGCCGATGGAGGCGGTGCGCAGCCGCGCCTTTGCCCAGTCCGGCTTCTGGCGCCCGAGCGCCGCCTGGGTCGGCGGGCTGTAGAACAGCGAGGCGCGCGCGGTCGGATCGGGCATCTCGTCATCGTTCAGGCTCCAGGCGAGGCCGCGGGCGATACGCAACGCCTCCTGGTCGGGCGCCGTGCGCGGCTTCGGCCAGGACGGCATGCCGCCCGCCCGGATCACCTGCGCCTGACGGCGAATCTCCGCCAGGACGCGCCGGGCCTCCGCCCGGTTGGTGACGCGGGGGTCCTCCGCAACCTGTTGGGACTCTGCCTGCTTCCCGCGGGATTTCGCCGCCTTGACCGGCTTGCGGCGCTTCTGCGGCTCCACCTTCGCGGGCGGAGAGAA
This sequence comes from Azospirillum sp. INR13, assembly GCF_015390205.1. Lineage (NCBI taxonomy): Bacteria > Pseudomonadati > Pseudomonadota > Alphaproteobacteria > Rhodospirillales > Azospirillaceae > Azospirillum > Azospirillum sp. INR13. The sequence continues at coordinate 21,028 of NZ_VUOI01000023.1, forward strand.
GGGTTCGAACTGGCCGGCGGCGACCACGACCCGGCAGGGCAGCGACGGCTGCGACGCCGATGCGGCCCGGTTGGCGACCACCCACATGACGGCGGCCATGGCGTCGGCGCCCTCGCCCCGCGCTTCGGCCCAGCCGGCCAGCGCGAGGCAGCGGCGCTCACGCTCCGCCTGCCAGGGGGTCAGCATGTAGACCGAAGAGCCGATGATCACCGGCTGCTTCGCCCCGCCCCGCTTCGGCAGGGCTCCCTTGGAATCGCCGACGAAGCGGGCGCAGCCGTCGTCGCCGGGCCGGCAGACCGGCCGGTCGGCCTGGAAGCCGGAATTGATGAGAGCACCGATGTCGGCACCGGTTTCCTGTGCGCCTGCGCCGACGGGAGCCATGACGGTCGCGAACAGCAGGGCGAGGAGGGAGTGGCGCATCCCGGTCTCTCCGGTCTGGGAAGGGGACTTCCTTCGACAGGAGGGACGGACTGCAAGTTCCGTGATTCGTCCACTTCCCTGACGGCTTAAGCCTGAGGGCGGCGGATGTAACCCGGTGGTGTCCCGAATGGGCTTTCCGGCGGCTTCGGGTGTCGGGTTCGGGCATGAACTCGATGGCGCAACCATGTCCAGGAATGGTCAAGCTATTGTTTTAGCTAAAACTTTCCGTCATCCCCGCGAAGGCGGGGATCCAGGGTTCCCGATGGAGGCTCTTATGGAAAGGCCTGGATTCCCGCCTTCGCGGGAATGACGGTCGAATTGACTTTCCAGTCCCAGGGTTCGGACTGATGCGGGGGCACGCATCGCGCAGTGTACTCATGCGAGCGGGCCGGCAAGCCTTCGGATCCCTCCGGCTTCCAGCCCGATCGGCAGAATGGGTGTTGTGGCGGAAAAGCCGGGGGCGTCAGCCGGGCTGGCGGCCCTCGTCCGGTTTGCCGCCCTCGCCGGTCCAGTCGTCGGTCAGATAGTCCTGGGAGCGGCTGATCTCCTCGACCTCCGCGCGGGAGGGAGGTTTCGGCACCTGGTCCTGACCGGACTTGCGGTCGTCACTGTCGTCAAAGCCTTCAGGCTTGCGGGGCATCGGTTCCTCCTGGATCGCCGGGGACTTCCCAGCAAACAGGAGTTGGCCTGCAAGATCACGAAACGGAGGAGCGGTCGAAGGAAACCCGCTCCCCCGGCCACATCAGTTGGCGGCGTCGGCCACCGTCACCGGCACGGTGCGCACCATTTCCAGGGCGACGGCGGCGCGGACTTCGTCGGCGGCCAGGACGGCGGGCGAATTCACGTTGGCGATGCCGGCGACGGCCGCGATCAGCAGGGCGCGATGACGAAGCGGACGACGGCGAACTTGGCGGCAAACTCGGCGTTGGCGGCGGCGAATTCGGCTTCATACGAGGTCATGATGATCTTCCTTCAATGTCGGTTTGGAGTTCCGGCGGCCGATGCAGCGGCCTGTTGAGGAAGATATTGGCACAATCATGCCGCCGCAAATGCAGAGACATCACATCCCTGCACTCGCCATTTCGCATCGCAGCATAGCGCTGTGAAAGACGTAATACGGAGTTTTTCTTGGGTTCTCCGTGCCGTTCGCAGCGCTCTACAGTGCTTTATGGGGGATTTCGTAGCGCTATTACTGGCTGCGGTCTGTCCAGATTAAAGACATGTGGGTCGGCTTGTGTCAATGGCAACGGCCGATGCGCCGAATTGGCGCAACCGCCGTCAGCGTCCTGGCGACAGCCGCTCGGCACTGGCCGTCAGCGTGTCGATCATCGCCTGCTGCGCCTCTTCCGTCGTATCGACCGGCACGACGAAGCAGATGGTGGCGATGCAGCGGCCGGCCGGATCGCGGATCGGAGCGGCAAGGCAGGTGGTGAAGCGGTCGACCAGGGCTGTGGTGCGGACATAGCCCTGGGTGCGGGCGCGGCGGATGTCCTCCAGGAACTCGTCCTCGGCGATGCGGCGGCCGTCGGGAAGGATGAAGTCCTCGGGCGGAATGAAGCGCAGGATCTCGTCGGCGGACAGATGGTCGACCAGCAACCGGCCGGACGCCGTCCAGGGGATCGGCACCTTGATGCCGATCTCGGAGCTGATGCGGAACATGCGCCGGCCGGGTTCATTCAGCACGACCAGATACTTGTCGCCTTCCAGCGTGCAGAACTGCGCCGTCTCGCCCACCGTCTCGGCGATGTGGGCGACCTCCACCCGTGCCTTGCGGATCAAATCGACGCTGTCGAGGTAATCGCTGCCGTAGTAATGCATCGCCGGCCCGAAATAGACCGTGCCCTCGCCGTCGCGCAGCTCCAGCCAGCGCGCCTCGACCAGCGTGTTGACCAGTTCGTACATGGTCGAGCGCGGGGTGCCGGTGTCGCGCGCGATGTCGGCGATGCGCGTGGGCGAGCGCCGGTCGTGCAGATGCTCCATCAGAGCGATGACGCGGTCGATGCCGCGGGCACGGCCCGTCGTCTTCTCTTCCGACTGCTTCTCGGCCACCTGCTTCTCCACCACGCCACCGCTCTTCATCTGATCCGCGCTCCCTCGTCGTCCCACAACCGATTAGCACGCGGATTTTCAGCTTGCGAGCGGTCTTTGTCCGATATACCGTTTGCCTGTCTGGAATACAAGACCGATGTCCGATATTTCGGACAAACGGTCGGGGAGGCAAAAATGACAGGGATCACGCGACGTCTGTTCAACACCGCCCTCGGCACGACGCTGGCCGCCGGCGGGCTTTCCTCTGGAATCCTGGGGACCTGGACCACCCCGGCGCTGGCCCCTACAAGCTGCTGGAACACAAGCCCGACCAGTATATCCGGCTGGTCCGCCACGACGGCTACGCCTCGCCCGCCGGCACGCCCAGCGGCTATGCCGGCAGCCGCAAGGCCGTCATCGGCGAGGTGCGCTTCGTCCCGGTGCCGAATGCCGCGACCCGCGTGTCGGGCGTGCTGGCCGGCCAGTACCAGTTCGCCGACAGCCTGCCGGCGGAAACCCTGCCGCGCATCAAGAGCGCGGCCGGCGTCAAGCCGGTGATCGTCAAGCCCTTCGGCTTCCCGCTGATGATCATGAACACCAAGACCGGCGTGATGGCGAACCCGAAGGTGCGTCAGGCGGTTCTGGCGGCGCTGGAACCGAACGACATGCTGCTGGCGGGCCTCGGCGATCCCGCCTTCGTCCAGTCGGAGGGGTCGATCTACGCCCAGGGCACGCCCTATTACGACGCGGCGAGCGCCAAGCCTTATGCCGACCATGCCGCCGGCAAGGCGGCGGACCTGCTGAAGGCCGCCGGCTACAAGGGCGAGCCGATCCGCATCATGACCTCGGTCCAGTACGAGTTCCTGTACAAGATGAGCATGGTGGCCCAGGCCCAGCTCGAAATGGCGGGCTTCAAGGTCGACCTGCAGGTGCTGGACTGGGCGACGCTGCTGCAGCGCCGCGGCGACGACAAGGGGTGGGATGCCTTCTTCACCTATCACACCTTCGTGCCGGAGCCGTCGCTGATCACGGTGCTGAACCCCAGCTATCCCGGCTGGTGGGACAGTCCGGCCAAGCGGGAGGCGCTCGCCGCCTTCAACCGCGAGATGGACCCGGCGGCCCGCAAGGCGAAATGGGTGGCGTTGCAGACGCTGTTCTACAGCGAAGTGCCCAGCGTGAAGGTCGGCGAGTTCTACAACCTCGCCGCCAGCAGCGACAAGCTGACCGGCTATACGCCGACCCCCTGGCCGTTCTTCTGGAACACCGAACTGAAGAGCTGAGGGGAGCTGATAACTCCCTCTCCCGCCCTGGGAGAGGGAAGGGGCCCAAGCGGAGCTTGGGAAGGGTGAGGGGTGAACCAAGGATCAAGATCCATGTTCGCATAGCCCCTCACCCTCCCCACTTCGTGGGTCCCCTCCCTCTCCCGGGACGGGAGAGGGGAATTCTGTGCTTTCCCTCGGTCCAGGACCGCAACCATGCTCGTTTACATCGTCCGCCGGTTCGCCGGCATGATGATCGTCATGCTGCTCGTCGCCATGGTGGTCTTCGTGATCGCCCGCGTGGTGCCGGGCGATCCCGCCGCCGTCATGCTGGGATCCTCCGCCACACCGGAAGACATCGCGGCTCTGCGCGGCCGGCTGGGGCTCGACGAGCCGCTGCTGACGCAGTTCCTGCTCTATCTGGGGCAGATCGTCCGCTTCGACCTGGGCGAGTCCATCTTCCTCAACCGCCCGGTGGCGCAGGCGCTGGCCGAACGGTCGGAGCTGACGGCGCTCCTGACCATGATGTCGGTGGGAATCGCCATGCTGATCGGCGTGCCCATCGGCATCCTGTCGGCGGCCAAGCGCGGCGGGCTGATCGACCAGACCGCGGTCGGGCTCGCCATGCTGGCGGCCAGCGTGCCCAGCTTCTGGATCGGGCTGACCCTCATCAAGTATCTGGCGGTCGACCATGCCTGGTTTCCGGTCGCCGGCTACGGCCCGCCCGAAGCCGACCTGCTGGAGCGGATGCGCCATCTGGTGCTGCCGGCCATCGCTCTCGGCATTCCGAACTCGGCGCTGATCCTGCGCTTCACCCGCACCAGCATGCTGGACGTGATGAGCAACGATTACGTCCGCACCGCGCGGGCCAAGGGGTTGCCGCCGCTGGTCGTCGTGCTGAAGCATGCGCTGCGCAACGCAATGATCCCGATCCTGACGGTGACCGGCCTGACCACCGCGGTGATGATCGCCGGCGCCATCGTGACGGAAACCGTGTTCGGCCTGCCCGGCGTCGGCAACCTGATCGTTTCGGCCGTGCTGCGCCGCGACTATCCGGTGATCCAGGGCGCCCTGCTGGTGGTGTCCGCGATCTATGTGCTGATCAACCTGACGGTCGACCTGCTCTATGCCGTGGTCGATCCGCGGGTCCGTTATTGAGAGGGAGGGTTTCCATGGCAAGCGTCCCCGCCGGTCACGGCAGCGTCCCCCTTCCCTCTTCCGCTCCCTCCCCTAATGGGCCGCACCGCAGCCGGTCGCCGGCCGCCCTGCTGATGCGCCAGCTGTTCCGGCGTAGGCTGGTGGTGCTGTCCTTCCTGATCATGGTGGCGATCCTGGCGGTGGCGCTGCTGGCGCCGTGGATCACGCCGTTCAACCCGATGAAGATGGACATCCTCGGCCGGCTGAAGGCGCCATCCGCCGCCCACTGGTTCGGCACCGACGAATATGGCCGCGACGTGCTGTCCCGCGTGATGCTGGGCGCCCGGCTGTCGCTGCTGGTCGGGCTGCTGGTCGTGGTGGTGGCGACGCTGATGGGCACGCTGCTGGGCTTGGCCGCCGGCTATATCCGGCCGCTGGACGGCGTGCTGATGCGGCTGACCGACGCGCTGATGGCCTTCCCCGACATCCTGCTCGCCATCGCCTTCATGGCGGCGCTGGGGCCGTCGCTCTACAATGTCGTGCTGGCGCTCGGCATCGTCTACACGCCGCGCGTCGCCCGCGTGGTGCGCGCCGCCTGCCTCGTGGTGCGCGAGATGCCCTTCATCGAGGCGGCGACGGCGCTCGGCGCCTCCACCCCGCGCATCGTCTTCCTGCACATCCTGCCCAACCTGATCTCGCCAATCCTGGTACAGGCCACCTTCATCTTCGCCTACGCCATCCTGACGGAAGCGGCGCTGTCCTTCCTCGGCGTCGGGGTGCCGCCGACCACGCCGACCTGGGGCAACATGATCGCCGGCGCCCAGCAGTATTTCCAGCAGGCCGACTGGCTGATCCTGTTCCCCGGCTGCGCCATCGTCCTGACCGTGCTGTCGCTGCAGATCGTCGGCGACGGGCTGCGCGACGCGCTCGACCCCGGCTCCAGAAGGCGAAATGAGATGAGCGTTTCCCTTCTCATCAAGGGCGCCCGCGTCATCGACGGCACCGGCGCCCCCTGGTTCCCGGCCGACGTGCTGGTGGAGGGCGGTCGCATCGCCGCAATCGGCCCGATGCTGGACGCGCCGGACGCCGAACCGCTGCAGGCGGCGGGCCTCTTCCTCTCCCCCGGCTTCATCGACGCCCATTGCCACGACGACCTGATCCAGCTGCGCCAGCCCGGCCGGCCGGAGAAGGTGGCGCAGGGCGTCACCACCGTGGTGGTCGGCAACTGTTCCTTCGGCCTGTACCCGCAAAGCCCGGAAAGCAGCGCGCCTCTACGCGAGCATTTCGGCAACCTGCTGGGCACCGTTTCGGATCAGGAGACCTTCGCCGACTTCGCCGGCTACCGCGCAGCGCTCGATGGGCGCGGCACCGCGATCAACCTCGTCTCGCTGGTCGGGCACGCCGCGCTGCGCCTCGCCGTCATGGGCTGGCAGAACCGCGCTGCCACAGCCCCAGAGCGCGAGGCGATGGCCACCCTGCTGGCCGAGCAGCTTCGCCAGGGCGCGCACGGCCTGTCGCTCGGCCTCGTCTATCCGCCCAGCGCCTGGGCCGACCGCGCCGAACTGGTCCGGCTGGCGGAGGTCGTGGCGGCACATGGCGCGCTGCTGACCGCCCATGTCCGCTCCTACGAAGGCGGGCTGATCGCCTCGGTGGACGAGTTCCTCGACCTGCTGAAGGCGGGCGGGGCGAGCGGCCTGCTCTCCCACCTGCAAGCGGCCGGAAAGCCCTATTGGGGCAGCCTGCCGCGGGCGGTGGAGCGGCTGGAGATCGCACGCAAGGGCGGCACCGACGTCAGTTTCGACATGTACCCCTATCCGGCCGGCTCCAGCACCATCCTGCAACTGCTGCCGCCGTCGGCGCTGGCGGGCGGGGTGGAGGCGCTGCTGGCCCGCATGGCCGATGCCGACGGGCTGGCGGCTCTGCGCCGCGCGGTGGAAGACGGCGAGGCGCCGGGCGATGCCGGCTGGGAATCCAAGATCCGCCTGATCGGCTGGGAGAATGTCCGCATCGGCGGCGTTTCGGCGGACGAGCTGCGCGAGTTGGAAGGACTGTCGCTGGCGGAAGTCGCGGCCACTCGGTGGGAATCGCCCTTCGACACGCTGGTCCGGTTGATCGCCCTCGACCGCGGCCGCACCAACATCGTCATGTTCCAGCTGGCCGAGGTCGATCTGGAAACCGCCCTGTCGCATCCGCTGCACATGCTGGGATCGGACGGGCTGCCGCGCGAGACCGGCAAGCCGCATCCCCGCGCCTTCGGCAGCTTCCCGCGCTATCTCGCCCGCGCCATCACGGGCGAAGGCAAGCTCGGGCTGGAGGATGCCGTCCGCCACATGACCGCCGTTCCGGCGCAGCGTTTCGGCCTGTCCGACTGCGGGCTGATCCGGCCGGGCATGGTGGCCGACCTGACCCTGTTCACCGCCGACGTGGCGGACCGCGCCACCTTCCAGGACCCGACGCGCCCGCCCCACGGCATCACCGACGTGCTCGTCGCCGGACAGTTCGTCCTGCGCGACGGCGGGCACACCGGCGCACGTCCGGGCAAGGCCCTGGCCCGCGCCTGATCTTTCAACCTGTGAGGACCGAATGACCAACCGCAAGCCGATCTTCGCCGAAAAGGGTGCGAAGCCCGCCGGCCAGTACAGCCACGCCATCGTCGCGAACGGCTTCGTCTATGTGTCGGGCCAGGGGCCGCACCATCCGGAGACCGGCGCGCTGCCCGAGGATTTCGCCGGCGAGGTGCGCCAGACCCTGCGCAATCTGGAAATCATCCTGAAGGCCGCCGGCACCGACCTCGCCCATGTGGTGAAGGTCAACAGCTACCTCAGCGACCTCGGCCGCTTCCAGGAATACAACGCGCTCTATTCGGAGTTCTTCCCGACCGAGCCGCCGGCCCGCACCACCATCGGCTGCCAGCTGAACAACATCCAGGTCGAAATCGACTGCATCGCCGTGCTGCCCCAGGCTTAAAATAGGGCGGCGTAACATTCCGAGCGGCCGATCCCGCCAGGGTCGGCCCCTTTCCCAAATCTGCGTTCCGGAGCGGTCCCATGCGCGTCGACGATCTCGACACCCCCGTCCCCGTCATCGACCTCGACCGGGTCGAGCATAACCTGACCAAGATGCAGGCCTATTGCGACCGGCACGGGTTGGCGCTGCGCCCGCACATCAAGACCCACAAGCTTCCCCAATTCGCGCTGCGCCAGATCGAGCTGGGCGCCGTCGGCATCACCTGCCAGAAGATCGGCGAGGCGACGGTGATGGCGGAGGCCGGCTGCAAGGACATCCTGCTGACCTACCCCATCGTCGGCGCCGCAAAGGTGAAGCCGCTGGCAGACCTCGCCGGCAAGACCAAGCTGACGGTGGCGCTCGACAACGCCGTCGCCCTCGACACCGTGGCCGCCGCCGCGGCCGCGGCCGGTGTGGAGATCGGCATCCTGGTGGAGTTCGACAGCGGCGACGGCCGCTGCGGCGTGCAGACCCCCGACGAGGTGCTGACGCTGGCCCGCCGCGCCGCCGGCAACGGGCTGACCCGCTTCCGCGGCCTGATGACCTACCCGCGCGGCCCCCGCACCGTGCCCTTCGTCGCCGAGACGCGCGCCCTGCTGGAGGGCGCCGGCATTCCGGTCACCACCGTGTCGGTCGGCGGCACCCCCGGCTGCTGGGACACCCACGAGCTTCCCGGCGTGACCGAGCTGCGCGTCGGCACCTACATCTATCACGACCGCGCCACCGTCGGCGCCGGGGTGGCGACGCTGGACGAGTGCGCCGTGCAAGTACAGGCCACCGTGGTCAGCCGCCCGACTCCCGACCGCGCCGTTCTGGATTGCGGCAGCAAGACCCTGTCGAGCGACCGCGTCGCCCCATCGGTGGGCGAGGGCTTCGGCCTGATCCTCGACTACCCCGACGCGGTGATCGTTCGCGTCAACGAGGAGCATGCGGTGGTCGACCTCAGCAAGAGCGCGCAGCGGCCGGAGATCGGCGACCGCGTCCGCATCCTGCCCAACCATGTCTGCGTGGTGACCAACCTGCACGACCGCATGGCGATCAGCCGCAACGGCGAGGTCGCCGGCGACTGGCCGGTGCCGGCGCGCGGCTGCACCCGTTGACCTCAAACCCTCGGATCCGGCCATGGACGCTGACCTCACGCTCGACATCCGCAACCTGCAAACCCACTTCACCGCCGATCCCGGCGTGTCGAAGGCGGTGGACGGCGTGTCCTTCGCCGTGCGCCGCAACGAGACGCTGGCCGTCGTCGGCGAATCCGGCAGCGGCAAGTCGGTGACCAGCCTGTCGGCGATGCGGTTGATCCCGACGCCGCCGGGCATCATCGCCGGCGGCGAGATCCTGTTCCGCGGCCGCGACGGGCAGGTGCGCGACCTCGCCCGCCTCAGCGAGCGCGCCATGCGCAGCGTCCGCGGCAACGAGATCGGCATGATCTTCCAGGAGCCGATGACCTCGCTGAACCCGGTCTACACCGTTGGCGACCAGATCGGCGAGGCGCTGCGCTACCACCAGGGCCTCGACCGCCGGGCGGCGCGGGCGGAGGCGCTGACCATGCTGAAGAAGGTCGGCATCCCGGCGGCGGAGCGGCGGCTGGACGAGTATCCGCACCAGATGTCGGGCGGCATGCGCCAGCGCGTGATGATCGCCATGGCGCTGGCCTGCCGCCCCACCCTGCTGATCGCCGACGAGCCGACCACGGCGCTCGACGTGACCATCCAGGCGCAGATCCTCGACCTGATGCGGCGGCTTCAGGAGGAGACCGGCACCTCGATCCTGTTCATCACCCACAATCTGGGTGTGGTGGCCGAAGTGGCGCACCGGGTGGTGGTGATGTATGCCGGCCGCATCGTCGAGGAAGGCGATGTCCGCTCCCTGCTGAAATCGCCCAGGCACCCCTACACCCGCGGGCTGCTGGCCTGCATGCCGCATCTGGGCCAGCGCCGCGGCGACGGCGGCCGGCTGCACGCCATCCCCGGCAGCGTGCCGAGCCCGGTGAACCGCCCCCAGGGCTGCACCTTCGCCCCGCGCTGTGCGCTGGCCGAACCCGCCTGCCTCGCCGCCGAACCCGTTCTGGAGCCGGTCGGCCCCGACCATTCCGCCCGCTGCCGCCGCTGGAGAGACGTGCAATGAGCATCGATACCGTTACCGAACAGCCCCTGCTGAGCGTCCGCAATCTGGAGAAGCGCTTTCCTGTGCGCGGCGGGCTGCTGCAACGGCCGGTCGGCTGGGTGAAGGCGGTGGACGACCTGTCCTTCGACCTGAACCGCGGCGAGGTGCTGGGGCTGGTCGGCGAATCGGGATCGGGCAAGACCACTGCCGGGCGCAGCATCCTGCGGCTGATCGAGCCGACCGGCGGCTCCATCCGCTTCAACGGACAGGAGATCACCGGCTTGGGCACCGCCCAGATGCGGGCGCAGCGCCGCCGCATGCAGATCGTCTTCCAGGATCCCTATGCCAGCCTCGACCCGCGCCAGCGCGTGCGCGACGTGATCGGGGAGGCCCTGACGATCCACAACATCGGCACCCGCGCCGACCGCCGCGACCGCGTGGCGGCATTGCTGGAGAAGGTCGGGTTGAGCGCCGACGCCATGGACCGCTTCCCGCACGAATTCTCCGGCGGCCAGCGCCAGCGCATCGGCATCGCCCGCGCGCTGGCGGTGGAACCCGACTTCATCGTCGCCGACGAGCCGGTGTCGGCGCTCGACGTCTCGGTGCAGGCGCAGGTGGTGAATTTGCTGGGCGATTTGCAGCGCGAGCTGGGGCTGGCGGTGCTGTTCATCGCCCATGATCTGGCGGTGGTGCGCTACATCAGCGACCGGGTGGCGGTGATGTATCTCGGCCGCCTGATGGAGATCGCGCCGAGCGACAGCCTCTACGAGCGCCCGCGCCACCCCTACACCATGGCCCTGCTGTCCGCCGCTCCCGACCCGGACCCCGACGCGCCGAAGACCCGCATGCTGCTGGACGGCGACGTGCCGAGCCCGATGAACCCGCCGTCCGGCTGCGCTTTCCGGACGCGGTGCCCGTTTGCGCTGCCCGCTTGTGCGGAGCCGGAAGCCCGGGCGCTGCGCGAGGTGGCGCCGGGGCATTCGGTGGCGTGCATTCGGGATGATGTGGGGGTGGGGTGAGAGGGTGGTTGAGCCGGAAGCGGACCATGATACCATTGCAAAACGCAGCTGTTGCGAGCTTTTGGTGAAGCCATTAAGCATAAATAGGCGAAGACGATACATAAGGAAGATCATTTTTCTAGTCGCTTGCAAAGAGTTTTGCTATTTAGGTGCGTGACAATCGGGGATGAGCCATGCCCTTTGTTGAGCCCGGTGGGTATAGTAAGGGTGAGTTAGATCGTGCCGGGGAGCGCATCCGGATTGGGGCAGAGACTCCGAATGACCTCGCCCTGTTGGATAATTGGCGTGCTTCGCATCTGTATGTGCTGAACACATTCCAATCTTCCCTGCGGTTCCGCCGAGCCCGATCTGCTCGTGGGGATACCATTACGATTGCACAGCGGCTCAAACGGCGCCCTACAATCATCGACAAACTTAGGCGAGAGCAAGGAATGTCGCTCTCACGGATGCACGATATTGCGGGATGTCGTCTCATTTTTCCTGATATTGAAAGCCTAAACCATTTTCGAGGAGGTGTCCTTTCGTCCCGAGCAGCGCACGAACTAGTTGGTGGGAAGGAACGATACAACTACATCGATCATCCCAAACCGTCTGGTTATCGTGGCATTCATGACGTTTATAAATACAATGTAGGCTCAACAGGGGGCGTTAAGTGGAACGGGCTACGACTCGAAATCCAATACCGTACAGTTGTTCAACATGCATGGGCAACGGCCGTTGAAATCAGTGATATCGTTAACGCTACAAGGCTAAAATTTAGTCAAGCGAACGCATCAATCTCTCGTTTGTTTTTGCTCTGCAGCGAGATATTGGCGCGTGTACATGAGGGGCGTGCAGGGTATTGTGCGGATCTTACCAACCAAAATCTTCTCTCTGAATATCAGGGACTAGAAGATGACTTGCATGCAATTCTCCGCTTAAGAAATCTTACTTCGTCAGAATTTCAGAATTTTGCTCGCTCATCACGCCTTTTCATTCTCATCAACTACACTTCCGGTGAGAAGGAAGGAAAGCTTGAAGCCGAAGGATTCTCAGACAACGCCAGTGCCGCAGCTAGGTACTCGGAGGTTGAGGCCAAACTTCAAGATGTCGCTGACGTAGTGCTGGTGGGAGCTAGTCAACAAGACGCGATCAAACTCGCCTACACAAATTACTTCTCAGATGCATCAGGATTTATTTCTATATTAGATAGCGCCCTGCAAGCGTTCCGAAATTAATACTTAGATTTATGATAATTTTATGTTATGATGCTTAATTTCTTTTCAGCTGGCACTATACAATCCGAGCCAGACATTTTGGATGTCCGCTTCGGGTCAGAAGCCGACACACACCTCCAGCCTCCCTCACCCTCACCCCCGCCGCGCCGCCTCAATCGCCGCCACGTCGATCTTCGACATCCCCATCATCGCCTCGAACGCCCGCTTGGCCTCCTCTCCGCCGGCCGCAAGCGCATCGGTCAGCACGCGCGGCGTGATCTGCCAGGAGACTCCCCAGCGGTCTTTGCACCAGCCGCAGGCGCTCTCCTGGCCGCCGTTGCCGACGATGGCGGTCCAATAGCGGTCGGTCTCTTCCTGGTCGTCGGTGGCGATCTGGAACGAGAAGGCCTCGCTGTGGGGGAAGGCCGGGCCGCCGTTCAGGCCGAGGCAGGGGAGGCCGGCGACGGTGAACTCGACCGTCAGAACGTCGCCCGCCTTGCCGGACGGGTAGTCGGCGGGGGCGCGGTGGACGGCGGTCACCGCGCTGTCGGGGAAGGTCTCGGCGTAGAAGCGGGCGGCGGCTTCGGCGTCCTTGTCGTACCAGAGGCAGATCGTGTTCTTGGCGACGGCCATAGCGTGTCCTTTCGCGCTGGAACCGGTTCCGGCTTGTTGCCGTGTGCTGCTGGATATGGTTTTACCACCGCAAGTGTCGTGATGGCGATAGGCCGGGCGTCCAGGGGCGCCATTCTTGACGCCGCCCTCGCCCCGGGCATAGGATCCCGCCGTCTGAAACAGGTTAGGCTCGGGACGGTTGGCCCGGCCCCTGCCTTGCGGGTCCTTCCGTTGCCCAAGGGTCGGCCCTGGGTAACGGCCCAAGACTATCAGGGGGCGCGCATGATGCGGGCGCCGATAGCAGGGGCATGGACATGAAGCCGATAATTTCCGTTCTGACGCTGGGCGTCGCCGACCTCGACCGGGCGCTTGCCTTCTATCGCGACGGCCTTGGCCTGCCCACCGACGGCATCGTCGGCCGCGAGTTCGAGCATGGCGCGGTCGCCTTCTTCGATCTGTCCGGCGGGCTGAAGCTGGCGATCTGGGCGCAGGACGACATCTGCCACGACACCGGCTTGGCCAAGACTCCCGTCAGTTCCACCGCCGTCACCATCGGGCACAATGTCATGCTGAGGAGCGAGGTGGACGATCTGATGGATGCGGCACGGCGCGCCGGCGCCGAGATCGTCAAGGGCGCGCAGGACACCTTCTATGGCGGCTATGCCGGATATTTCCGGGATCCGGACGGGCATCTGTGGGAGGTCGTGTGGAACCCCCACCTGCTCCCCGCCGACGACTGACCGGCGGCGATGACCGGCTCCGCACACCGGACCGGCCGTGGTCCGGTGCCGGGAAGCGGCTCAATAGGGTTTCACCACCGCAAGCGTGACGATGGCAATGGCCCCGGCGATGATGGCCAGCGGGGACAGGCGCAGCAGGCGGGGGACCGGCCGTCCGGACGGATGGATGAGCCGGCGCAGTCCGGCGGCGAGCGTGCCGTGCAGGGCGGACAGGGCGATGACGATCGCGACCTTCGCCACCAGCCAGGGCTCCAGGCCCCAGCCGCCGATCACCACCAGCGTCAGGCCCAGCAGCCATGCCAGCCCCATGGCCGGTGAGGTGACGCGGCGGTCCCAGCGGCCGGCCGCGCGCAGGATGCGGGCCGGCCCCTCCTCTGCCGCGGTCACGGGATCGAGTGCGCTGATCAGGATGGCGGCAAAGAACATCCCCGCCATCCAGACCGTCACCGCCGCGACATGGAGCCCGATGACCCAGATGTAATCCACCGCCACCCCGTCTACTGTCCGGCCTGCCCCCGTCAGGCACCCACTTGCAGGATGATCTTACCGCGGCCGTGGCCGGAATCGAGCCGTTCGTGCGCCTTGCCGACCTGCTCCAGCGGCAGGACGGCGTCTACGATCACCTTGGCCTGCCCGCGTTCGAACAGCGGCGCCATCTCGCGCAGGCGGGCGCCCTCGCGGGTCAGGAAGGTGCCGTAGAGGGTCTGATTCTTCACATAGAGCGCGTCGAGGTCGCCGGACGGCGGCAGGATGGTGGCGATGCGGCCGAAGGGTCGGGTCACCTGCGTGCTCATCGGCACATTGCCGCCGGCGGTGTCGAAGGCGGCGTCCACCCCTGCCCCGCCCGCCTCGCGCAGGATTTGGTCCACCACGTCGGTGTCGCGGTAGTCGAGCGTCACGTCGGCGCCGAGATCGCGCATCGCCTCGTGGTTGGCCTTGCTGGCGGTGGCAAGCACGCGGGCGCCTGCCGCCTTGGCGAACTGGATGGCGAAGCTGCCGACGCCGCCGGCCCCGCCATGGATCAGCACCGTCTCGCCGGGCCGCACCGCCAGACGCCGCACGATGGCCTCCCACGCCGTGCCACCGGCCAGCGGGATGCCCGCCGCCTCGACATGGCTGAGCGACGCCGGCTTGTGCGCGACGATGGACGCGGCGGCAACGGTGTATTCGGCGTAGCTGCCGTTGGGGTTGCCGAAGATCTCCGGCGTGTAGAACACCTCGTCGCCGGCCTTGAAGCCGGTCACGCCGGGGCCGACCTCCTCGACCACGCCCGACACGTCGTAGCCCAGCACTGCCGGGAAGAGGATGCCGGCCCAGCTGCCGGAGTGGCGAATCTTGGCGTCCACCGGGTTGGTCCCCGACGCCACCACCCGCACCAGCAGTTCGCCCGGCCCAGCCACCGGGCGCGGCCGGTCCTGCAGTTCGAACACGTCGGGACCGCCGAACCGCGAAATCACCATCGCACGCATGATGTCGTCCTCCGTTCCGGGCGTTGCACAGTGGAAGCAGCAACGTGGCAAGCCGCCCGCCGCCTGTCCAGCGGGGGAAAGGGACAGCGCAGGACGATGGCAGTCGGGCGGGGGTCGGGAGTGCGCGATACTCGAGGAGCCTCGCCACGCGTCCCCCTCACCCTAACCCTCTCCCCGGGGGGAGAGGGGACGTTCCCGTCGGAGTGTCAGCCGATCCGGAACTCCTCGCGGTGGATCGCCGTCATCGCCAGCCCCTCCGGCCCGATGGCGCCGCGGTACATGCCGGAGCAGTTGAAGGGCAGCGCCACCCGGCCGTCGCGGTCGATGGCGATCAGGCCGCCCGAACCGCCGATCACGCCCAGTTCGTCCACCACGTCGCCGGCGGCGCGCTCCAGGGTCTGGCCGGCCCAACGCATGCGGGCGTCGATCTCGTGAGCGGCGCAGCGGCGGATGAAATGCTCGCCATGGCCGGTGGCGGAGACGGCACAGGTGATGTTGTCGGCAAAGGTGCCGGCGCCGATCACCGGGCTGTCGCCGACCCGGCCCCTGGCCTTGGCGGTCATGCCGCCGGTCGAGGTGGCGGCGGCGAGGTTGCCGTCGCGGTCGCGCGCGACGGCGCCGACGGTGCCGTGGCGGCGCTGCTCATCCCCGTCATCCGGGGCGCCGGAGCGGCGGCGTTCCAGTTCGACCTGAAGAGCGTCCCAGCGCGGCTGGGTGAAGAAATAGGGCGCCTCCTCCATCGGCAGACCCCTGGCGGCGGCAGAGGGCCAGCGCACCCTCGCCGATCAGCAGGACATGCTCGCTGTGCTCCATCACCGCGCGGGCCGCGAGGATGGGGTTGCGCGGGCCGAACAGCCCGGCCACCGCACCGGCGGCGCGGTCGCGGCCGTCCATGATGGCGGCGTCCATCTCCTGCACGCCCTCGGCGGTGAAGACGGCGCCGCGGCCGGCGTTGAACAGCGGCTCGTCCTCCAGAGCCATGACAGCAGCGGTGACGGCGTCGAGCGCGCTGCCGCCGTCGGCCAGCACCTCGTGCCCGGCGGCCAGCGCCCGGCGCAGGCCGGCATGGTAGCCCTCGGTCAGCACGGGGGTCAGGGCGTTGCGCTTGATGGTGCCGGCGCCGCCATGGATGGCCAGCGCGAAGGGCTGCGGTTGGGTGAAGCTCATGGGTGCGGGTCTCAGCGCAGGGCAGCCGACATGGCCGACAGGGTGTTGATCCAGCCGAGCACGGCGGCCATGCTGGCGGCCGGCAGACGGACGGTGACGGGGTCGAGGCGTTCGGAAACGGGGATCAGTGCCGCCAGATCGGCCAGCGCCGGGCTGTTCATCTCGATCTCCAGCCGGTAGGGCGAGCCATCGGCTTGCGGCGGAACGCGGAAGGGCGGGATGGATGAGGCTCGGCGGACGGCGCGGCATGCTGCCTCGCGGATGCGGTCGCGGGCGACCGTGGGTGCCACGGAGCGGGCGGCGCGCTGGCCGAGCGCCTGCTTGACCACCACCCGCTCGGATTCGGGGAACAGCGGCGCCATCTCGGCGGCGAAGCGGTCGTCGCCGGTCAGCAGGATCACCGGCACGCCGATCTCGCCGGCATAGGCGCCGTAATTGCCGGCCTCCCCCAGCTCCAGCCCGTTCACCCGGACGCGGCCGAAGGCGAAACTGTTGGTGGTGTGGGCGAGGATGCCGTATTGCCGGGCCGAGGTGTGGAAGCCGACGCACATCACCCCTGCGGCGTCAGGCTCCAGCCCGGCGAACATGCCGATGGGCTTGGGACGGCCCAGGATCAGCTCGGCGGCCGGGTGAATCTCGTCCGGCAGCAGGTTGACCATCGGGCCATGGCTGTCGTTGACCAGGATTTCGGTCGCACCACCCTCCAGCGCGCCTTCGATGGCGGCGTTGACCTCGGCGGTCATCAGGCGGCGGGCGCGTTCATACTCGGGGTTGCCGGGCGTCACCTGCTGCTGGGAGACGACGCCGGCCACGCCTTCGATATCGGCGGAGATGTAGAGCTTCACGGAGTGCTCCCGGAGGTGAGCGTGTCTGACAGGCAGGGCCGGGTGGCGCCGTCGCGGCCGACCACCGGCGCGGCGGCGGCCAGCGCGTCGAGCACCGCTTCCTGCGTCGCGTCGGCCATCGCCTCGAACAGGGCGTCGATGCGGCGTTCGTTCAGCATGCGCAGCGGCACGATGTCGGCCCGCTCGTCATGGCCGATGCGGTTGGCGGTGGTGAAGCCCAGCGCGATGTCGCCGCTGCCATGGCCCCAGAAGGACCCCACCCGCGCCAGCCCGACCCCGGCGCGGCGGATCACCCGGCGCAGCTGGCGGTGGTCGAGCGGCACGTCGGTGGCGGCGATGACGATGACGGAGCCCTTTCCGGCGAATCGTCCTTTGCCGACGGGGCGACGCGGCGGCCATCGGGAAGGCGCAGCTCCCCCGGCCGGCCGAAATTCGCCAGCACCAGCACGCCCAAATGATGGCGCTTGCCGTCCAGCTTCAGCCGGCGCGAGGAGGTGCCAATGCCGCCCTTGAAACCGAAGCAGGACATGCCGCGCCCGGCGCCGATGGATCCGACAGCAACCTCGGCGCCGTCCGGTTCCGACAGCGCGGCGGCCAGCGCGGCGGCGGCATGGGCCTCGGTCAGCGCCAGCGCCTGGATGTCGTTCAGCGGACCGTCGTTGCACTCCATCACCACCGGATTGACGGTGGCGGTGGTGCGGCCGATGTCAGGGTTGGCGGCGATGGCGTGGCGGACCAGCGCGGTGGACGCGGTGCCGACCGACAGGGTGTTGGTCAGCAGGATCGGGGTTTCCAGCGCCCCCAGTTCCTCCACCTGCATCAGGCCGACGCTCTTGCCGAAGCCGTTCAGCACCTCCGCCGCGGCAACGGCCTTGTCGCGGTAGAGGTTGCCGCCATGGGGCAGGATGGCGGTGACGCCGGTCTGGATGTGCCCGTCATCCAGCGTGACATGGCCGACGCGCACGCCCGGAACATCGGTGATGGTGTTGCGCGGCCCCGGCGTCAGCCGGCCGCAGGCGAGCCCGAAGGCCCGCGCACGCTTCATGCCGTCAGCGGAGTTTGGGGTCGAGGGCATCGCGCAGTCCGTCGCCGAGCAGGTTGAAGGCCAGCACCGTCAGGAAGATGGCGAGGCCGGGATAGAAGGTGACGTGGCTGGCGACACCGATATAGCTGCGCCCATCGGCCAGCATGGCGCCCCATTCCGGGCTGGGCGGCTGGGCGCCGAGACCGATGAAGCTGAGGCTGGCCGCCGTCAGGATCGAGGTGCCGATGCGCATGGAGACATAGACGATCACGCTGGGCAGCGTGCCCGGCAGAATGTGGCGGACCATCAACAGCCGGTCGCGCACGCCGATGGCGCGGGCGGCGTCGACATAGACGGCGCGCTTCAGCGACAGCGTGCTGCCGCGCACGAGGCGTGCGAAGACCGGCACGCTGAAGATCGCCACCGCATAGATGACGTTCTCGATGCCCGGACCCAGGATGGCGACGATGCCGATGGCCAGCAGGATGCCGGGAAAGGCCAGCAGAACGTCGCAGACGCGCATGATCAGGCTGTCGATCCAGCCGCCGCGGAAGCCGGCGATCAGCCCCAGCGCCACGCCGGCCACCCCGCCGAGCAGGACCGACAGCAGCCCGACCGACAGCGAGATGCGGGCACCCCACAGGATGCGGCTGAAGATGTCGCGGCCATAGGCGTCGGTGCCGGCCCAATGAGCGGCCGACGGGCCTTCCAGGATGCGGTCGTAATCGAAGGCCGCCGGATCGAAGGGCGCGATCCAGGGAGCGGCCGCTGCCGCCAAGGCCAGCGCCAGCAGACAGATGCCGGCGGCCATGGCGGTGCGGTTGCGCCGGAACTTGCGCCAGAACTCGCGCAGCGGCGAACGGACGGCTTCGTGAGCTGCGGCGGCCACGCCGGTTGCGTCTGTCATGGTCATGAGTAGCGAATCTCGGGGTTGGCGAAGGCGTACAGCACATCGACCAGCAGGTTGATGATGATGAACTCCAGCGAGAACAGCAGGATCTCCGCCTGGATGACGGTGTAGTCGCGGTAATTGACGCTATCCACCAGCAGCCGGCCCAGCCCCGGCCAGGAGAACACCGTCTCCACCACGATGGACCCGCCGAGCAGGAAACCGAACTGCAGGCCGACCATGGTGATGATCGGGATCAGCGCATTGCGCAGCGTGTGCTTCCACACCACCAGCCGGGCCGGCACGCCCTTGGCCCGCGCGGTGCGGACGTAATCCTCGCGCGCGATCTCGATGAAGGCGGAGCGGGTGAAGCGCGCCATCACTGCGGCGACGCCGAGGCCGAGCGTCAGCGACGGCATGACGAAATGCTGCCACGTGCCATAGCCGCTGGTCGGCAGCCAGCCGAGCTTGACCGAGAACAGGTCGATCATCAGCAGGCCGAGCCAGAAGGACGGGAAGGCGATGCCCGACACCGCGACGATCATGCCGGCATGGTCCTGCCAGCGCCCGCGCTTGGTCGCCGACGCCACGCCGATCAGCAATCCTGCCAGCGTCGCCCACGCCATGGCGGCGATGGTGAGATAGAGCGTGGGCATGAAGCGTTCGCCGATCTCCTGAGACACCGGCCGCTTGGTCTTCATCGAGCGCCCGAACTCGCCCTGCACCGCATTGCCGAGGAAGCGTCCGTACTGCACCCACAGCGGCTGGTCGAGGCCGAGATCCTGGCGCACCAGTTCGACGTCCTGCTGGGTCGCATCCGGACCGGCAACCAGCCGCGCCGGATCGCCCGGCAGCAGATGGACGAAGCCGAAGACGAAGACGGAGATCACCAGCAGAACCGGCAGGATGCCGGCGACACGGCCGACGAGATATTTCAGCATGGGGCGGAGGTCCTGGTGGAGGCCTGGGTGGGCGGACGAAAAGTCCCCTCTCCCCCCTGGGGAGAGGGTTAGGGTGAGGGGGCAGCACGGGCATGAGCCCGTGCCAGGGGATGGCGAAGGGGCAGTATGCCCCTTCGCGGCGCGCGAAAGCGCGCCGGCCCCCTCACCCTCCCCACCGCTATGCGGCGGGTCCCCTCCCTCTCCCCGGGGGAGAGAGGGCGATTTTTCACATCACTGCAGATCGGCCTCTTCCATCTGCAGGCCGCCATCGGCGACGTAGTAGAAGCCGGTCAGCTTCTTCGACTTGCCTGCCAGCAGGTTCTCGACGCCGAGGAAGATCCACGGCGCGTCTTTCCAGATCTGCTCCTGGGCGACGCGGTAGGCTTCGGCGCGCTTGGCATTGTCGGCGGTGCCGATGCCGGTCTCGATCGCGGTGTCGACCGTGTCGTTCTTATAGTACGCCACGTTGAAGAACTTCGGCGGGAAGCCCTTGCCCCACAGCAGCGGGCGCAGGCCCCAGTCGGCGTCGCCGGTCGAGGCCGACCAGCCGCTATACTGCATCTGCACCGTGGCATCCTCCGGCTTCTCGACGCTCCAGACGCGGGAGGCCTCGACACCGGCTTCGAGCGGCGTGACGGTCAGCTTGACACCGACCTGGGCCAGTTGCTGCTGCACGAACTGCATGCCGCGGATGAAGTTGGTGCTGTTGCGGCCGATCATCTCGGCCTCGAAGCCGTTGGGGTAGCCGGCCTCGGCCAGCAGCGCCTTCGCCTTGGCGAGGTCGTAGGTGTACTGGTTCGGCTGCGAGACGTGGAAGCCCAGCTTGGACGGGATCGGCGAATCCAGCGGGCCGGCATGGCCGCGATAGACCACCTTCGCGTAGGCATTCTTGTCGATGGCATGGTTCAAAGCCTGACGGACGCGCGGGTCGTTGAACGGCTTCTTCATGGTGTTCATCGCCACATAGCGGGCGATGATCGACGGGGCGTCGATGATCTCCAGCGCCTGGTTGGCTTCCACCATCTTCACCATTTCCGGCGGCAGCGGATAGATGAACTGCGCCTCGTTGGTCTGCAGCATGCGATGCGGCTGCCGTTCTCCGGCACGCTCTTCAGCGTCACGCTGTCGACCTTCGGCAGGCCGGGCTTCCAGTAGTTGGCGTTCTTCTCGACCTTCAGCGTATCCGCTTCCCAGCTGACGAACTTGTAGGGACCGGTGCCGACGGGATGGCGGCCGATCTCCTTGCCGAAGGTCTCCAGCGCCTTCGGGCTGTGGATCATGGCGCCGGGGTGGGCGAGGTTGTTGTTCAGCGCGCCGAAGGGCTGCGACAGCTTGAGCGTGATGGTGTAGTCGTCGACCACCACCGTCTCGGCCAGCATCGCCAGCAGGCTCTGGCGCTTCAGCCGGTTGGCCGGGTTGGACAGGCGGTCGAAGTTGGTCTTCACCGCCTGGGCGTTGAAGGGCGAGCCGTCATGGAAGGTGACGCCCTTGCGCAGGCGATAGGTGTATTCGGTGGCCGTGTCGTTGACCGTGAAGCTCTCCGCCAGCAGCGGGACCAGCTTCATCTCCTTGTCGAAGCCGAACAGGCCCTGCATCATCGTGCGGCTGGCCGACTGCGACAGGGTGTCGTTGATGTCGGCCGGGTCCAGCGTGGTGATGTTGTCGGGGATGCCGACCACGAGATTCTTGGCGGCGAAGGCCGGACCGGCCAGCGCGGTGCCGGCGAGCAGGCCGGCCAGCAGGGGAAGAGCGAAACGCGTCACGTGATGTCTCCCTTTTCTTGATTCAGAAGTCGCCGCCGACGGACTCAAAAGTCGCCGCCGACGGCATGGCGGGCGACGAAATGGTCGTCGCCGACCGGCACCAGCGGCTGCACCGCCGGCTCGTCGCCGATGGCGCGGATCGGACTGGGGATCTCGCCGGTCAGCAGCCGCAGGTCGCGGGTGCGCCGGCTGGGATCGGCGATCGGCACCGCCGCCATCAGGCGGCGGGTGTAGGGGTGCTGCGGATTCTCGAACACGGCACGGCGGGGGCCGAGTTCGACGATCTGTCCGAGATACATCACCGCGACGCGGTGGCTGACCCGCTCCACCACCGCCATGTCGTGGCTGATGAACAGGTAGGACAGGCCGCGCTTGGCCTGCAGTTCCATCAGCAGATTGACGATCTGCGCCTGGATCGACACGTCGAGCGCCGCCACCGCCTCGTCGGCGATGATCAGCTTGGGATCGCAGGCGAGCGCGCGGGCGATGCAGATGCGCTGGCGCTGGCCACCGGAGAATTCATGCGGATAACGGCGCGCATGCTCCGGCTTGAGGCCCACCTGGGTCAGCAGCTCGGCCACCCGCTCCTCGATGGCGCGGCGGCGCGACACGCCCGGCTTGGATGTGGGCACGTAATCGTGGACCAGCATCGGCTCGGCGACGCTGAAGCCGACGGTCATCCGCGGGTTCAGCGAGGCGAAGGGATCCTGGAAGATGTACTGGATCTTCTCCTTCAGCTTCGCCTGACCGTTGGAATCCAGTGTCGCGGTGTCGAGGCCGTCGAAACGGATGCTGCCGGAGGTGGCGGACTGAAGCCCCATGATGGTGCGGCCGGTGGTCGACTTGCCGCAGCCGGACTCGCCGACCCAGCGCCAGAGTCTCGCCCGGACGGACGGCGAAGCTGACCTTTTCCACCGCATGGACGCGGGCCTTCAGCGATCCGAAGATGCCCTTGCGCACGTCGAAGCGGGTGGTGAGGTCGCGCACCTCCAGAAGCGGGGCGTCGGCGGCGCGCACGGTGTCCTGCACCGGCGGCGGGGCCGGCGGCGCTGCGTCCGCCTTCGCGTCATCGACCACCAGCAGCGGGAAGCGCATCGGCAGATCCTGACCGCGCAGCGCGCCCAGCTTCGGCACGGCGGACAGCAGCGCCTTGGTGTAGGGGTGCTGCGGCGCCTGGAAGATGCGCTCGACCGTGCCCTCCTCCACCTTGCGGCCGCGCCACATCACGACGACGCGGTCGGCCACCTCCGCCACCACGCCCATGTCGTGGGTGATGAAGATGACTCCCATCCCCATCTCGTCCTGCAGCAGGCGGATCAGACGCAGGATCTGGGCCTGGATGGTCACGTCCAGCGCGGTGGTCGGCTCGTCGGCGATCAGCAGGGAGGGCCGGCAGGACAGCGCCATGGCGATCATCACGCGCTGGCGCATGCCGCCCGACAGCTGGTGCGGGTGGCGGTCGAGCAGCCGGGCCGGTTCGGGAATCCGCACCTTCTCCAGCATGCGCAGCGCCTCCGCCCGCGCCGCCTTGCGGTCGAGACCCTGGTGCAGCATCACCGCCTCGGCGATCTGGTCGCCGATGGTGAAGACCGGGTTCAGCGACGTCATCGGCTCCTGGAAGACCATGGCGATGTCGTTGCCGCGCATGTCGGTCAGCGCTTCGGCCGGCGGGGATGCCAGATCGCGCTCGCGCCCGTCGCGGCCCTTGAAGCGGACGCGCCCGCCGACGATACGGCCGCCGGCATAATCGACCAGCCGCATCAGCGACAGCGAGGTCACCGACTTGCCGGAGCCGGATTCGCCGACGATGGCGACCGTCTCGCCCGGCGCCACGGTGAAGCTGACGTCGTCGACCACCCGCACGGGGCCATGCTCGCCGTCGAAAGCGACGCTCAGCCCCTCCACCGACAGCAGGGCCGGCGCGGTGTCGACCGCTTTCACGGCAGCCGAAGGGCTCATCGGCCAGTCCCTTCTCGTCCCAGCCTCTCGGCGAACAGCGCGAAGAGACGGCGCCACACCATGCCCGGCGTGCCGGTGCCGACCGGCTTGCCGTTCAGGCTGGTGACGGGGGTGATCTCCTTGGTGGTGCTGGCGATCCAGATCTCGTCGGCCGACTCCAGCTCGGCCGCAGGAATGTCGCGCTCCTCCAGCCGCAGTCCGGCCTCGGCGGCCAGCCGCAGGATGACGACGCGGGTGATGCCTTCCAGGATGCGGTTGTCGTTGATCGGGGTGGCGATGACGCCGTCCTTGACCACGAAGATGTTGGTGGCTGCGCCCTCGGTCACGAGACCGTCGCGCAGCTGCAACGCATCGACCACGCCGGCATCGGTCGCCGCCTGCTGCGCCAGCACGCTGCCGAGCAGCGCCACCGTCTTCAAATCGCAGCGGCCCCAGCGGATGTCGGGGATGGTGATGGCGGCGACTCCCTGGTCGCGCCATGAGGCCGGGGGGCGCTTCAGCGGGCTCGCCATGCCGAAGACCGAGGGGGTGACGCCGGCCGGGAAGGCGTGGCCGCGACTGGATGCTGCGCCGCGGGTGACCTGGAAATAGACGGTCAGGTCGCCGTCGATACCGGACTCCGCCGCCAGCCGCTCCATGATGCCCAGCCAATCACCGGCCGACAGGGTGCAGTCGATGCGCAGTTCGGACATGCCGCGCTGCAGGCGGGCGATGTGCGCCTCCGGCTCGAACAGGCGGCCGTTGTAGGCGGCGGTCACCTCATAGAGGCCGTCGGCGAACAGGAAACCGCGGTCCAGCGGCGACACATGGACCTCGTCCAGCGGCAGGTAACGCCCGTTCCAATAGGAGATCGTCATCGCTTTTCAGCTTCTTTGGCGCGTGGAAAGGAAAGCCCCGCTCATTCCGTCGGCCGCTTGGTTTTCGGCACGACATGGAGGTAGGGCAGGATGCGTTCGGCGACGTCGGCGGCCTGTCCGACGCTGTCGGGACCGGAGCGGGACAGCGCGGTGCCCAGCGCCACGATCAGCGCCATCAGCCCGGTGGGGGAGCTGTGGCGCACGCCATGGTCGGCTCCGGCCAGCAGGGTGACGTCGGCAAGCGGGACGATCGGGCTGTCCGGCGCGTCGGTCAGCGCGATGGCCTTGGCCCCGCGCTCGCGGCACAGCTGCAGATGCTCGATGGTCCGGCGCGAATAACGCGGCGAGGTGATGGCGATCACCAGATCGCCGGGCTTCACCGTCATCAGCCGGCGGATGGTGCGCTCGGTGCCTGCGAACTCGATGGCTTCGCGGACATGGTCGACATAGGGTTCCAGCACGTCGGCCAGGAACAGGGCGAGATAGGCGCTGTCGCCCAACCCCAGCGCCACGACGCGATTGGAGTCGCGGATCAGGCGGATCGCCGCCTCGCACTGTTCGGGCTGCAGAAGCTCCAAGGTGCGGGCAATGTTGCCGGCGTCGCTTGCCAGCGATTCCCGCATGATCTCGGCATTGGAAGTGTCGCGCTGCACGGCGACGCGCAGCTTTTCCACCGGAGCGAAGGTGGATTCGAAAGCGCGCAGCAGATCCTCGCGGAACTCCGGGTAGCCTTCATAGCCGAGGAAGCGGGCATAGCGATTGACGGACGCCACCGACACTTCCGCCGCCGCCGCCAGCTCGCCGATCTTCAGCGTGGCGGTGCGGAACGGATAGGCCAGAGCCCATTCCCCCACCTTGGCGAGCGCCGCCGGCAGCTGCGCCTGGCAGTTCTGCATCCGGATCAGCAGCGATCCCGTCTGAATGGGTGGCTCCATCCCCTCGATGCTCCTCCGGACAGCCCAAGCTCGGCTTGCGTGAGCACCGAGTTACAGGATTTCCACATTCCTGTAAATTCATTTTCACATAATGGCGTATGCCAAAGGGCGACGCACCGCGGGCGACGCCCAGGAGGAGCCTAATACGGACAGTGGAGAAGCGCCGGCTACTGCGGCGCGGTGCGCAGAACCTGAGCGGGCTCCGTCAGCCATTCTTCCAGCCGCTGCGGCCCGGCGGCATCGGCAGGCGGCGATGCCGGAGCGGGCGGAGGAACGGATGCGGATTGCGGCGGACGGTCGAGCGGAGCCCCGGCGCTGACGGTGCCGCGGTCGCCGATCTGCGCCTGGAAGCGGCGGCCATCGGCGGTCACGAACTCGCCGGGGCCGGTGGGACGGTTGCGGTAGAACTCGCCGACATACCTGTTTCCGCTCGGGAAAATGAGCGTGCCGAAGCCGGTGCGGCGATCGTCCCGCCATTCCCCCTCATAGGTGCGCCCGTCCGCCAGACATGGGTCGCCTCTCCCGAAACCAGCCCGTCCTTGAAATTGCCGTCGAGGCGGCGGCCGTCCCGCCATGCGATGCGGGCCCGGCCCTCGATCCGTCCGTCGGCGAGAGCCGCGTCCGCCCGTCCCTCATAGCGGCCGTCATGGAACCAGGTCAGCACGCCGGGTCCGCTCGCCCAGCCGTCCACACAGGCACCGGACCAGCGGATGGTCTTGCGCCGGTCGGGATACTGGTCGCGATAGCGGCAGTCGGAGCCTTCCAGCGTCACCGCCTGCTCCGCCAAAGCGGAGGCCGGCAGGGCGACCATCAGGCCGGGAAGGGACAGGGCGTCGCGGCGCCGCGCAGGCCGGCGCGGATCGTCAACGCCCGGATGGCGGGGGCGGCAGGGCGGCGGGGAAAGCCCGACGGGACAGGCATGGACGCCTCCCATTCATGTGCAGGGGAATGACGCAAACCCCAACCGCCGTGGCCGGATTCGGTTCCGGGCCGTCGGCAAACGGCAGGCGCGGTCATAGGTTTCGCTATTCCTGGCCGGTTTCCTTATCGTTTGTTAACGATGTTTGCCGCAATGATCGGACTCTGTGAACACGCGCAATCATGAAGGGTAGCAATGGCTCAGAAGGTTCGTGAGGACTACCGGACCCTCACCGGCCCGGAAAAGGCCGCCATCATGATGCTCGCGCTGGGCGAGGAGCATTCGTCCAAGCTGTTCTCGCTGATGGACGACGAGGAGATCAAGGAACTGTCCCAGGTGATGGCCAACCTGGGCACGGTGTCGGCCAACCTGATCGAGCGGCTGTTCGTCGAGTTCGCCGAGCAGATGTCGTCGAGCGGCACCGTTGTCGGCTCCTTCGATTCGACCGAGCGGCTGCTGCTGAAGACCCTGCCGAAGGACAAGGTCGACCAGATCATGGAGGACATCCGTGGTCCGGCCGGCCGCACCATGTGGGACAAGCTGACCAACGTCAACGAGTCGGTCCTGTCCAACTATCTGAAGAACGAGTATCCGCAGACCGTCGCCGTCGTGCTGTCCAAGATCCGCTCCGACCATGCCGGCCGCGTCCTGGCGCAGCTTCCGGAAAGCTTCGCGATGGAAGTCATCATGCGCATGCTGCGCATGGAGGCGGTGCAGAAGGAAGTCTTGGACGATGTGGAGCGCACGCTGCGCACCGAGTTCATGACCAATCTCGCCCGCACCAGCCGCCGCGACAGCCACGAGATGCTGGCGGAGATCTTCAACGGACTGGACCGCACCACCGAGCACCGCTTCATGGCGGCGCTGGAGGAGCGCAACCGCGACAGCGCCGAGCGCATCAAGTCGCTGATGTTCACCTTCGAGGATCTGTCGAAGCTCGACCCCGGCGGCGTCCAGACCGTCCTGCGCACGGTGGACAAGCAGAAGCTGGGCACCGCGCTGAAGGGCGCGTCGGAGTCGCTGAAGGACCTGTTCTTCTCCAACATGTCCGAGCGCGCCGCCAAGATCCTGCGCGAGGACATGGCCGCCATGGGTCCGGTGCGCGTCCGCGACGTGGACGAGGCGCAGATGTACATGGTGCAACTGGCCAAGGACCTCGCCGCCCGCGGCGAACTGGTCCTGGCCGAAGGCAGCGGCGAGAACGAGCTGATCTACTGAGCGGCTTGTCGGGCGTGCCCCGTTTGCCGCAACATTGAATATGCAGGTCCTGGTTGTTTTTATCGTCCGTCATTCCCGCGAAGGCGGGAATCAAGACTTTGCGAGCGCTTCCACTGGAAACTTTGGATCCCCGCCTTCGCGCATAGGCGCTAACTTACAGGGTTCTGCCCATTTCCCAATGGGCCGGCACTTCTTTCGGCGTCATCCCCGCGAAGGCGGGGATCCAGGCTTACCCATTGGTTCTGCTTTGGAAGCACTGGATCCCCGCCTTCGCGGGGATGACGGTCGATAAGGATGGGCTTGGCTTCGACAGCAATCGAACCTGTAAGTTAGCGCCTATGCGCCTTCGCGGGGATGACGCTAGCCCTCATTTCGAAAGATGTTGCGGTGCATGGGTTCATACGCATCGAACGTGCGCTCCCATAAGCGACGGGCGGCGCTGATTTTTCCCTGTTTGTAACATTGGAGGTTTGACGGATCGCTCGGAACGGTGAACCCTTGGGGTACCGAACAGGCAGGATCAGGGAGGCGGACGTCACGATGCCTTGGCCATGGGCTGCTCGCGCAGGCTCCGGCCGGGCCGGACATCCGGCTTCCGCCACCGTCCGACCGGCCGTAAGGCCGGCGGTCGCCGCTTCGGCCAACAAACAGGGAGCTTCCGAACATCATGACCGCTGACATGCTGCAATCCCGTCTCGTCGCCCGCATGGCCGGCCCGATCGTCGCCGGCCTGCTGGGGCTGGGCGTCGCCGCCGGGCCGCTGGCAGCACTCGCCGAGACCTGGGACATGCCGACCCCCTACCCCGACACGAACCTGCACACCATCGTGGTGAAGCAGTTCGCGGAAGACGTGAAGGCGGCGACCGGCGGCAAGATCCAGATCACCGTCCATTCCAACGGCTCGCTGGTCCGCCATCCGGAGATCAAGCGCGCCGTCCAGTCCGGACAGGCCCAGCTGGGCGAAGTGCTCATCAGCTCCTGGGCGAACGAGGACCCGCTGTTCGGCCTCGATTCGGTGCCCTTCCTCGCCACCGACTTCCAGGCCTCGCGCAAGCTCTACGACGTTTCCAAGAGCTATCTGGAGAAGAAGCTGGAGCGCCAGCGCCTGAAGCTGCTCTACTCGATTCCGTGGCCGCCGCAGGGCCTCTACGTGAAGGACGAGATCCAGTCGGTCGACGGGCTGAAGGGGCAGAAGTTCCGCGCCTACAACCCGGCCACCACCCGCATCGCCGAACTGAGCGGCGCCATCCCGGTGAAGATCGAGGCGGCGGAGGTCGCGCAGGCCTTCGGCACCGGCATCGTCACCGCGATGATCACTTCGGCCGCCACCGGCGTCGACACCAAGGCCTGGGACTTCGTGAAGGTCTATTACGACGTCCAGGCCTGGCTGCCGCGCAACATGGTCTTCGTCAACGCCGAAGTGTGGAAGGGGCTGGACGCCAACACCCAGAAGGCCGTCCAGGACGCCGCCGCCAAGGCCGAGGCCGCCGGCTGGGCCGAGTGGGAGAAGAAGACGGCGGAGCTGAACAAGACCATGGCCGGCAACGGCATGAAGGTGCTGCCGCCGTCCGACACGCTGAAGGAAGGCCTGTCCGCCATCGGCAAGACCATGACCGAGGAATGGACCAAGGCCGCCGGCGCCGACGGCGAGGCGATCATCTCCGCCTACCGCAAGTAACCGGACGCAGGAGGCGAGCGGTGCCCCGGCCGTCCCGACGGGGCATGCCGGCCGGGACGCCGCCGCCTCCACGCCTCTTCGCTTCGACCGACCGCAGGAGGTGGTTGCGCCATGCGCACCGCACTGTCCATTCTTTACCGAACCGCCGAGATCCTGGGCGCGGTCGCGCTTGCCGCCATTGCCGTGCTGATCGTCACGCAGGTGGGGAGCCGCCTCGTCGGCCGCATGGTGCCGGGAGCCGACGAGCTTGCCGGCTATTGCATGGCCGCGTCCTTCTTCCTGATGCTGGGGGCCGGCGCTGCGCCGCGGCTCCCACATCCGCGTCGGCGTGCTGGTCGAGCGGCTGCACGGCGCGCCCCGCCGCGCCTTCGAACTGGCCTGCCTCGCCTTCGGCACGGCGCTCAGCGCCTATTTCGCCTGGTACTGGGCGCGCATGACTTATGATTCCTATGATTTCGGCGACCTCAGCCAGGGCGTGCTGCCGATCCCGCTGTGGATCCCGCAGGCGCTGATGGCGGCCGGGCTGGTCGTGCTGGTCGTCGCCCTGGTCGACGATCTTCTGGCTGTGCTGCAGGGCAGGAAAGCGTCCTACCAGCAGGCCGGCATGCAAAGCGAGGCTGAGCGATGGATCAGACGACCGCATCCATCGTCGTCGTGGTGACGATGTTCCTGATGCTGGGGGCCGGCGTGTGGGTGGCGCTGGCGCTGGCCGGCGTCGGCTTCGTCGCCATGATGCTGTTCACCGCCCGGCCGGTGGGCATGGTGATGGCGACCAACATCTGGGGCGCCAGCACCTCCTGGACGCTGACCGCACTGCCGCTGTTCATCTGGATGGGCGAGATCCTGTTCCGCACCCGCATCTCGTCCGACATGTTCAAGGGACTGGCGCCCTGGACCGGCTGGCTGCCCGGCCGGCTGATGCATGTGAACGTCATTGGCTGCTCGATCTTCGCCGCCGTGTCCGGCTCGTCGGCCGCCACCGCCGCCACCATCGGCCGCATGACCATTCCGGAACTGAACCGGCGCGGCTACGACCCGATGATGACCATCGGCACGCTGGCGGGCGCCGGCACGCTGGGGTTGCTGATCCCGCCATCGATCATCATGATCGTCTATGGGGTGGCCGCCGACGTGTCCATCGCCCGGCTGTTCATCGCCGGCGTCATTCCCGGCATCGTGCTGTCCGGCCTGTTCATGGCCTATGTCGGCGGCTGGTCGCTGCTGAACCCCGGCCGGGTGCCGCCCCCCGAACCGTCGCAGAGCTTCGCCGACAAGATCCGCGACACCGGCGCGCTGATCCCGGTGATGCTGCTGATCGCCGCGGTTCTGGGCTCCATCTATGTCGGCATCGCCACCCCGACGGAGGCCGCCGGCATCGGCGTGCTGGGATCGCTGGTGCTGGCACTGGCGACCGGCACGCTGAGTTGGGCGACTTTCCGCGACAGCCTGTTTCGGCGCCGCCCACACCTCCTGCATGATCGGCTTCATCCTGGCGGGTGCGGCCTTCCTGACGGTGGCGATGGGCTATACCGGCATCCCGCGCCTGCTGGCCGAGTGGATCACCACGATGCAGCTGTCGCCGGCGGCGCTGCTGATGGCGCTGACCGTCTTCTTCATCGTGATGGGCTGCTTCCTCGACGGCATCTCCATGGTGGTGCTGACCACCTCGGTGATCCTGCCGATGGTGCAGCAGGCGGGCATCGACCTGCTGTGGTTCGGCATCTACATCATCATCGTGGTCGAGATGGCGCAGATCACGCCGCCGGTCGGCTTCAACCTGTTCGTGCTGCAGGCGATGACCGGCAGGAACATCTTCACCATCGGCAAGGCCAGCCTGCCCTTCTTCCTGCTGATGATGGTGATGGTCACCCTGCTGTGGCTGTTCCCCGGCATGGTGACGTGGCTGCCGTCGATGATGATCGGGTAAGGAGCGTGGGCGTGGAGATCCGCTTCACCACCGCAGGCGACACCGCCTTCAACGTCGAGTTCGGCGAGGCCATCGACCGGCCGACCAATGCCCGCGTCATGGCGCTGCACGCCCGGCTGAAGGCCGAACCGCCGCCGGGTCTGGTGAAACGGTGCCGACCTTCGCTCGCTGCTGGTGGTCTACGACCCCGTCGCCACCAGGCGGCGGGAGATGCAGGCGGCGGTGGAGGCGGCGCTGGCCGGCAGCGACGCCGCCGCGGCCGAAGGGCGGCTGTGGCGCCTGCCGGTCTGCTACGCTCCCGACCTCGGCCCCGATCTGGCGGAACTGGCCGCCGGGATGGGGCTGACCGTGGAACGGGTGGCGGAGTTGCACGGATCGGCCGAGTATTTCGTCTACATGCTGGGCTTCATGCCGGGCTTCGGCTACATGGGCGACCTGCCCGCCGAACTGGAACGGCCGCGCCGGACAGAGCCGCGGGTGCGGGTGCCGGCCGGCTCGGTCGCCGTCGCCGGGCGACTGACCACCGTCTATCCGTGGGAGAGCCCCGGCGGCTGGCACCTGATCGGCCGCTGCCCGGTTCCGCTCTACGACGCCGGCCGGGCCGATCCCGTCCTGCTGGCGGCCGGCGACCGGGTGCGTTTCGAGGCGGTGGACCGCGCCGCCTTCGACGGCATCGCGCAGGCGGTGGCAAGCGGCCGCTTCGATCCCGCCAGCCTGAGGGCCGCATCATGAGCGTCTTTCTGACGGTGGTGCGGCCGGGCCTGTTCGCGACGATCCAGGATCTGGGCCGCTTCGGTTTCCAGGAGTTGGGCATGCCGGTGGCCGGCGCGCTCGACCCGGTGGCGCTGCGGCTGGCCAATGCGCTGGTCGGCAACCCGCAAGGCATGGCGGGGCTTGAGATCGCCCTGCTCGGACCCGTGCTGCGGGTGGACGCTCCCGCCGTCCGCGTCGCCGCGGTTGGGCCGCTGGCGATGACGCTGGAGCGCGAGGGGGAGGCCTCCCGGCCGCTGGAGTCCCACCGCAGCCACAGCCTGCGCCAGGGCGACCTGCTGCGGCTGGGGGCGGTCGACGGGGCGTCGGTGGCCTATCTGGCGGTGGCCGGCGGCTTTGAGCTGGCTCCGGTGATGGGCAGCCTGTCCACCTATGTCCGGGCCGGCATCGGTCCGCTCGGCGGGCGTCCTCTGGGCCAGGACGACCGGTTGCCGCTTGTCCGCGACAGCGCGCCCGATGGGCCGCCCGATGAGCAGGAATTGGAACTGCCGCAGCCGCCGGAGTATGGCGTCGGGCCGTTGCGGGCCGTGCTCGGGCCGCAGGACGACCGCTTCACCGAGCACGCTTTGGCGACCTTCCTGTCGGCGACCTATCATGTCGGCAAGCAGGCCGACCGCATGGGCCTGCGTCTGGAAGGGCCGGCGCTTGCAGCATCGCGGGTCGGCCGACATCCCGTCGGACGGTCTGGTCACCGGCTCCATCCAGGTGCCGGGCAACGGACAGCCGATCCTGCTGCTGAACGACCATCAGACCGCCGGCGGCTATGCCAAGATCGCCACCGTGATCTCCGCCGACCTGCCCCGCGCCGGCCGCCTGCGTCCCGGCGACCGCCTGTCCTTCCAGGCGGTGACGGTGGACGAGGCCGAAGCGATTCGCCGCCGGCAGGAACAGGCGATATCCGGCTGGATCCGCGCCATCCGCCCGGTGCGCCCGGCCGGCGGCATCGATCTGGAGGCGCTTTATGCGGAGAACCTGATCTCCGGCACGGTGGACATCGTCAATGGCGGCAGCGATCTGCCGCTGGTTTGAGGGGGAGTTAGACTCCCACCTATCCTCCCCCGCTGGGCGGGGGAGGGACTGCCGCCGCTCTCCCAAAAAAGTACTTGTCCCCTCCCCCGCCCAGCGGGGGAGGGTTAGGGTGGGGGCAAATGCTCAGCACCGCTGGCGCCAAATGCGGCAATTGCCTGCGCCTGCCGCTCATTTCAGCATCATCAGGGCGCCGCCACCCGTCTGCCCAAAGACCAATAATACACTTAATGCATTGATAAAGCACCATAAATCCGGAAACGGCATGCACTTTGCTATCTAACGATCTGCAAAGTGCAACGCGAAACGGACGGTACAGCCATGGTCGGAGCCTCGCAAAGCAGCCAGTCGGCCCAGCGTGGGCAGACGCTTCTTCTCGACGGGATCACCCAGCGCTACGGCAACACGCTGGCCGTCAACGACGTGACGCTCGACATCAAGGGCGGCGAGCTGGTCGCTCTGCTCGGGCCGTCGGGTTGCGGCAAGACGACCCTGCTGCGGATCATCGCCGGCTTCATGGCCCAGACGAAGGGCCACGTCATCGTCGGCGGCGAGGCCATCGACGGGCTGCCGCCCAACCGGCGCGCCGTCGGCATCGTCTTCCAGAACTACGCGCTGTTCCCGCACATGACGGTGGCGGAGAACGTCGCCTATGGGCTGGACGCCCGCGGCGTCGACCGCGCCACCCAGCGCAGCGAGGCCCAGCGCATGCTGGATCTGGTGAAGCTGGGCCATCTCGGCGACCGCATGCCGCGCCAGCTGTCCGGCGGGCAGCAGCAGCGCGTGGCGCTGGCCCGCGCGCTGGCGGTGAACCCGTCGATCCTGCTGCTGGACGAGCCCTTTGCAGCGCTCGACAAGAACCTGCGCCTCGACATGCAGATCGAGGTGAAACGCATCCAGCGCCTGTCCGGCATCACCACCATCCTCGTCACACACGACCAGGAAGAGGCGCTGTCGATGGCCGACCGCGTCGCGGTGCTGAGCCAGGGCCGGCTGGAGCAGTTCTCCCCGCCGACCGAGATCTACGATGCGCCGGACAGCCTGTTCGTCAACACCTTCGTCGGCTCCGCCAACCTGCTGGGCGGCGTTCTGCTCGAGGCCGACCGCAGCGGCGGCACGGTGCGGCTGGATGCCGGCGGCACCATCGAGACGCGCGCACCCAAGGGCGAGGTCCGCCCCGGCGGCCGCGTCACCGTCTGCCTGCGGCCGGAGCATCTGCGCGTCGATCAGGCGGCGGCCGGCGCCGACACGCTGAACGGCGTGGTGGAGATGGGGCTGCCGCTGGGCGCCACCATCGTCCATGAGGTGCGCGTCGCCGACGGTTCCGCCGTGAAGGTGTCGGAACCGCGCATCGACCGCGCCGCCCTGTTCGCCCCCGGCACGCCGGTGCGCCTCGCCCCGGTCGCCCCCCGCCTCGCCTCGGTCTTCGCCGCGGCCTGATCCGTCTTTTCCTCCTCCCCATCGCCTCCCCGACCCGACAGGAGTGATCCATGCTGCTGACCCGCCGCACCCTGATGCAGACGGCCCTGACGCTGGGCGCCATGCACGCCTTCCCCGGCCTGACCTGGGCGCAGGCACGCCCGCTGGTCTTCGCGACCTTCACCGGCAGCTGGGAGGAGGCGCACAAGGCCGTGCTCGTCCCTGCCTTCCGCAAGGCGACCGGCAACGCCGACATGGTGCTCGACCCCATGCTGTCGGTCGACCAGATCGCCAAGGTGAACGCGGCGAAGAACAACCCGCCGATCGACGTCATGCTGCACGATCCGGGGCCCGCGCTGCAGGCCATCGCCCAGGATCTGGTCGAGCCCTATCCGGTGGAGAAGAGCGCCCATTACAAGGATCTGATTCCGGAGGCGCAGGTGGCGATGGGGCCGGCGCCCTTCTTCCAGGTGGTGGGCATCACCTACAACCCGGAAACGGTGAAGACGCCGCCGACCTCCTGGGCCGATCTGTGGAAGCCGGAATTCAAGGGCCGCGTCGGCATCACCAACCTGAACTCGACGCTCGGCACCGGATTCATGGTGGAACTGGCCAAGATGCATGGCGGCTCGGAATCCAACATCGACCCCGCCTTCAAGGCGCTGGAGGCGTTGCGCCCCAGCCTCGCCGCCGTCGCCGCCAACCCCGGCCAGCTTGCCACCCTGTTCCAGCAGGGCCAGATCGACATCTCGCCGGGCAATTTCAACGCCATCCAGATCCTGAAGGCGCGCGGCGTTCCGGTGGAGTTCGTCATCCCGAAGGAAGGCGCCATCGCCTTCAAGACGACCATCCACATCGTCAAGAACTCTCCCAACAAGGAGCTGGCCTTCAAGCTGATCGAAGCCGCCCTGTCGCCGGAGGTGCAGGCCCAGCTGATGGAGGAGCCGTTCCTGATCGTGCCGACCAACACCAAGGTCGCGATCAAGGGCGAACTCGCCAAGACGCTGGCCAAGGACCATGCCGAGATCGCGAAGAAGTTCGTCTTCCAGGATTGGGCCAAGATCAACGAACAGCGCAGCGCCTGGATCGAGCGCTTCAACCGCGAAATCCGGGTGTAAAGACGCGAACGACCCGCTGAAGCTCTCCCTCTCCCGCCCCGGGAGAGGGAAGGGGCCCATGCGAAGCATGGGAAGGGTGAGGGGTGATCCAAGGATCGAGAGAGAATCCATGTTCGGATCGCCCCTCACCCTCCCCGCCTTCGGCGGGTCCCCTCCCTCTCCCGGGGCGGGAGAGGGCATCTCAAGAGGAACCCCACAATGGCCGCGACGCTGCGCAACGTCACCACCTACGACCTGAAACTGGCGGCGCCGCTGGCGGCGGGGTTCGTCGTCTTCTTCGTCACGCCGCTGGTCATCCTGCTGGCGCTGAGCTTCCAGACCGATCCGCAGGGTGGACGGTTCGGGCTGACCCAGTACGTCAACTTCCTGGGCGACAGCTTCAGCCTCGGCGTGCTGGGATCGACGCTGTGGCTGGGGGTGAAGGTCACGGCGCTGACGCTGCTGCTGGGCTATCCGGTGGCTTGGCTGCACCAGCGCTCCCCCGGCTGGGCCAAGGGCCTTATCATGCTGCTGGTACTGCTGCCGCTGCTGACCAGCGTGGTTGTGCGCACCTTCGCCTGGGTGGTCATCCTGGGGCGGCAGGGGATCGTCAACGCCTCGCTGCTCGGGCTGGGGCTGATCGACACGCCGCTGAAGCTGCTCTACACCGAAGGCGGCGTGGTGATGGCGCTGGCGCAGGTGCAGATGCCGCTGATGGTGCTGCCGCTGATCACGGCGCTGAGCCGCATCGACCCGAACCTCGCCGACGCCTCGTCGGTGCTGGGGGCCGGGCATTGGCGGACCTTCCGCAAGGTGATCCTGCCGCTGTCGCTGCCGGGCATCATCGCCGGCTGCCTGCTGACCTATGCCGCCGCCATCACCGCCTTCATCACCCAGAGCCTGATCGGCGGCGGGCAGATGCTGTTCATGCCGATGTACATCTACCAGCAGGCCTCCACCCTGCAGAACTGGCCCTTCGCCGCCGCGATTTCCGTCATCTTCCTGGTCGCGGTGCTGGTGGTGGTGTCGATCTTCAACGTGCTGGGCCGCCTGTCGCGCGGCTACACCAACGCCTGAGTTTGGGGAGGCCGCCATGGGCAACCGCCGTTTCGATTTCGACGCGCTCAGCTTCCGCATCGCCATGACGGGGGTGGCGTTGCTGGCCCTGCTGTTTCTGGCGGCGCCGACGGTCGTGGTGATCTGGGTGTCCTTCACCAGCGGCTATTCGCTGAAATTCCCACCGCCCGGCTATTCGCTGCGCTGGTATGTCGAGCTGTGGAACGCCTGGCAGCTCCAGTTCGCGCTGATGAACAGCCTGAAGGTGGCGGCCTGGGCGACCGGCCTGTCGATCCTGCTGGGCGTCGCCGCCTCGCTGGGCATCGCGCGCTCGGCCAGCCTGACGGCGCGGGTGCTGGACAGCCTGTTCCTGTCGCCGCTGGTTCTGCCGGCGCTGGCCTTCGGGCTGTCGTCGCTGATGTTCTTCTCGCTAGTCGGCGTGCCGGTGTCGCCGCTGACGCTGATCATCGGCCACACCGTGGTGTCGGTGCCCTTCGTGGTGCGCAACACCGTGGCGTCGCTGGCGCAGATGAACCCGACCCTGCTGGAGGCCTCGGCCAGCCTGGGCGCCACCCGCTGGTTCACCTTCCGCCGCATCACCCTGCCGCTGATCCGGCCGGGCATCATGGCCGGCGGATTCATCGCCTTCATGGCGTCCTTCGACAATGTGCCGGTGTCGCTGTTCCTGCGCGACGCCGCCACCGACATGCTGCCGATCCGCATGTGGCAGGATCTGGAAGGCAAGCTCGACGTGACGGTCGCGGCGCTGTCGGGCGTGCTGATCGTCGCCACCATCGCGCTGATGATGGTGATGGAGCGCATCGCCGGCCTGTCGAAGCGGTTGACCTGAGCCGGCCTACACACCCAGAAAGAGAGAAACCCCGAAGGGGGTGAATTTGAAGGGCAGATGCAGATGGCGGTCCAGGTCGGTCACCTTGAAGC
Organism: Azospirillum sp. INR13; assembly: GCF_015390205.1. Taxonomy (NCBI): domain Bacteria; kingdom Pseudomonadati; phylum Pseudomonadota; class Alphaproteobacteria; order Rhodospirillales; family Azospirillaceae; genus Azospirillum; species Azospirillum sp. INR13. The sequence continues at coordinate 58,453 of NZ_VUOI01000023.1, forward strand.
GGAACGGCATGATGTCGAGGAAGCGGGTCTGCTCCTCCGGATATCCCGCTGCGCGCAGCCAGTCGCCGACATGGAACAGCACCTCGTGCGGGCCGGGGGCGATGCCCTCGCCGCGGATTGTGGGGTGGTCGAGCTGCCCGTTGGCGCCCAACCGGCCGTCGGCCAGCAGGCGGCGGACCGGCGTCAGGGCGTAAAGCTCCACCCGCAGTCCTTCGGCGGCGACGCCGCGCGCCACGTCCACGCCGTGAATCGAAATACCGCCGGCCATACCGCCTCCAGGTCAGGGTTTCCGCGATGGTAGCCGAGACGGCGGCGGTAGCGCCAGCGCCGGCCGAGCCTCCGGCGATGCCGCCGCTTCTGCCGGCGCTGATCGGAATGACCGGCCTGCAGGCACTGGTCGCTCTCGCCCTGTTCGCGCCGGGAGTTCTGGCGCCGCGCATGGGGATCGACCCGGCGGGGCTGGGGCTGTTCACCACCACCGGCTTCGCCGTGGGGATGGCGGCGTCGCTCTGCGGCGGGGTGCTGGCCGGGCGGCTGGGCTCCTTCCGCGTCGCCAGCTTCTGCGCGGTGGCGGTGGCCGCCGCCATGTTGTGCGCGATGACGGGGAGCGGCACCCTGGCGCTGCTGGCGGCCGGGATCGCCATCGGGCTGGCCTGCGGGCCGGAGACGCCGGCCAGTGCCGCCATCCTCGGGCGACTGGTGCGGGAGGCCGACCGGCCGATGGTGTTCTCGGTCCGGCAGACCGGCAACCAGTTCGGCGCGATGGCCGGATCGCTGGCCCTGCCGCTGCTGGCCGCCGTCACCGATCCGCGCGCCGGCTATGCGGCCATCGCCGCGCTGGCGCTGGTTTGCGTCCTGCCCTTCGAACGGCTGCGGACGACCTACGATCCGCTGACCCGATCCGCCACGACCGCCTTCGGACTGGGGGCGGCGATCCGGCTGCTGCGCGGCGACCCGGCGCTGCGGCGGCTGGCATTGGCCTCCTTTCCCTATTCGGCGAGCCAACTGACGCTGAACGGCTTCTTCGTCGTCTTCGCGGTGGCGGAACTGGGGTTGGGGCATGTCGCCGCCGGAGTGGCGCTGGCCGCCGGGCAGGCGGGCGGGCTCGCCGGACGGCTCGGCTGGGGGGTGGTCGCCTCGCGCTGGATGGCGCCGCGCCGGCTGGTCGGGCTGCTGGGGCTGGGCATGGCGGCGGCTTCGGCGCTGGTCGCGCTGGCCGGCGCCTCCCTGCCCTTCCCGGCGCTGGCCGCGGCGACCTTCCTGTTCGGGCTGACCGCCAGCGGCTGGAACGGGATCTTTCTGGCGGAGGTGGCGCGGCTGGCGCCGGCAGGGCGCATCGGCGAGGCGACGGGAGCGGTGATGGTCGGCGGCTTCGCCGGGCTTATCGCCGGCCCGGTCCTGCTGGTGGCCGCCGCCGCGGTCAGCAGCCTCGCCACCGGCTATCTCGTGGTGAGCCTGCTGGCGGCATTGGCGGGATTGAGCCTTCTCGGAGACAAGCGATGACCCTTCCCCTTCGCGCCGTGGCTCTGGCCGATGCCGTGCGCGGCGGACGCAGCAGCGCCCGCGCCGTGACCGAAGCGGCGCTCGCCCGCATCACCGCCGGCAATCCCACCCTGAACGCTCTCGTCGCCGTCCATACCGAACAGGCGCTGGCGGAAGCCGACGCGGTCGACCGCCGCCTCGCGGCCGGGGAGCATCTGCCACCGGAAGATCTGCCGCTGGTCGGCGTGCCGGTGGCGGTCAAGGACACCATCTGGGTCGCCGGCCACCGCGTCACCCAGGGATCGCGCCTGTTCGCCGATTTCCATGCCCCCGCCGACGCCATCGCGGTGGAACGGCTGCGCCGCGCCGGTGCGGTCGTCGTCGGCATGGCCAACAGTTCGGAATTCGCCTGCAAGGGCGTCACTACCAACCCGCTGTTCGGCCCGACGCGCCACCCGATGGACCTGAATCTGACCCCCGGCGGCTCCAGCGGCGGGCCGGCCGCTGCCGTTGCCGCCGGGCTGGTTCCGCTGGCGCTGGGCACCGACGCCGGCGGGTCGAGCCGCCGCCCGCCGGCCCATGTCGGCGCGGTCGGCTTCAAACCGAGCTTCGGCGCCATCCCCTACGGCCCCGGTTTCGCCGAGCCCTTCACCGGCATCGCGGTGATGGCACCCATCGCCGCCGATGTCGCCGACACCGCCCTGATGTTCGAGGCACTGGCCGGCCCCGACCCGCGCGACCCCGACAGCGCCGCAATCGCCCCGGCGGAGGAGCGGCCGGTTTCGTCCCTGACCGTCGCCTACAGCCCGACATTCGGCCTGGACGCCCCGGTTGACGACGACGTACGCGACGCGGTGGAGCGGGCGGTGGAGGCTCTGGCACACGCCGGTGCCCGCATCGTCCGTCCCGAAGGCCGGTTCCCGCACTGGCCGGCCGGAGTCACCGAGACCGCGCTGATGCCGCTGCAGCATGCCGGGCTTGCCGCGATTTACGGCGAGGCATTCCGCTGCGACCCCGGCCTGTTCGATCCCGACATCGCGGTGCAGATCGAACGCGGCCTGTCCCTGAGCGGCGCGGAGGTCGCCAAAGCGCAGTTGCTCGGCGTCGAGGTCGGCCACGCGCTTGCCGCACAGTTTTCTGAGGCGGACCTGATCGTCGGGCCGACCACGCCCTGTGTCGCCTGGCCGCTGGACCGGCTGGGACCGGAGACCATCGGCGGCCGGCCGGTGCCGCCGCGCGCCCATGCCGTCTTCACCCCGCTGTTCAACCACGCCAAGGTTCCGGCCCTCAGCCTGCCCTGCGGGACCGGACGCGGAGGGCTGCCGGTGGGGTTGCAGATCGTGGCGCCGCGCGGGATGGACCGCCGGGTGCTGCGCTTCGCCGCTTTCGCAGAGGAAACGCTCGCCGCAGGCGGGCCGGATTCCCAGCCATGAGCCCGACCATGACCCTCGACGATGACAGGCCGGACGATACGCCGGACGCCGCCCCAGGCATTGCACCGCCGCGCCGACGCCGCGCGGTGCCGCCGCCGCCCTTGGCGGACATGGCGGTGGATCGGCTGCGCGACATGATCATTTATGGCGAGTTGGCGCCGTCCGCCCGCTTGATCGAACCGGAGTTGAGCGAGAGGCTCGGCATCTCCCGCACGCCGCTGCGCGAGGCGCTGAAGCTGCTGGCGGCCGACGGGCTGGTCATGCTGCGTCCCAACCGCAACGCCATCGTCGCCCCGCTCGACGCCTCCGAGCTGACCCACCTGTTCGAGGCGGAGGGCTGCATCGAAAGCTTCGCCGCCCGGCTCGCTGCCGAACGGATGACCGCCGCCGACCTGCGCCGCCTGCGCGGCTTCCAGGAAAAGATCGAGGCGCTTCAGGGGGCCGGCGCGCTGGAGGAGTATTTCGCGATCAACCAGAAAATTCACCGGCTGATCGTGTCGAGCGCCAAGAACCCCGCCCTGGTGGAGGCGCATGACCGGCTGCTCGGCCGGCTGGTGCGGGCACGCTACTTCGCGTTGGGCGCCCAGGGGCGGTGGGTGGAATCGGTGCTGGAGCACCGCGAGATCCTGGCCGCGCTGGAGGCCCGCGACGGCAGGACCGCGGAGCATCTGTTCGTCCACCATGTCGGCCGCACAGGCGAGGTGGTCGCCGCGGCCTGCGCCTCCCCCGCGCCCGGCAGGCGGGGTGACGGCCGCGAAAAACCCCTAAGCGGCCGGCACCGCTTCCGGCTGGCAGAGCGCGTGGTCGCGGCAGACCCGGTCACGGCCCTCCGACTTGGCGCGGTAGAGCGCGATGTCGGCCGCCTTGATCAGGGTGTCGGGGCGGTCCGCATTCGGGGAGAGGGTGGACACGCCGATGCTGACGGTCACATGCAGCAGCGCGCCGTCATGCTGGACCCCGCAATCGCTCACGGCGCAGCGCAGGCGTTCGGCGAGCAGAAAGGCGCCCTCCAGCGACGTGCAGGGCAGCAGGATGGCGAACTCCTCGCCGCCGAAGCGGGCGACGAGGTCGCTCTGGCGCACGCCGCGCTGCAAAACGCGGCTCAAGGCCACCAGCACCGCATCGCCGACATCGTGACCGTGTGCGTCGTTGACCTCCTTGAAATGATCGATGTCCAGCAGGAGGAGCGACACCGGCGTGTCATGACGCAGCGCGCCGGCAACCTCGCGGTCGATGGCCCCGAAAAAGGCCCGGCGGTTGGCAAGGCCGGTCAGCGGATCGCTGAGTGCCGCGTCGCGGAGAACCCGCTCGGTGTCGACGCGGCGGCGCTCGCGGGCCAGCATCGTTCCCAGCATCAGGATGCCGACCACCGTGAAGAGGGCGACCGGCAGCCCGCCATGGATGAAGGTCGGCAGCGCCACGCCCCAAGGCAGCACGAAGATTCCGAGCGTGTTGAGCGCAGAAAGGGGAGCCAGCAGGAACAGCGGCCGAGCCCCCCGCCACTCAACAGGCGGCACCAGCCGGGCCATCATCAGTCCGGCGGCACCGGCCAGCAGGATGCCGGTCACACCGGGAAGCGTGCCCGCACCGCCGACCGCGATACGGCCCGTCGCAACGATGCCGACGGTCAGGATCGCGGCCAGGGTGCCGCCGAAGGGAGCGGCCAAGGCGACCGGAACCGCCTTCACATCCGGATAGACGCCGGGCGCCACCGGAACGGACTGCAGCATCGCCGCAACTCCGCCGGCACCGAACAACAGGCCCAGGCAAATCTGCCGCAGCCACGGCCGGTCTCCCAACCGGCAAAGGACCGTCCCGTATGCGAGGGTCATCAGGGCCAGCAGCCCCACGCCGCCAGCCAATGCCGTCATGATCGCCGCCGTGGCGTCCGGTTCCCCCACCCTGCCGCCTCCTGCGTCTCGTTCAGTCTCAATCCGCGATCCTCATTCGGATATCCTAATGCTGTACATTGGGGTTAGTCCTAGAGGGTTTGGGGCACCCGCAATTTCATATGTGACGGGGAGAGTTTTCGACCAGCGGCGGACTTGACGAAATGCCGCAGATGGTTCGATTGACCGCCGGCCAGGGGCGCAACTAATATACCAGCAACTGGAATGGTAGTATGCAACGCCACGAACGGTACCGAAGCGGCACCGCTCCCGACGATGGCCGGACTGCTCCAGGAGACAGTGCTGAAACGCGAGAAACCACCGCCCGTCGCAGCGTGGGAGCCCGGAATGCCGGCTTCCGCGCATGCCCTTCGGCGCGCCCATCGCCAATGCAGGATCGGCCATGGGTGCAGGATCGAAGACCGGCGGCGGCCACACGCGTCCTGGCTGGAGACGCCAAATCATGAGCGAACAGATCATTGCCGACGCCGCCCCCGCGCAATCGGCGGAGCCGGCCGGCAGGGCCGGCGGCATCGGCAAGGCCGCAGTCACGGTAAGCAAGGCCATCGGCCGCTACCGCTGGACCATCTGCGCCCTGCTCTTCTTCTCGACCACCATCAACTACATGGACCGCCAGGTCCTGGGCCTGCTGAAGTCCACGCTGATGGGCGACATGGGCTGGACCGAGTCCGACTATGGCGACATCGTCGCCGCCTTCTCGCTTGCCTACGCCTTCGGCTACATCGGCTGCGGCCGGCTGATGGACAAGGTCGGCATCCGCATCGGCCTGCCGGCCGCCGTCGCGGGCTGGAGCTTCTTCGCCTGCATCCACGCCTTCATGGGCAGCGTCTTCGGCTTCAAGGTGGCGCGTGCCGGCCTCGGCCTGACCGAAGGCGGCAACTTCCCGGCCTCGATCAAGGCGGTGTCGGAGTGGTTCCCGGCCAAGGAGCGCGCGCTCGCCACCGGCATCTTCAACGCAGGCTCCAATGTCGGCGCGGTCGTGGCGCCGATCCTGGTGCCGATCCTGCTGGTCGCCTTCGGCTGGCAGGCGGCGTTCCTGGTCACCGGCGGCATCGGCTTCTTCTGGGTCATCGCCTGGCTGCTGATCTACCGCAAGCCGGAAGAGCATCCGAAGCTGACTCCTGAGGAACTGGCCTATATCCGCAGCGATCCCGTGATGCCGCAGGAAAACATCCCCTGGATCAAGCTGCTGAGCTACCGCGGCACCTGGGCGAACATCGTCGGCACCTGCTTCTCGGCTCCGGTGTGGTGGTTCTACCTGAACTGGGTCCCGGGCTTCCTGAACACGCAGTATGGCGTGAACCTGTTCGGGGCGATGCTGCCGCTGATCATCATCTACACCATGGCCGATTTCGGCAGCGTCGGCGGCGGCTGGTTCTCCTCCCACCTGATCAAACGCGGCATGAAGCCGCTGCGCGCCCGCAAGCTGACCTTCCTGGTCTGCGGCCTGTGCGTGCTGCCGGTCTTCTTCGCCTCCACCGTGTCCAACATGTGGGTGGCCGTGCTGCTGATCGGCATTGCCGCCTCCGCCCACCAGGGCTATTCGGCCAACGTCTACACCATCGTGTCCGACACCATGCCGCGCAACGCGGTGGGTTCGGTGGTCGGCATCGGCGGCTTCTGCGCCTACTTCGTCGGCATGTTCGTGTCGATGGGCGTCGGCCGCCTGCTGGACGCCACCAACGGCAACTATCAGGTGCTGTTCGGCATCGCCTCCGTCCTCTACCTCGTCGGTCTGGCGATCATGCACTTCGTGCTGCCGAAGACCGGGTCGGGCCGCACCCCGGCCGGCATCGAGGTCTGACACGCCACTCCACGCTCCGGGGCGTCCTGCCCCGGAGACCTTCCGAACCATTCAAGCCTCACCGAATGACGGTGCACCGGCCCCCCGCGACACTCCGCGACAGCGGATAAAGGGAGACCGCAGCGACCGCCGCGAACCGGAGCCCATCATGCCCGACGCGAACACCGCCCTGCTGGCGGCCCATCCTTCCCAAACCCGCCTTTCCCCCGACACCCTCCGCCGCCTGCCGCCGGCGGTCGAGCGCCCCGCCTACGACCGCGACGCGGTGACGGCGGGCATCGTCCATATCGGCCTCGGCGCCTTCTGCCGCGCCCATCTCGCCACCTACACCGACGACGTGCTGGCGAGTGGCGTCAAGGATTGGGGCATCGTCGGCGTCGATCCGCTGTCGCCCGCCATCCGCGACGCGCTGAAGCCGCAGGACTGCCTCTATACGCTGCTGGTGCGCGAAGAGAGCCGCGACCGCCTGCGCGTCGTCGGGTCCTTCCTCGACGCCATGGCGACCGCAGATCAGCTCAACGAGGTGCTGGCGCTGACGGCGAAGCCGGAGATCCGCATCGTCACCCTGACGGTCACCGAGAAGGGCTATTGCCAGGACGCCGCCACCGGCTCGCTGGACGAGGCGCATCCGCTGATCCGCGCCGACCTTGCCGATCCCACGGCACCGCGCAGCGTGCCCGGCCTGCTGTGCGAAGCCATCCGCCGCCGCCGCGCCGCCGGGGTGGCACCCTTCACCGTGCTGGTCTGCGACAACCTCGCCCAGAACGGCATCAAGGTTAAGGGCATCGTCGTCCGCTACGCCGAGCTGCGCGACCCGGAGCTTGCCGCCTACATCGCCGAGCAGGTCAGCTTCCCCTGCACCATGGTCGACCGCATCACGCCGGCCACCCAGGACGCCGACCGCGCGACGGTGGACGCGGCGCTGGGCTGCGCCGACGCCTGGCCGGTGGTGACCGAGCCGTTCAAGCAGTGGGTGATCGAGGATCGCTTCCCGCTCGGCCGCCCGGCCTGGGAGAAGGCCGGGGCCATCCTGGTCGACGATGTCCACCCGTTCGAGCTGATGAAGCTGCGCTGCCTGAACGGCGCCCATTCGCTGCTGGCCTACCTGTCGGTGATCGCCGGGATCGAGACCATCGCCGATGCCATGGCCGACCCGCAGCTGCCCGCCGTCATGCGCCGGCTGTGGGCGTCCGACCTGATCCCCACCCTGCCGCCGGTGCCGGGAACCGACATCCCCGCCTACACCGCGGCGCTGGAGGCGCGCTTCCGCAACCCCGGCATCCGCCACCGCACGATCCAGATCTCGTCCGACGGTTCGCAGAAGCTGCCGCCGCGCCTGCTGGAGCCGGCACGCGAACTGTTCGCCGCCGGCAAGGTCCCGGCGGTGATCCCGCTGGCCGTCGCCGCCTGGATGCGCTTCCTGCTGGAAAAGGACGAAGCCGGCAACGCCTATGCGGTCGCCGACCCGATGGCGGCGACGCTGACCCGCATCGCCCGTGTCCATGCCGGCGACGCCGGTGCGCTGGCGGCAGCCCTGTTCGCCGTCGAGGACATCTTCGCGCCGGACCTGGTCGCCGAGACCGGTTTCCGTGACGCGGTGGTCCGCCATCTCGACAGCCTGATGACCGTCGGCGTCGCCAAGACGCTGAGCGCCTTCCTCGCCAACCCGTGAAATCGCGGTGGTCACGACCGCCGCAAGCAAACCCGTTTTGAAAGGACCATATCATGCAGGAAACCTGGCGCTGGTTCGGCCCGGACGATCCCGTCACCCTGGAGAAGGCCCGTCAGGCCGGTGCCACCGGCATCGTCACGGCGCTGCACCACATGAACCAGGGCAGTGTCTGGACTCCTGAGGAAATCCAGAAGCGACGCGCCATGGTCGAGGCTGCCGGCCTGACATGGGCCGTGGTGGAGAGCATCGGCGTCGGCGAGGAGATCAAGACCCGCACAGGCGACTTCCGCACCAAGATCGACAATTACAAACAGTCGATCCGCAATGTCGCCCGCGCCGGCATCCCGGTGATCTGCTACAACTTCATGGTCATCACCGACTGGAGCCGGACCAACCTGATGCACCGGCTGCCGAACGGCGGCTATGCCCTGCGCTACGACAGCGTCGATTTCGCCGCTTACGACCTGTTCGTGCTGAAGCGCCGCAATGCGGAGGCCAGCTACGATCCCGCCCACATCGCCGCCGCCAAGGCGCGGTTCGAGGCGATGGCCGTGGAGCAGGTGGCCGAGTTGGAGCGCAACCTGATCGACTGGCTGCCGGCGCGCGACTTCGCCTATGACCGCGACAGCTTCCGCGGCATGCTGGAGCTGTATCAGGAAATCGGCGTCGAGGATCTGCGTGCCAATCTGGTCGAGTTCCTGCGCGAGATCACGCCGGTGGCGGAAGAGGAAGGGGTTCGGCTGTGCATCCACCCCGACGACCCGTCCTTCCCCATCTTCGGCCTGCCGCGCGTGATGTCCACCGCCGACGACGTGCGGGCGATGTTCGACGCGGTGCCGCAGGAAGCCTGCGGGCTGACCCTGTGCACGGGGTCGTTCGGGTCCAACCCGAAGAACGATCTGGTGGCGATGGCGAAGGAATTCGCCCCGCGCATCCACTTCGTCCATCTGCGCAACACCACGCACGAGCCGGACGGGTCCTTCTACGAGGCCGACCATCTCGGCGGCGACACCGACCTGATCGGCGTTGCCGCGGCGCTGATCGACGAGGAGGCCCGCCGCCGGCAGGCCGGCCGTGCCGACGCCCAGATCCCGATGCGTCCCGACCACGGCCATCTGCTGGGCGACGACATCGGCCAGACGATGAACCCCGGCTATTCCTTCGTCGGCCGGCTGAAGGGCCTCGCCGAACTGCGGGGCGTGATGCGGACCATCGAGGCCTTCCGCGAGAAGCGGGTGGCGTGACGGCGGGCGTGACCGCGGCGGGGCCCCTCTCCAGTGCGGGGAGAGGGGCCTCGCCGCCGAGCGCGCGTCAGGGACGACCCTCGCCGTCCGCCGGGCAGATGGCCGCCGGGCAAAGCGGCCCGCTCCCCGCAGCGGTTAGGGTCAGGTCGAAGGACTCGGCGGGAACCGGGTGGCCGAGATAGCGGCCCTGGGCATAGACGCAGCGCACCTCACCGGCCAATGCCTGCTGTTCCCCCGTCTCTATTCCTTCCGCGATCACCGTCAGGTTCATGCTGCGGGCCAGCGCCACGATGGCGCGCACCGTCTCCTGGTTGCCCGGGTTCCGCGCCATGTCCTGCAGGATGACTTGATCGATCTTCAGGAACTCCACCGGCAGCCGGCGCAGATGGCCCAGAGACGCATAGCCGGTGCCGAAGCCGCTGATGGAAAAGGCGATCCCCAGCGTCCGCAACGTCTGCATCGTCCGTGTCGTCTCATCCGACGGCGACAGCATGGCGGCTTCCGGAAGTTCCAGGATCAGCCGGTCGGGCGGGACGCCATGGCGGGCGAGGCTGCCGGCGACCTGCTCCTCGAAGCCGAAATGGCGGAGCTGCAGGGAGGACACCGGAACGGTCAGACGCAGGCCGGCGGCGTCACGGCCGCGCCAGTCCGCCAGCTGCCGGCAGGCGGCATCCAGCAGCCAGCCGCCGACCGCCACGATCAGTCCGTTGGCCTCGGCAAGATGCAGGAATTGACCGGCGGAAAGCAAACCGCGACCGGGATGATTCCAGCGCACCTCCGCCTCGGCGCCGGCCAGCAGGCCGCTGGCGACATCCACCACCGGCTGGAGGAACAGCGCAAGCTGCCCCTTCGCCACCGCCTCGTGCAGTTCGTTCTCCAGCTGCAGATGCGCCAGGGCGTCGGCGTCCATCGCCGGGTCGTAGAAGGTCCAGTTGGCGGTGCCCAGGCGCTTGGCATGGTACATCGCGACATCGGCGTTCTTCACCAGAAGCTCGGGGTCGGTCCCCTGGTCGGGGGCGAAGGTGACGCCGATGCTGGCGGAGATGTGCAGGGTCTGGCCGGCGATGCGGAACGGCTCCGACAGGCAGTCGAGCAGGCGGCGGGCCACCCGCTCGGCATCCTCGCGATCACCGATGTCGGACAGGATCACCGTGAACTCGTCGCCGCCGATCCGAGCGATGGTTTCGGAATCGCGCAGGCAGCCGGCCATCCGCTGCGCCGCCTCGCGCAGCAGCACGTCGCCGGTCTGGTGGCCCAGCGTATCGTTGACCCATTTGAAGCGGTTCAGGTCGATGAACAGCAGGGCCATCCGGTTGCGCAGACGCGACGCCCGCCGCAGCGCCTGCCGCAGCCGGTCGTAGAACAGCGGCCGGTTGGGAAGTCCGGTCAACGCGTCGTAATTGGCCTGGTGCCGGATGGTCTCCTCCGCGCGGCGGCGGGCGGTGACGTCCTGGATGGCGGTGATCAGGCCCAGCACGAGGCCGTCGGAATCGTGGAACGGCTCCCCCACCTCCTGAAGGTCGAGATGTCCGTCTCCTGAGCGGGTGATGCGGTATTCGATGTCGAAGCGGCTGTTCTCCGCCCAGGCGCGGCGGTAGGCCTCCTGCACCTCCATACGGTGTTCCGGCTTCACCCGGTCGAGATAGAGGCCGATGGTGAGCAGGCCGGACTCGCCGGGCAGGCCGATCAGGTCGCGGAAATTGGCGGAGACCTCCAGCCGTTCCTCCGGCAGATGGACCGTGTAGGCCAGCCGGGCGACGCGCTGCGCCTGGGCCAGCCGCGCCTCGCTGAGGCGCAGCGGCTCCTGCCGCTTCAGCCGGTGCAGCACGCGCTGGAACAGGAAAAGCAACGGCAGCAGGGCCAGCGCAAAGCCAGCGGCATAGGGCGCGATCAGGCGGACCAGCGTGCCCCCGGGCTGTTCCGGCTTCCAGGTCAGGATGCCGACCGGCTGGTCGGCGATGGCCTCCAGGGGCAGGCTGGCCAGGGCCGGAAGAGCCGGGGTATCGATCGGGACCACACGCAACCCGGCGATCCGCCGCGACTCGGCAAGCTTCGCCAACTCGCCTTCCAGGGTGGTCAGGAACACCTGGACCGGCTGTTGCGGGTCGGGCGGCAGGGCGGCGCGTCCCTCCTCATACTCGATCACGCGGGCGCCGAAGACGAAGGGCGTCTGCCCGATATGGACGATGCCGCTGACCGGCCGGCCGGCGGTCCGCGCCGCCGCCAGCACCGGCAGCAAATCCGCAGCCTCCCGGGCGGCCGCATCCAGATCGCCGCGCAGGGCACCGTCCTTCGACGCATAGATCAGCCCGTCGCGGCCGTTCCAGGCATAGGAGCGGTCCAGCCCCCACAGGCGTTCCGCATAGGGACCGACGTTGGCATTGGCCCAGACGCCATCGAACGCGACCACCAGATGGTCGACGGCGTCGTTCCACAGGCTGTATTCCTCGGCCTTCTTCCCCATCGCGGCGCCCAGATCGGCCACCGCATCGACGATCTCCGCCTTCGTCCGCTCCGCCATCGCCGTGTCGATGCGCCGCGCCGTCTCCAGCGCCATGAACATCACGAATGCGATGGTCAGCACAACCATGGCGGCAAAAAGCAGGCCGGCCATATTGAGTCGGCGAGCATCGCCCGTGGCCCGGTCGAAGATTTCTGGAGTGCGGGGAGAGATCATCGCGAAAGTTACCGGTTTTCGAATATCACAATTATTGTGCACTCCTTCCCGTTAATTTTCCGCTTATGAGAACAGTTCGCAAGGTACGCAGATCAATCTTTTCGCGCAGTCGTCCTCCTGTTGCGCGATACCTTGCCTTTCGTCATAGATCTGAGCTTCACAATCCGGTGCAACCCGTAGGGGCCTTAGAATGGCAATGCCGGTGCGGGCGCCCCCTTCGGCCGGGCCAGGGCCGGCAGGCCGCAGGGCAGGAAGGCGCCGCGGCCGGGCGACGCCAGCAGGACGCCGTCGCGGCACACCACGTCTCCGCGCGACAGCGTGACCACCGGCCAGCCGGTGACCTCGATGCCCTCATAGGGGGTGTAGTCGACATCGTGGTGCAGGATGCCGTTGGTGATCGTCACCTTGCGCGCGGGATCCCAGATCGCGATGTCGGCGTCCGACCCGACGGCGATGGTGCCCTTGCGCGGGTGCAGGCCATACATGCGGGCCGGGTTGGCGGCGGTCAGCTCGACGAACTTCGTCAGCTCCATGCGGCCTTTCATCACGCCTTCGGAGAACAGCAGAGGCAGTCGTGTCTCCACCCCCGGAATGCCGTTGGGCACGCAGCGGAAGGGGGCCTTCTCGCCGTTCACCTTCTTGCCGCCCGGTCCGTCGAAGCGGAACGGCGCATGGTCGGAGGAGAAGATCTGGAAGGTGCCGCCGGTCAGCCCGTCCCAGATCACCTTCTGGTTGGCGGCGTCGCGCGGCGGCGGCGAGCAGATGCATTTCGCTCCTTCGAATCCCTCCCCGCCCAGGTCGTCGGCAGTCAGGAAGAGATACTGCGGGCAGGTCTCCGCATAGATGCGCAGGCCCCGGCCCTGGGCCCAGCGGATCTGCTCCACCGCGTCGGCGCCGGAGACATGGACGATCAGGATCGGCACGTCCACCAGCTCGGCCAGGGAGATGGCGCGGTGGGTCGCCTCGCGCTCCGCCACGCGGGGACGGGAGACGCCGTGGAAGAAGGGCGCGGTCTGGCCGGCGCGTTCCAGCTTCTCGGTCAGCCAGGCGATGCAGTCGGCATTCTCCGCATGCATCATCACCATGGCGCCCTCGGAGCGCGCGATGTCCAGCACCTCCAAAATCTGGCGGTCGTTCAGCTTCAGCGCGTCATAGGTCATGTAGATCTTGAAGGAGGTGTAGCCGTCGCGGATCAGCGCCGGCAGCTCCTGCCCCAGGACCTGTTCGGTCGGGTCGGTGACGATCAGGTGGAAGGCATAATCGATCACCGGCTTGCCCGCGGCCCGGCGGTGATAATCCTCCACCGCGGCCCGCAGCGACTGGCCCTTCTGCTGGCAGGCGAAGGGCAGCACCGTGGTGGTGCCGCCGAAGGCCGCGGAGCGGGTGCCGGACAGGAAATCGTCGGCCATCACCGAAGAGTCGCCGGTCGGCTGGTCGAAATGGACATGGCCGTCGACCCCGCCCGGCAGGACCAGCAGACCGTCCGCGTCGATCTCCTCCCGCCCGGCGGCAAGCCCGCTGCCGAGCGCCGCCACCGTGCCGTCCTTCACGCCGACATCGGCCTTGAACACGTCCGACGCGGTGGCGACCGTGCCGTTGCGGATGACCAGATCGAAATCCATGCTCCCCTCCCCTTCTTGGCGCGTCAGCTTCTTGGCACGTCAGCCGTGCAGTTCCCGGAACAGGCTGCCCCAGCCATGGACCCGGCGGGTGTCGACGCCGGTCATGCGCAGCGCCTTCCACAGGACGGTGGACACCGTGTCGTAGACGGGGATGCCCAGCGCCTTTTCCACCCGCTCCGCCACCGCGGCGCCGCGCATGTTGGTGCAGATGATGGCGATGGCCTCCGGCTTGGCCTCCGCCACCTCCAGGCACATTCGCTCGATCCGCTCCTCGCTGATCTCGGAGAAGGAGAAGTTGCCGCGGTCGTTCAGGTGCCGTTCGGCCACCACCTCGAAGCCGGCGTCGTTGTAGTTGGCGACCATCGTCTGCTGAATCTCGTCCAGATAGGGGCTGACGATGGCGAAGCGCTTGCGGCCCGTCGTCTCCAGGATCTCGTTCAGCGCCAGCATGGAGGTGCAGGCGGGAATCCCCGTCTCGTCCTCGATCGCCTTGCACAGCTTCACGTCGGCATCGAAGCCGAGCCAGCCGGCCGAGGTGCCGTTCCAGCCGATCACGTTCAGCTGCGCATCGGCGAGCAGCCGCGCGGCATCGAGGAAGGGCGCGTCGGTGAACTGGTCGAGCGCCGCGGCGCGCAGCGAGATCTCCTTGACGGTGAAGCGGCCGAAATGGGCGCTCACCTCCGGCAGGCCGCTCAGCATGGCGGCGGTCACCGGTTCGAGCACCGTGTTGGAGGACGGGGTCAGCATGCCCAGAAGAACGCGCTTGGTCATCTCGGGGAACTCGTCTTTCTTTGAATGAGTTGGGTCAGGCACGCGCCCACAGGGCGCGGGCGTCCTTGTCGGCCTCGGCACAGATCTCTTCCAGACCGGCATGGACGGGACGGCCGCCGCGAATGCCGAGCGCCGCATCCTCCATCACCCCGGCCCCATCGCCGGTGACGACGGTTGCGCCGATCGGCGGAAGGTCCGGCGGTTGCGGTTGGATGGCGCCGGTCATGCCGCGGCGACCTGCCGCTGCTGCAGGCCCTCCTCCCGGATCAGGTTCAGGATGTGGCGCTTGTGGTCGTTGAAGCGCGGGCTGGTGATGTCGCGCGGACGCGGCAGATCCAGTTCGATGCGTTCGCGCAGGCGGCCCCGGCCGGCTGGTCAGAACCGCCACCTGGGTGCCCAGCACCAGCGCCTCGTCGACGCTGTGGGTGACGAAGACGATGGTGCAGCGCTGCTTCTGCCAGATGGCAACCAGTTCCTCCTGCATGTCCATCTTGGTCTGGGCGTCGAGGGCGGCGAAAGGCTCGTCCATCAGGATGACCTGCGGGTTCAGCAGCAGGGCGCGGGCGATGCCGACGCGCTGGCTCATGCCGCCCGACAGTTCGGCCGGGTAGTGGTTCTCGAAGCCCTTGAGCCCGACGAGGTCGATGTATTCCTGCGCCGCGGCGCGACGGTCGGTCTTGCGCCAGCCCTTCAGGCGCAGGTGGAAGGCGATGTTCTCCCACACCGGCAGCCAGGGCATCAGGGTGGCCTGCTGGAACACCATGCCGCGGTCGGCGCCGGGGCCGTCCACCGGCTTGCCGCCGACGGTGACGGTGCCCTTGGTCGGCTTCTCGAACCCGGCGATCATGTTCAGCAGGGTGGACTTGCCGCAGCCGGACGAGCCCAGCAGACAGAGGAATTCGTTGCGTTCCACCGTCAGGCTGACGTCGTCGATGGCCAGCAGGTCGCGCTTGCGCTTGGCGTCGCCGTAGATCTTGGTGATGTTCTGCAGTTCGATGGAGGCCATGGGCTCAGCCCTCCCGGCTCTGGAGCGTGGAGGCGTGCTGCCAGTGCAGCGCCGCGGACATCAGCAGCTTGATCAGCGCGTCGGTGACGTAGCCCAGCAGCCCGATGCTGGCCATCGCGGCAAGGACGAGGTCGTAGCGCAGGAAGTAGTAGCTGTCCCACAGCACGTAGCCGAGCCCGCTCTTGACCGCGACCATCTCCGCGGTGACGGTCAGCATCCAGGCGGCGCCGATGCCGATGCGCAGGCCGGCGAAGATGCTGGGCAGCGCCGCCGGGAACACCACATGGCGCAACAGCTGCTGTTCGGTGGCGCCCATCATCGAGGCCGCGCGGATCAGGTTGCGGTCGGCGGTCTTCACGCCGTGGATGGTGTTCATCAGGATCGGGAAGAAGGCGCCGAGGAAGACCAGGAAGATCGCCGGCTTGTTGGCGATGCCGAACCAGATGATCGCCACCGGGATCCAGGACACCGGCGGAACCGGGCGCAGCATCTGGATGGTCGGCTCGATGGCGCGTTCCACCCAGCTCCACCAGCCGATGGCGATGCCCAGCAGCACGCCGGTCGCCACCGCGATGCCGTATCCGGCGGCGACGCGCACCGCGCTGGACAGCGCATCGGCCAGCCAGCGCCCGCTGTTGGCCTGCGCCGTCTCGTCGAAGCCGAACACCCAGTCGGCCCAGCTGTGCAGCACGACGGAGGGCGCCGGCAGCAGGGCCGCCGGCAGCAGGCCGGACCGCGACACGATCTCCCAGGCCGCGAGGATCAGGACGGGAACGACCGCGCGCTCCCAGAATTTCGACAATGCGGTCATGGACCGGCCTTTCGATGGTCGTCAAATGATGTCGAGGAAGGGCAATACGTCGGGATAGGGGCAATGCTTGGACCTCAGCCCCCCAGCTCGCTCCTCGGCTTCTTCGTCACCGCTTCCAGAAACCGATAGTCGATGTTCTTCACCGCGACGTCCGACACGTCTTTGCCGATGTATTTCAGCTCCCGCATCATCGTGGCGATGGCGACGGTGCTGTCCTTGTGGATGGCATAGTCGGGGAAGGCGTTTTCCAGGGATGCCGCCGCGATATCCTTGTTCAAGCCGGTGTATTTGTTGATGGTGTCGACCCAGACGGTGCGGTCGGTCTTCAGCTTGTCGACCAGTGCCACGACCGAGGCGACGGTGGCCTCGACCGCCTTGGGATGCTCCTTGATGACGTCGGAGCGGGTGACGATCAGGTTGGTCAGGTTGCCGGCCGCCTGGTCGTAGGGCAGCGCGAAATGCGTGCCGACGCCGGTGCTGCGGATCTGCGAGGCGAAGGGCTCCACCGTGCAGATCACGTCGACCTCGCCACGCTGCAGGGCGGCGGCATGGTCGGACGGGTTGGGGATGTTGATGAACTGGACGTCCTTGTTGGCGTCGATGCCGTGCTTCTGCAGGGCGCCGCGCATGTGGATGTCCTGCGCGTTCCCGCGCGAGGCGGCGACGCGCAGCGGCTCGCCCTTCGCCTTGCGGGATGCCGCCAGCGCCTTCAGCCCGGCCCAGTCGCCCGCCTTCAGGTCGATGCCCTTGGCGGTGACGATCTCCGACCCGCCATTGACCTGACCGGAGATGGCGACGACGTCGAAACCCTTGTCCAGCGCGGTGACGTAGTGGAGGTAGGTGACCTGCGCCACGTCGATGCTCTTGGACACCAGCGCGGTCAGCACGTCGTTGCCGGAGTTGAAGTTGATCGCCTCGATCGACACGCCCTTGGCCAGATCGGGCGTCAGCGCCATCGGCAGGCAGTGGGCGCATTTGGCGAAGCCGAGCTTCACGGCTTCCGCATCGGCGGCCGGTGCCGTCGGGGCGGTCGCCGCCAGAGCAGACAGGGCCAGCGCGGTGGCTGTGACGGCGTTCAGGGTGAGGGACCGGATCGACATGAGGCTTCGGCTCCAGATGCGGTTGCGTTTCCACCGCTGTCGCAAGGACCGTGCCGGATTGTATACAAAATCTCTATTTCATGATTATCGTTTTATTCCAGTTGTTTACCGCAGTTTTAATGAGAAGGATCATCAACGAGGTTGCTTGCCTTATTTTTGAGCGCATGGCATCGTTTGAGCAAGAATGCCCAAGTATGCAGCAGAACAGACCCACCGGATCGACCATGGACAGCCCCGCAAAGACCGCCAACGCCCCCCTGCGCCGTGAGACGCTGCATCACTCCGCGGTGGCGGAGTTGCGGGCCATGATCCTGGAGGGAGAACTGCCGCCCGGCCGCCGCGTGCCGGAGATGGAGTTGTGCGAACAGCTCGGCGTCTCGCGCACGCCGTTGCGCGAGGCGTTGCGCGTGCTGGCGGCCGAAGGGTTGGTGGAGCTGCGCCCGCACCGCGGCGCCGTGGTGACGCCGATCGATCCCAAGGAGATCGCAGCGATCTT
>NZ_VUOI01000024.1:0-69079 GCF_015390205.1 Azospirillum sp. INR13
ACCTTAGTGTTCCGTTTGAATACGAGCGATTATTTGTATGTGTACGTGCGTTCAGCCGTGGGTGTGTTTGCTACCGAATACCGGACAAGTCCGGCAACTTGGTGACGCTCCCGCCAAGCCTGGGGCTGACCCCGTCCGCGGCGAACCCGAACGGCTTCGATTGCAGCGCCTCCGGCATCGCGCTGCTGACGCTGACGAACGCCCAGGCGGTGGCCAACGGCACGGTCACCGTCGCTTCCCCGCCGGCACTGCAATTCGCGCTCAACTCCCTCAACCTGGCGGCGGTGCAGGGGTCGGTCCCGACCTTCTCCCTGCAGAATCTGGACTACCAGAGCCTGTCGCCCGTCCCCTTCCCGCAGGCGATCTCCGCAAAGGCCTTCTATCCGTCCTGGACCGCGTTCTTCCAGCAACTCATCGCCACGAACGACGCGGCGCAGATGCTGACGAGCCAGATCAACGGCGCGCTGATGTCCCCGGGCAACATGGCGCAGGTCGCGAACCTGCTCACCAGCCAAATCACCAGCGCCCTCGACACCGTTTTCGGCAGTACGCAGGTCGCCGACAGCACGGTGGACACGGACGCCAACGACGTCGACAAGTACATCTTCAACCGGGCGCGGGGCGCGCTGAACGACCCCAGCGGCTATGTCTATGTCCCCACCGTGATCCTGGGCTCCAGGTCGCCGCAGCTGGCCCCCCTCACGGCGACTAATCTATCCATCGACGGCCCGTTCAGCACGTCCGTCCTGGGCCAGTCGGTCCAACTGAGCAACATCTCCTTGGCCAATCTGGTGATCGACGGCCTGTCCAACGTGATCGCCCCGCCGAACAGCACCATCTTCGGCGCCAACCAGCAGGCCACCGCGACCCTGCTGCTGGGCGAGGTCCCGGCGGCGACCAAGGTGAACGTGAACGGCCAGCAGGTTGCCGTGCCGTCGCCGCCGGTCACGGCCACGACGCCGTTCAGCCTCGACATCCAGGTGAACCAGAACCAGCCGATCCCGATCAGAGGCACGCTGAACCTCAGTCTGGTAAACACCAGCGGTACCCTCGGTGTGACGACCACGCTCTACTCCGACGGCGACAACCCCCAGCAACTGTCGCTGACCTACACGCAGGTCACCCTGGTGGCCGGCTCCGGCGACGTGACCCTGACCATAACGCTGCCTTCGGAAGACCGGCAGTACCAAATCTTCATCAACGCCTTCCTGGGGCAGGACGCGCTGATCCAGGCCATCATCGGCGCCATCAACGACTACATCGGCCAGAACCTGGGCCAGATCAGGCAGGCTGCGACGCAGTTCGCGCAGAACGCGCTGAACAATCTGGGGAAGTGAGACCATGGCCTCGAACATCTACGCGACCCTCCAATGCCTGCTTCACACCAGCGCCGGCACCCAGGCCCTCCAACTTGCCTATGACCAATTCCCCGGCCCGGTCCAGACCGCGATCGGCGACTACCTGAACGGCATCACGCTGCAACTGGGCAGCGAGGCGACCCTGAAGGTAGACCCGTCCACCCGGCAGCTCGAACTGCAAGCCCTGGTTGGAACCGCCAGCATCGACCTGCAGGCCACGGCCAGCGGAGCCACCCTGACGCTGGTCAGCATGAAGTGCAGCGGCGCCCAGGTGGTGCTGACCTTCAGCGACGTTGACGGGGGCATGGCGCTGACCCTCGACACCACAATGGGGAACAGCCTGCAATGGCCATTGCAGGCGGCATGGCCGCAGCTTCTGGACTGGACGCCGGCGAACCGGGCGGCCCTTGCGAACGGCCAACCGTGTTGCCGGGCGTCAACAACGGTCAGCCCGTCCGCTTCTACTCGTCCGTGTACCTGAAGTTCCTGGACGTGGTGGAGGACCACCTCTACGCCCTTGCCACCACCGACAACCAGTTCCAGCTGGACTACGCGGTGCAGGAGGGCAATCCCGCCGGTGGCTGCGGCACCTGGAGCGGGGACAGCATCACCTTCCTGCTCAACCCCAGCCAGTACCAGCTCGGCGCTTCCTTCGGCTTCAACTTCGGTTGGCAGAACCTGACCGATGGAAATCGCCGAGATATACAGCGTCGTGGCGACGCCCTGGGTGATCAGGAACGACAGCTTGCCCGGGATGAAGCTGTAGGACAGGTCGAAACTGTAGAAGAAGGCCAGGAACAGGCTGAGCACTTCCAGCCAGACGGCGGCGACCTGCAGCCGAAGGCTGAGCCGGCCGAGAAGATGGACGTTCAGCGTGAGGATCAGCGTTAGGCCGAGAGCGGCCCAGACGGTCACCAGCGACTCGCCGCCCGGCAGGGCCGCAGTGACCGGCGCGACGGCGGCGGCGAGGCCGGTGTGCCCGATGCCGCCGACGATGCCGGCCGCCGTGATGGCGAGCGCCAGCACGCCCAGGAACCACGCCTTGTTCGTCAATCTGTCCCGGCGCACATGGTCATGGTACATGCCTGCGTCTTTCCCTTCCGTGCGTTTCACCTACAGTCCGTCCATCAGCCTGTACCGGCCGTGCGACGGGCGGTATCCGGCAATCCGCCGGCTTGGACGGTAAAATGAGGAATATTGCCGGGTGAGACCCTGCGCTACGACGGCTGGACCCGCCGGATTGAGGGCGATGCGCGGGCGCCGCTTGCTTCGATTGCCCCGCATGCGATAAACCGGGCGCGGCGGGCTTCGCCGAAGGGCATGATCGTGTTTCGGGATTTCGGCGGCTTCACCGACTTGGAAAAGGACTTGGCGCTTTTCATGACCGACCTGCATCGACGGCTCGTCGTCAGCCAGCGTTCTGCGAGGATCGAGACGACGCGGGCGCAAACGCCTTGCTGACGGGACTGCCGGATTTCGCAGCCCAGGGAACCGCTCTCGCCGCCTTCATCGAAGCGCATGCGGACTGGGCGGAAGCGATCATCTTCCTGATGGCGTTTGCGGAGGGGCTGACACTCGTCGGGCTCCTCATTCCCGGCGTCATCATGCTGACCGCGGTCGGCGCACTCGTGGGAGCGGGCGTTCTCGATTTCTGGTCGGTCTATCTGGCGATCGCGGGCGGCGCCATCCTGGGGGACGCCACCTCCTACTGGCTGGGCCGCCGCTATGGCGAGCGCATGTTCCGGAAGTGGCCGTTGAGCAGGCAGCCCGAACTGCGCCGCCGTGGCGAGGCCTTCTTCCAGCGTCATGGAAGCAAGAGCGTGTTCCTGGCGCGCTTCATCGGCCCGTTGCGCGCGGTGGTGCCGACGACGGCCGGCATGATGGCCATGCCCCATCGGAAATTTCAGACGTTCAATGTCCTGTCGGCGGTGATCTGGGCGCCGCTGCTGATGTCGCCGGGCCATCTTGCCTGGACCGGTTACGACTTGAGCGGAATGGGCATCCGCACCGCACCGCCCGCCAACGGCGCTGCGGGACAAGGCGCGGCAAAATCCTGTGCGCCCGCTCCACCCGTCGCCGGGCTGCCGGAAAGAACGGGTTGTTGACCCCAGTCCCCAGCCTCACGACGACGTCCGTCCGGTTCACTCCGCCGGGCATTCTGACGCAGGGTAACCCCTAATCGCGCAGTCCGGGGGCGTGGGCTACTTTGGCGTGTCCCGCCGTTCCTGGTGATGTTCGGCAAGCGTGTCCGTAGCTTGTTGAAGGTCCCTCATACGGCGGGGCGCCCTCGTGATGATATGATGCTGCCCTTTGTGGCGCTGCCGACAGCCGCAAGTCCAACGGTTCCTGTCCGATGGATCTGGTAAAGGCGCGCATTGACGATTAGCTTGTCAAACAAATGGTCATAGAGCGTCCCGATAGCCGGTGGCTGCGGGCGAGTGGAAAGGGACGGGCGGCCATGTCGAAAGCGATGCGCATCCATCAGGGAAGCTTCGGCCGCGTCGCCCTGCTGGACATGGACAATGCGCTGATCCATCACGCGCATCCCCATTGCCATGTGCTGATCAAGGCGTCCGGCGCCGACACGCGCTTTGCGGTGGGGGACCGGCTCTACCCGCTTCGCGACGACACCGCGGTGCTGGTCAACAGCTGGGAGGCCCATTCCTACGCCCATCAGCCGGGCGCCCCGCGCACCGTGATCCTGGCGCTGTACATCGAGCCGCGTTGGCTCGGCGCCATGCAGCGGGAACTCAACGCCAGCGGCAATCCCGGCTTCTTCGCGCAGTCCTGTGGCGAGCTGACGCCGTACATCCGCCGGCTGGCCGACCGCATGGCGGCGGAACTGCTGTATGACGACCCGTCGGGCGAACGGATGGAGGAGGCGCTGTTCGACCTGATGATCGCCATCATCGACCGCTTTTCCGAATGGCGGAGGCTGGGCGGCGCCCGCTGTGCCGTCCCGGCGGCCGGCGACTTCCGTATCCGTCAGGCCATCCGCTTCATGCGGGGGACCTTGGGGGAGGAGTTCGACGCCGGCCGCGTCGCCGCCGCCGCCGGCCTGTCGCGCGCCCACATGTTCCGGCTGTTCCAGCAGACGATGGCGATCACCCCGGCGCTCTATTTCAACGTGCTGCGGATGGAGGCGGCGATCGACGCCATGGCCGCCGGGCT
Organism: Azospirillum sp. INR13; assembly: GCF_015390205.1. NCBI lineage: Bacteria > Pseudomonadati > Pseudomonadota > Alphaproteobacteria > Rhodospirillales > Azospirillaceae > Azospirillum > Azospirillum sp. INR13. Next base: position 4,530 of record NZ_VUOI01000024.1, read on the forward strand.
GGAAAGCGCGACCGAGGTGTCCGGCCGGCTCGGCTTTTCGGCGCCCAGTCATTTCAGCCGCTTCTTCCGCAACCACCAGGGCGTGACGCCCACCGAATACCGGCGCGTCGTCAATCTGGTGGACCAGCCCGCGGGGAGGCCGCCCGAGGCCGGGCATGCGTGAAAACGAGACGCTCAAAAATGACACCCAAAAATGAGACGCTAGGGTAAATAGCGACACTCCACGGTAAAAGCTTTGCTCGGCGAACGGTCTAGTCTCCTCCGGTAACGGGAGGATGACGATGACGGCCACGCAGACCGCCACGCAGACCATTGAAATAAAAGAGAGTCCGGCGCCATTCGTCGGCCGCGCGATGCCGCGGGTGGAGGATGCGGCGCTGCTGACCGGCGTCGCCCGCTATGCCGACGATCTGCCGGTGAAGCCCGGCACCCTGCACGCGGCGATCCTGCGTTCGCCGCACGCCCATGCCGATCTGCTGGGCATCGACACAGCCGCCGCCCTAACAGGGCGCGGAAAAACGAACATATTCGGGCCTTTTTCCCCCGCTGCGGCTTGAGAATGGGAGTTCTGACGCCCGTTTTCATCAGAATAGAGCGCCTTTTCGCGCTCTGCGGCTCCCGGAACCGCCATTCAGGCGGATTCCGGGCGTGATTATGCCGCCGCCAGCAGCTTGGGCAATCGGATCAGGTTGTAGGCGGTAGCGGTCAGGGTGAACATCCAACCGACGCGGGCCGTGCCGCGATGACGCGTCTTGCGCAAGCCGGCTCCCTTGATCCAGCCGAACACCTCCTCGATCCGTTTGCGGACTCTCAGGCTGACGGCGTAGCCGGGGTGGCGGGTGGTCCGGCCGTCGATCGCCGAGCGGCGGTTGCTCGTGTTCTGCGCAACATGCGCAGCGGCGCCCAAGCTGCGCATGTTCGCCACGAAATCCTTGGTGTCGTAAGCCTTGTCGGCGCCGACTGTGATGCGGTGGCGGCCGGGGATGGCCTCAATCATGGACACCGCCGCTTCGCGTTCAGCCAGACCGGTGGCCGCGGTGAGCCGGACATTCACCACCAGGGCGTGACGGTTCTCCATCAACGCATGGCCCATGAAGGCCAGCTTCGCCGGCTGCCCGTTGCCCTTGCGGTACAACCGCGCCTCGGGATCGCTGGTCGAGGCATGGGTCTCGTTGGACCGCTTCTCGCCATGAAAGTCGCGGTCGCCGTTGCGCCCCGGCCCCGGCGGCTCGCCGCTGCCGTCCTTGGGCCGAAAGCTCTTCACGCTGGCCCAGGCTTCGATCAGCGTGCCGTCCACCGAGAAGTGCTCGTCCGACAGCAGCGCCTTGACCTTCGGCTGACCCAGCACGGTGGCCAGGAACGTGGCCGCCACATCCCCGGCCAGCAGACGCTCACGGTTCTTGGTGAACACCGTAACGTCCCATACCGGGGCGTCCATCGACAGGCCGACGAACCAGCGGAACAGCAGGTTGTAATCGAGCTGTTCCATCAGCTGGCGTTCCGAGCGCACCGAGTAGAAGGCCTGGAGCAGCAGAGCCCGCAGCAGCTTCTCCGGCGGGATCGACGGCCGCCCGATCTTCGAGTACAGGCCTTCGAAGGCGGGCGACATCACCTCCAGCGCTTCATCCACGATGGCCCGGATCGGCCGCAGCGGGTGATTGGCCGGAACCCGCGCCTCACAGCTCACGTAGCTGAAAAGACCCTCGCTGCGTTCGTCCGATCCGCGCATCATCCCCTCTCCGACCGCACCCTGTGCCAGCAGAGAGAATCACGAGAGCCCGCCGCAGCACAGCCTTTTTCCGCATCCTGCTAACGGTTCCCGGCGTCGCCGCAGTGGTGACCGGGGCGGACGCCAAGCGACATGCCAGCGCCTTCCTGGTCGGCATCCGCGCGCCGATGGAGCATTGGTGCCTCGCCATCGACCGCGTGCGCCATGTCGGCGAACCGGTGGCGGTGGTGCTGGCCGACAGCCGCTATGTTGCGGAGGACGCGCTCGACCGCATCGAGGTGAGCTATCGCCTGCTGCCGCCGGTGACCTCGATCGTTCAGGCTTTGGACGAGGAATCGGAGCCGCTGCATCCGGCGGTGGGGTCCAACCTCGTCAACAGCCGCGGCTTCCGCTATGGCGACCCTGACGCCGCCTTCGCCCGCGCCGCCCGCACCGTGTCGGTCGAGGTCGAGTATCCCCGCAACTCCTGCACCCCGATGGAGTGCTTCGTCGTCCTGGCCGATTACGACGCCGCCGAGGATTCCTACGAGGTGCTGTCGAACTTCTCCGGCCCCTTCGCCGTCCATCCGGTGATGGCGCGCGCGCTGAACGTGCCGGGATCGCGGTTGCGGCTGAAGACGCCACCCCATTCCGGCGGCAGCTTCGGCAACAAGCAGGCGGTGTTCCCCTATGTCGTGCTGATGGGGCTGTGCGCCCGCGTCGCCGGGCGGCCGGTGAAGTGGGTGGAGGACCGGCTGGAGCATCTGATGGCCGCCACCTCCGCCACCGCGCGCTGCATGCGGATCGAGGCGGCGGTGGAGCCGGACGGCCGGGTGCTGGCGCTGCGGATGGAGCAGACCGAGGATTGCGGCGCCTATCTGCGGGCGCCGGAACCGGCATCGCTCTACCGCAACCAAGGCAACCTGACAGGCGCCTACGACATCCCGAACCTGACGGTGACCAACCGCATCGTCGTCACCAACAAGACGCCGACCGGCCTCAACCGCGGCTTCGGCGGCGGACAGCTCTATTACGGGTTGGAGCGGCTGATGAACCTGGTGGCGGCGGAGCTGGGGCTGGACCCGCTTGACGTCATCCGCCGCAACCTCGTGGCGGCCGAAGCGATGCCCTACAGCACCGCGTCGGGCGGGACGCTCGACAGCGGCGATTACCGCGCGACGCTGGAGCAGGCGGTGCGCGAAGGGGCGCTCGACGCGCTGAAGGCCCGGCGCGATGCGCTGCGGGCGGAGGGGCGGCTCTACGGCATTGGCTACGCCGCGGTGGTCGAGCCGTCGATCTCCAACATGGGTTACATCACCACCGTCCTGACCGCCGAGGAGCGGCGCAAGGCCGGACCGAAGAACGGCGCGCAGGCGACAGCCAGCGTCGCCGTCGATCCCACCGGCGGCGTGTCGGTGACGGTGGCCTCCGCCCCCCAGGGGCAGGGGCACCGCACCGTGCTGGCCCAGGTGGTGGCCGACGTCTTCGGCCTGCGCTTCGAGGACATCCGGGTCAACACCGACCTCGACACCGGCAAGGATGCCTGGTCGATCGCGTCAGGCAACTATTCCAGCCGCTTCGCCGGGGCGGTGGCGGGAGCGGCCCAGGTGGCGGCGACCCGTCTGCGTGGCCGCATGGCGGCGCTGGTCGCCGGGCAGCTGAATTGCCGGGCCGACGATGTGCGGTTTGCCGGTGGCCGGGTCTACTCCGACGCCAACCTGGACAACGGCCTGTCCTTCTCCCGCGTCGCCGCCGCCGGCCATTGGGCGCCCGGCATGCTGCCGGACGGGCAGGAGGCGGCTCTGCGCGAGACCGCCTTCTGGACGCCGGATCCGCTGAAGGCGCCGACCGACGCCGACCACATCAATAGCTCCGCCTGCTACGGCTTCATCTTCGATTTCTGCGGGGTCGAGATCGACCGGACGACGGGGGCGCTGCGGATCGACCGCTACGTCACCATGCACGACGCCGGCCGGCTGCTGAACCCGCTGCTGGTCGAGGGGCAGATCCTGGGCGGCTTCGCCCATGCCGTTGGCACCGCGCTGTACGAGGAATACGCCTATGGCGAGGACGGCCGGTTCCTGTCCGGCACCTTCGCCGACTATCTGGTGCCGACCGCCTGCGAGGTGCCGCTTCCCGTCATCCTCCACCGCGAAAGTCCGTCGCCGGTGACACCGCTCGGCGCCAAGGGGGTGGGGGAGGGGAATTGCATGAGCACGCCGGTCTGCCTCGCCAACGCGGTGGCGGACGCCCTGTCCGGCATAGCTGTTGATGAGGTGCCGTCCCTGCCCATCACCCCATCCAAGCTGGCGGCGCTGATCCATCCGCCGGAGCCGCCGCGTCCGGCTTCTACCGCCGGTTCCGGAGAAAATCCGCCGCCGATCACCACTCCGGCCGGGCGCGGCCTGACCGGTGAAGGCAGCCGTGAAGTGCCGGCGACGCCGGAACAGGTCTGGGCCATCTTGTTCGATCCGAAGGAGTTGGCGGCGCTGCTGCCCGGCTGCGAGGCGCTGAACCTTGTCGGTCCCAATGCCTACCGGGCGGAGGTGGTGGTCGGCATCGGCCCGGTGCGCGGCCGTTACACCGCGGAGGTTGCCTTGTCCGACCTCGACCCGCCCAACGCGCTGACCTTGACCGGCAGCGGCACCAGCGCGCTGGGGTCGGGCAGCGGCACGGGACATCTCACGCTGGAGCGCACGGCCACCGGCACGCGCGTCACCTACCGCTACGGCGCGTCGGTCGGCGGCAAGGTCGCCGCGGTCGGCGGCCGGATGCTCGACAGCGCGTCGCGCCTGCTGATCGGCCAGTTTTTCGAAAAGCTGGTCGCCCGGGCCGGTGGGGCCGAGGCCCCCGCCGAACGCCCGTCACTTGTGGCGCGCCTGCTGCGTCTTCTGGGGATCGCCCGATGAAACCCGCGTCCTTCGACTATCTGCGGCCGGCGACCGTCGCCGACGCGCTGGCGGCGCTGGCGTCCGGGGGCGAGGACGCCCGCGTGATCGCCGGCGGCCAGTCGCTGATGCCGATGCTGAACATGCGGCTGGTCCAGCCGCGCCTGCTGATCGACCTCGGCCGGCTGGAGGAACTGCGCATGCTGCGGGCCGAGGACGGCTGGCTGAGCGTCGGCGCCGCCGTCACCCAGGCCGAGGTGCTGGCCCGCCCGACCCTGGCGCAGGAGGTGCCGCTGCTCGCCGCCGCCCTGCCGTGGGTCGGCCATTTCCAGACCCGCAACCGCGGCACGCTCTGCGGCTCCGTCGCCCATGCCGACCCCAGCGCCGAGACGCCGCTCTGTCTGGTCGCCACCGGTGGCGAGGTGGTGCTGCGCAACCTGCGCCGCCGCCGGACCGTCGCCGCCGCCGATTTCTTCCTGGGGCCGCTGACCACGGCGAAGGCGGCAGACGAGATCGTCGAATGCGTCCGCTTCCCGCTCGCCCGGCGGGGCAGCGGCCATGCCTTCCGCGAGCAGTCGATGCGGCGCGGCGATTTCGCCATCGCCGCCTGCGCCGCCACCGTGGACGACCACTCCGCCAGCCTCGCCGTCGGCGGGGTTGCGGACCGGCCGACGCTGCGGTCCTGGCCGCTCGTTGCCGGCGGGCTGCCGCCGGATCTCGACGAGGCGCTGAACGCTTTCGCCTGGGATTTCGGCGGTGACGACGACCAGCACGCCACCGCCCGCTACCGCCGCGACCTGGTCCGCCGGATCGGCCGCACCGTCCTTGAGGAAGCCCTGTCATGCCGCCGCTGACCTCCACATCGCCGCTGACGGCGGAGACGCGACACGCCGTCTCCATCGTCCTGAACGGCGCACCGCGCACCGGCCACGCACACCCGCGCCTGCTGCTGAGCGATTTCCTGCGCCATGAGCTGGGCGCCCACGGCACCCGCGTCGGCTGCGAGCATGGCGTCTGCGGCGCCTGCACCGTCCGCATCGACGGTGTGGCCGCCCGCGCCTGCCTGACGCTGGCGGTCCAGGCCGAGGGCCGCCGCATCGACACCATCGAGGGACTGACACGGGCCAACGGGGGATGCATGACTGCGCTCCAGGAGGCGTTCCGCCGCCATCACGCCCTGCAATGCGGCTTCTGCACGGCCGGCATCCTGATGTCGCTGACCGACTACCTGGGCCGCAACCCCAAGCCGACCGAAGAGGAGCTACGCGACATGCTGAGCGGCCATCTTTGCCGCTGCACCGGCTATGCCGGCATCGTCCGGGCCGTGATGGACGTCACCGGTCGGACGAGGACGGAGGCCGCCCATGTTTGATCTCGGCCGCAGCATCCTGGCCAGCGCGGAGCGCAGCCCCGGCGCGGTCGCCATCGTCGACGGCGACCTGCGGCTGACCTACGCGCAATGGCTGGAGCGCATTCGTCGGCTGGTCGGCGCCTTCGACCGGCTTGGCCTGCGTCCCGGCGACCGCATCGCCACCGCGTTGCAGAACAGCTGGGAGATGGCGACCCTCCATTGGGCCTGCCAGCTGGCCGGCATCGCGGTCGTGCCGCTGAACTGGCGGGTGAAGGCCGACGAGCTGGACTATTGCCTGCCCAACGCCGACGTGCGCGCCCTGTTCTATCAGGAGGTGTCGGCCGACGCCGTCCGGGACTCCGCCGCGGCCCGGGCTTTGCCCCGCATCGCTGTTGGAGGTGGCGACGACACCGACCGCCGCTTTGCCGACCTGCTGGAAAGCGAGCCGGCTCAAGCGCACCCCCGCGCCACGGCGGAGGATGTCTCGCTGTTTCTCTACACCTCCGGCACCACCGGCAAGCCCAAGGGCGTGCCGCGCCGCCACCGGACGGAGCGGGCCGCCGCCGTCGCCCATGTCGCGCAGAACTGCTACCGCCGGGGCGAGCGCACGCTGGGGGTGATGCCGCTCTACCACACGATGGGGGTGCGCTCCCTTCTGGCGATGGCGCTGATCGACGGCTGCTTCGTCTGCCTGCCGCGCTTCGATACGGCCCGCGCGCTGGAACTGATCGCGGCGGAACGCCTGACCTGCCTCTATCTCGTGCCGACGCTCTACCACGACCTGCTGGCCGCCCCGAAATTCGCGCAAGCCGACGTGTCCTCGGTGCGCAAGCTGGGCTTCGCCGGGGCGTCGATGACCGATGGCCTGTTGAAGCGGCTCGACGCCGCCTTCCGGCCCGAGCTGTTCGTCAACCATTACGGCTCGTCCGAGATCTACACCTTCACCATCGACCAGAACGCGCCTGCCAAGCCGGGGTCTGCCGGCAAGGCGGCGCTGAACCAGCGCATCCGCATCGTCCGCCTCGGCAGCTTCGATCCCGACGAGCGGACCGCCGCCGGGGAGGAGGGGCAGATCGTCGCCGACCTGTCGGGCGACGAGTCCTTCGAGGGCTATTGGAAGCGACCGGACGCCGACGCCAAGGCGCTGCATGCCGGCTGGTACTTCACCGGCGACATCGGCTTCTTCGACGGCGACGGCGACCTCTTCGTCACCGGTCGGGTCGACGACATGATCATCACCGGCGGCGAGAACGTCTCGCCGGTCGAGATCGAAAGCGTGCTGTCGCTGCATGACGGCGTGCTGGAGGTCGCGGTCGCCGGCCTGCCCGACGAGCGCTGGGGCCAGCGGGTCGTCGCCTTCGTCAGGCGCGCCCGCGGTGTCGAGGCGGCGGATCTCGACGACCATTGCCGCACCTCCGGCCTCGCCAACTTCAAGCGCCCGCGCGAGTACGTCTTCCTCGACGAAATCCCGAAATCGCCGGTCGGCAAGATCCTGCGCCGCAAGCTCCAGGCCGGCGAATTCGCGCTCGAACAAAGCCCAACCGAACAAAGCCTTCAGCCATGGAGTTTCCGACCGTGACCCCCTACCGTTTCGACAGCACCGACCGCCTGCTCGCCAACCTCGATGGCTTCCGCGTGGAGATCGACGAGACCAAGGAGCGCGCCGACATCGTGCTGCACCGCCCGCCCTTCAACATCGTCAGCATGCTCCAGCGCGACCAGTTCGCCGCCGCGTTCGCGGCGCTCGACCGCGATCACAGGGTGCGGGTGATCGTCCTGCGCGCCGAGGGCGAGAACTTCTCGTCCGGCGGCAACATCGCCGGATTCATGGAGATGCCGGCGGAGCATGTGTCGGAGCTGGCCGTCAACATCGCCGCCCCGGAACGCTGCCGCAAGCCGGTGATCGCCCAGGTCCGCGGCTATTGCTTCGGCGTCGGCTTCGAGCTGTCGCTGGCCTGCGATTTCCGCATCGCATCGGAAACCGCGCAGTTCGCCCTGCCGGAGATGCGCATCGGCATGATCCCCGGCTCCGGCGGGTCGGCCCGCCTGCTGCACATGATCGGCATCTGCCGCACCAAGGACATGGTGATGCGGGCCAGACGCATCTCCGGCCGGCAGGCCGCCGACTGGGGATTCGTCACCGACTGCGTCGCCGACGCGGAACTGGAAGCGATGGTCGGCGCCCTGGTGGACGAGCTGCGCGGCTTCTCGCCGCTGGCCCAGCGCACCATCAAGGGCGTGCTGAACAGCGGCAACAACGTGTCGGTCGACGGCGCCATCGAGATCGAGGGGCAGGCCTACGGCCGCCTGCGCGGTTCGGAGGATTTCAAGGAGGGCGTTGCCTCCTTCCACGAGAAGCGCAAGCCCGTCTTCAAGGGGATCTGACCGACGCTTCCAAGCACGGGCAACAAAGCACGGACACCATAGGGAGGAACCAAAAATCATGACCAAGACCACGCTTCTCGGCACCGCCGCGGTCGTCCTGCTCGGTCTGGCCGGCGGCGCGTCCGCCGCCGATCCGATCCGCATCGGGGTGGTGACCCCGCTGTCGGGCACCTACGCGCCGATCGGCCAGCAGGTCCGTTGGGGGCTGGAACTGGCGACGAAGGAGGTCAACGCCGCCGGCGGCATCATGGGGCGTCAGATCGAGCTGCTGTTCGAGGACGAGGAGGCCAATCCCGCCGTCGCCACCCAGAAGGCGGAGAAGCTGTTCCAGGTCAACAAGGTCGATTTCCTGACCGGCACGGTCAATTCCGGCTCCACCCTGGCGGTCGGGCAGCTGGCGGAGCGCAACGGCAGGCTGATCGCCACCACCGTCTCCTTCTCCGACGCCATCACCACCGACAAATGCTCGCCCAACGTCTTCCGGGTGAACGCGCGGGCGGGGCAGCAGTCGGCGGCGCTGGCGGAATGGCTGGCCAAGGACAAGCCGAAGGCCAAGGTCTATTATCTCGGCCCCGACTACGAGATGGGGCGGTCCACAGTCGCGGCCTTCAAGGCGGCGGCGGAGAAGACCGGCGCGCAATCGACCGGCGAGGTCTTCGCGCCGCTCGGCAGCAAGGATTACTCCCAGTATTTCGGCCAGCTCCGCGCCGCGCGGCCCAGCGTGCTCTACACCTCCACCGCCGGCAACGACACCGTGCGCCTGCTGACGCAGATGAGCGAATACGGGCTGCTGCGCAACCTGACCATCGTCGGCGCGTCGGGCACCGTGACCGCCCAGAACATCGGCGCCATCGGCAAGGCGGCCGACGGCTTCGTCACCGGCGTCGGCTATTCTGCGGAACTCGACACGCCCGAGAACAAGGCCTTCGTCGCCGCCTTCCGCAAGGCCTACGACACCGCACCCGACCTCTACGGCGCCGACAGCTACGGCCTGATCGGCTTCTTCAAGGCCGCGGTCGAGAAGGCCGGCGGCACCGATACCGAGCCGCTGCGCAAGGCTATGGAGGGCCTGAGCTGGAGCACGCCGCAGGGCACCAAGACCATGCGGGCCGGCGACCATCAGGCGGTCCAGGACATGTATGCCGTGCGCATCGCGGCGGACGGCGGCAGCACCCGCTTCGACGTGGTCGGCACCGTTCCGGGCGACGCGGCCATCGGGCCGGACCAGTGCACCCGCTTCTGAGGAACCGCTTCCAGGGAGCCGACGGCCATGGCCGAACTCATCGACTATCTGCAATTCGTGCTGGCGCCGCAGGCGCTGAACGGCCTGTCGCTCGGAGTCGCCGTCGTCCTGATGGCGCTGGGCCTGACCATCATCTTCGGGCTGCTGGACGTCATCAACATGGCCCATGGCGAGTTCTATGCCATGGGCGCCTTCCTGGCGCTGACCCTGGCCGGGCTGGGGGTCGGGTTCTGGGCGCTGCTGGTGCTGGTGCCGCTGCTGATGCTGCCCATCGGCTGGCTGGCCGAGCGCTGGCTGATCGCGCGGGTCTTCCACAGCCGCGACCGCCACATCCTGACCCTGCTGCTGACCTTCGGGCTGGGGATGATCCTGGAGGACCTGCTGAAGCTGGTCTACGGCCCCAACACCCTGCGGCCGGAGAACCCGATCGAGGGCGGCACCGAGATCCTCGGCATGTTCCTGCCGAACTACCGGCTGTTCCTGATCGGCTTCGGCCTCGCGCTGATCGCCGCGGTCTGGCTGGTGGTCTTCCGCACCGGGCTGGGCGCCATGGTGCGGGCGGCCGCCTTCGACAAGGACATGGCCTCGTCGCTGGGCGTGCCGGTGCGCCGGGTCTATGCCGGCACCTTCGCCTTCGGCGTGGCCCTGGCCGCTCTGTCCGGCGTGCTGCTGGCGCCGATCTACTCCGTGTTCCCGACCATGGGGCGCGACTTCATCCTGATGGCCTTCACCGTGGTGATCGTCGGCGGCATGGGCTCGATCCAGGGGGCGGTGATCGCCGGCCTGCTGCTGACCCAGGTGCAGGCGCTGTCCAGCCTCTACATCTCGCCGGTCTGGTCGGACCCGCTGGTGTTCGGAATCATGGTGCTGGTGCTGATGGTCCGGCCGCAGGGCCTGTTCGGGAGGCTGGGACATGCCTGAGGCCACCACGTTGCGCACCCTGTCCGACCCCGGCCACGTCGGGCCGGTTTCCCGTCTTTCCCGTTTGGCCCCCGTCCATTGGCTGGCGTTCGCCTTCCTGGCGGCGGCGCTGGGTTTCGCCGCCGCCGCCTGGGCGACCGGCAACGGCTTCTACCTGCGGCTGGCGACCGAGGCGCTGATCTTCGCGGGTCTGGCGATGAGCGTCGACCTGTTGTTGGGCTATACCGGCCTGCTGTCGCTGGGGCAGGCGCTGTATTTCGGGCTGGGGGCCTATGTCTCCGCACTCGTCCTGCGCGACGTCGCTCCCAGCTTCTGGCTGGCGATGGGGGCGGCCCTGCTGTCGGGCATTCTGGCGGGCCTGATCGGCGGCGTCATCGCCAACCGGGTGAAGGGCGTCTATTTCGCCCTCATCACCTTCGGGCTGGCCCAGGTCGCGGCCAAGACCGTCTACAACACCCGTGCGCTGGGCGCCTCGGACGGGCTGATCGGCATCCCGCAGATCCAGGTCGGCTTCGGACCGTTCAGCCTCGACACCGCCGACCCGCTGTCCTTCTTCCTGTTGGTGCTGGCCCTCACCGTCGCGGCCTATGCCGGACTGGCCTATCTGATGGACGCGCCCTTCGGCCGGACGCTGGCCGCCATCCGCGCCAACGAGAGGCGCGTGCCGTTCCTGGGTTTCAACGCCTGGCGCTACAAGTTGGCGGTCTATGTGCTGGCCGCCTGCGTCGCGGCGCTGGCGGGGGCGCTCTACCCGATGCTGCGCGGCTTCGTCTCGCCGGAACTGATGTTCTTCGAGACCTCCGGCAACGCCGTCATCACCGTGATCGTCGGCGGCGTCGGCACGTTGGTCGGGCCGGTGGTGGGCAGCCTGCTGCTGACCGCCCTTCGCTCCGTCGTCGGTTCCTGGACCGAGCATCACCTGATCGTCGTGGGGGTCATCTTCATGCTGTCCGTCATCTTCCTGCGCAAGGGGCTGGTCGGCGCCCTGCTGGCCCGCCTCAGCCGCCGCAACGGGCAGGGGAGGTAGACGCCATGATGGCATCCTCCCTCAAGACCGCGGCGGCCGGTGCGGGCGGAGCCTGCGCGCTCGGCGTGCGCGACCTGTCGGTGAATTTCGGCGGGCTCCAGGCGGTGGCGGGCGTCGGCTTCGATGCCGCCGCCGGACGGATCACCTCGGTCATCGGCCCCAACGGGGCGGGCAAGAGCACGCTGTTCAACCTGATCAGCGGCGCCATCCGCCCCACCGGCGGCCGGGTGACGCTGGACGGCGCCGACGTCACCGGGCGCTCGCCCGACCGGCTGCTCGCCGCCGGGCTGGCGCGGTCCTTCCAGATCACCAACCTGTTCTTCGAGCTGCCGGTCCTGGAAAACCTGCGGATCGCCGCGCAGGTGCTGGAGAGGCCCTGGCACGCGCTGCGTCCGGTCGGCCACAGCCGCCGGGCGCTGGCCAAGGCCGACGCGCTGCTGGAGCGGTTCGGCCTGTCGGCGAAGGCGGGGGAGCTTGCCGGCAACCTGTCGCATGGCGAGCAGCGGCGGCTGGAGATCGCGGTGGCGCTGGCCGCCGAACCGAGGGTGCTGCTGCTGGACGAGCCGACCCAGGGCATGAGCCACGGCGACACGGCCGACACCGGCGCGCTGATCCGCTCGCTGGCCGGCGATCTGACCGTGCTGCTGATCGAGCATGACATCGGCCTGGTGATGAGCCTGTCGGACCATGTCGTCGTGATGGCCCAGGGGCGGAAGATCGCCGAGGGCCCGCCGGCCGCGGTGCGCGCCGATCCCGCCGTACAGGCCGCCTATTTCGGACACGGATGAAACCCATGCTATCCATCGAGAACCTGCACGCGCATTACGGCCTCAGCCACGTCCTGCAGGGGGTGTCCCTGCAGGCCGGTCCGGGCGAGGTGGTCGGGCTGTTCGGCCGCAACGGCGTCGGCAAGACCACCATCCTGAAATCCATTGCCGGCTGGGTGCCGGCCAGTTCCGGGACGATCCGGTTCGGCGGCGTCGATCTGGCCGGGCAGATGCCCGACGCGATCGCCCGCCTTGGGCTCGGGCTGGTGCCGGAGGATCGCCGCATCTTCCCCGGTCTCAGCGTCGAGGAGAATTTGCGGCTGGGGCTGCACCAATGTCCCGGCCGCGTCCGTCAGGACAACGAGCGGGCGATCGGACAGGCCTTCGCCCGCTTTCCGCGGCTGGCCGAGCGGCGGCGGCAGCTCGGCACCACCCTGTCCGGCGGCGAACAGCAGATGCTGGCGATGGCCCGCGTGATGGTGGGGACCGCAAAGCTGCTGCTGATCGACGAGCCGACGGAAGGGCTGGCGCCGATGATCGTCGACGAGATCTTCGCGATCATCACCGAGCTGAAGCGGGCGGGGCTGACCATCCTGCTGGTGGAGCAGAACATCCACCGTGCGCTGGACGTCGCCGACCGGTTCTACGCGGTGGAACGGGGACGCATCACGCTTCGGGGCGAAGCGGCCTCTTCCGCCGACCGTGCCCGGCTGATGGAGATGGTTGCCGTATGATCCGGCCGCCGATGGTCATCAGCCACGATCAACGGCGGTCGAAGTTGCGATCCACGGCGACATAGCTGTATGGCGCCTGGACGTAGTTCAAAATGCCACCGGTGTCGACATAGGGAGACAGGAGTTTGGTCAGATTGAGCCCGACACCGATGTAGAAGTGCCGTTCGCGCCGGTCGGAGGCCTCCGTGCCGGAATAGCTGTCATAGTTGCGGGCATAGTAGCCGACGTGGAACTCCAGATGGCGCAGCACCGGGTCGGTGACCGCTTCGAACCCATCGGCCTTGACGGCGATAAGGTACTTCAGGCGCTGGTAGTCGGTGGTGACGTCGAGCTGTCGCTTGCCGCTGGGAAATGGATCGTATTCTGCGCGGAAGTCGAATTTCCGCTTGATCTCGGGATACTCCCACAACGCATAGCCGAGCGCCGCCCCGGCGGTGTTGAACAGCATGTCCTGGTAGGAGAAGCCGTAATCGTCGCTGAAAGCGTCTCCGATCTCGATCGCCGTCATGACGCCGAGAGACGAGAAAGCTCCGTAGCGGGCCGCGTCCGACCGCCCATAGCCGAACCGCTCGTAGCTGTGGGCGAACAGGTGGCTCAGCGCATAGCCCGACCAGGCATGACCCAGCTTGTCGGCGCCGCCCTCGCCGGTGGTGCGGCCGAACCAGCCCTCGTCCTGAAATCTGGGGCCGCCCGAGCCCCAATCCCATGACCACGTGCCCCAGCCCAATGCCACCGCGCCGACCCCCAGGTTCAACCAGAGAGCCTTGTCCGCGCGGGTCATTTCCGCAGACGAAGCCCATCCGGATTGGCAAACGAGGGCAAGCGTGAATAGAAATCGAGCCAGATGTCTCATTCAGCCTCACACGAAAAGAGGGCCGAGTTCCGGGAGCAGGTCAAAGAGGATTGCCACGAATGCCGGATGTTTGATCCCGGCTACCGCGACATTGTGTAATAACAGAATTGTCTGAATGGCCCTGGCAGGCCATTGCTCATTTGTGTTCGGATGGGAGCGAAAAGAGGCATCACTTAGTACAGTGTATTCCGAGATGCCTCCTTGGGGATGGCGTGCAGCACACCGGCACCGGCGGTGCGGCCCGGTCGGCATAAGGCGACAGGGCGCTGTTCGTCCTGCCTGGACAGGGCCATTTCATGCACCGGCACCGGCCGCCACGGTCGAATGTCGGGAACCCGGATGCAAGGGGGATTGCCTCCATGTCGAACGTTGTCCTTCTCGGAGATTCGATCTTCGACAATGCCGCCTATGTGGGCGGCGGTCCCGACATGGTGACGCAGCTTCGCCCGCTTCTGCCGCAGGGTTGGCAGGCGACCTTGCGGGCGGTGGACGGCGGCGTCACCGGAAGCGTTGCCGCTCAGGTCGGGCAACTCCCCCCGGATGCCAGCCATCTCGTGGTGAGTGTCGGCGGCAACGACGCCCTTCGGCATTCCAGTGTACTCGACGAGGGGGCGCGGTCGGTCGCCGGCGCCGTCAATGCGCTGGGCGAGGTGCGGGAGCAATTCCAGCGCGACTATCGGGCGATGCTCGACGCCGTGACGGCCCGGCGCCTGCCGACGGTGGTCTGCACCATCTATGATGCGAACTACCCCGACCCGCTGCGGCAGCGGCTGGTCGTCACCGTCCTGACCATCTTCAACGACGTCATCACGCGGGCCGCCTTCGCGCGCGGGCTGCCGCTGATCGACCTCCGCCTGATCTGCGACGAGGCGGCGGACTATGCCAACCCGATCGAGCCGTCGGTCCAGGGCGGCGGCAAGATCGCCCGGGCGATTGCCGCCCTCATCGCCGGCCATGACTGGTCGCAGCCCCGCTCCACCGTGTTCGCCCGTTAGGGTGGTTTCCAATCATCCGCCATGCACGATGAGGGTTCTTGGCCTTGTGCCCAGCTTCCTATGCCCGCTTGTAGGCCATCAGGAAGGCCACGGTGCAGAGCAGGGGAAGTCCGATGTCGCGCATTTGGAAATCGATGTGGAGGATGGCGGCATAGAGAACGATGCCGATCGTGGCGATGGCCGGCAACAGGGTGTCGGCGAGCCCGAGTATGCCGCGGCCGTCAAGCCAGGCGCCGGCCGCCAAGGCCACGCGAACCAGCGCGATCAGGATGAGGAGGGCGATGCCGGCCATCAGGACATATTCCAGGGTGAACACCGCCGGCAGATACCCGGCGGGAACCGATCCGGTGAGGATCGGAGCCAATGCGCCATGCGCCGCCATTACCCCGATGACGGCGATGTAATGCAGTGCCGTCGCCAGCAGCAGATTGACGGACAGCAGCTCCACGGTTCGCCAGGGCAGGAAGGTGGGCCAACGGATACGGTCGAGGACGAGGATGCTCGCCGCAGTCCCGCTGCCGAAGAGCAGCGCATAATCGGGCGACAGCGGCCATTTCGACACCCCGTGACCGAGGACCAGGATGTCGAACAACGCCACCGAGAGGCCCAGCAGGGCGACGATCGCAATACGGTGGGAGTGCCGGTGGTGGGCGAACACCCGCCCCGCAACGACGAAGAGGATCCACGGGAAGACAGGGAACCAGCCGGGAAAGGATGGCACGAACAGGCCGTAGATGAAGGGAAGCGGCAAGGCGACCCAAGCGCCGCAGAGCGCCAGAAGGAAAAGGCCGATCAGCATCCGGTTGGCGGCGCCGACCCTGGCGGCGATATCGAACAGCAGCCGGGCGGCAAAGAGAAACATGAAGAAGTCGCTGGCGAAGGGGTTGTTCTGTTGATACAGGCTGTGGATGGCCGCCAGGATGAACAGCTTCAGATGATCCTCGATCCGCCGGCCGAGCGGCTTCGCCAGGAAGCGATCGAGCGTCATTCCGAAGGCAAAGAAGAACAGCACGGGCGCCAGTTCGAAGACGAATTGCAGGATGTTGACGAGATGGTAGGCGTCCGGCATCGCGCGCCCCCAATGGCCCGCCACCATGAACGCAAGGGCGGAGACGCGGATGATGTCCAGACTTCTGTCTCTGGCTGCCGGTGGGGTCGGCAGTGGCACGTGCTCACTCCCAAGGACGGGCCGAGCAGAGGCCCGGTTTGTCATGACGAGTGTTTCGGCCGGGCCGGCAGTCATCTTGCGCTCCCTCATGACCGGTGCGGACGGGTGATGCCCAGGCGTCTCGGCATTGCCGCCGCCCATGCGGTGACTGCGGCGCGGTCCTTGCGGTCCAGCATCCAGACCATGAAGAGGGTTGCACCCAGATAGAGGGGCAGGGCCGGAAGCGTCTTGGTGTAGAAGGGGTCGAACCCCACTTCGTAACGCCAGAAGGGGACGATCGAGAAAGGGGCCAGCGCCGCGACGCCGAAGATCCAGCGTGAGAACCACCAGGCGGGGACGAGGGCGGCCAGCGCCAGGATCCACAGCATGAACCAGGGCCACATGTGGGTCGATATGCTGAACACCACCGCCGCCATCACCGCAGTGGCGGCCTTCCAGGCATTTTCCGTGGTGGGCCGACGGTAAAGAGTGGCCAGGGTCCATATGGCGAAGGCGGCGAAGGAACCGCGCACGAGCCAGCGCAGGGGAGCGAGGTCCATGTCCATCAGCCTCTCCGCCACGCGGACGACGTCGACCGGTTGAAGCCACTGCCAGCCGGACATGCCGCGGGCTCCATCGAAGAAGGTGGGAGAGCGGAAAAAGAGGAACAGGACGGCAAGGAAGAAGGCGGCTGCCGGAATTCCGCGCAGAAGATATGGAACCAGGATGCTCCTGAAATCCATGCGCCCGGATTTGCCGACCCTGTACAGCAGATCGACGGAGACCAGGGCTGCGCTGGTGTATTTGCAGGCGGCCGACGCCGCCAGCGCCAGCGGGCCCGCACGGTCGCCGGAGGGAAGACGCATCAGCCACAGCAGCATGAAGACGACCATCGCCATGTCGTTGTGTCCTTCGCCGGCCGAATAGATGTGGCCGATGGGCAGCCAGCCGAACGCGACGAGTCCGGCTGCGGCGGTCGCCTCGTCATGGGTCCGGCCGATCCACCGGACGATGGCGAGCGCGGCGATCCAGGCGCCCCCCAGGACCAGCTTGAACAGAAGCCCGGTCACCCAGACGTTTCCGTCGCTGAGAGCCATGATACCGGCCGAGATGACCGCCCACAGGGGGCCGTAGGTCATCTTCGCCGACACCTCGTCGAAGGGGTAGAATCTGGCCTGTTCCGGCGTGAAGGGAACATAATAAGGGTTGAGGCCATCGATGATTTTTTCGCCCCATAGCGCGGAAAACCAGAGGTCCTGCGTCATCACCGGAACCGACGGAATGCAGGCGACGGTGAAAAGAACCGGCCAGAAGAAGAGGCGGTCCGTCATCGCCTTGGTGACCGGGCCGCCGAAATCGGACAGCCAGCGGAACAGCCATGCCGCCACGGCGATCTGAAGGGCCAGCGGGAAGCAATAAGACAGGAAGTAAAGACCATCATGGGTGAAGACGTTGCCGTCGGTGAGTGCATGCGCCAGCGGGACCGGAAAGTCTGCGATGGATGCTGCGAACCGAGCGAAGAAAGCGGCTTGATTGGGCAGGCCGACTTCCCCGTCTCGTGCATCCGACGCTGCAAGAAAGTAGCTCAGTGCCGAATAAAGTAATAATAACGACGTTACGATAAGTCCCAGTCTGTCGATAACGGCGCCTGTCTTCCTGTCGTCAGGGGCGTGTGGCACAGCGCTTGTTAAAGATATTTTTCTCGCAACCCGCACTGACATCTCGTCCACCAGTGTGTTCTTGACGGAGGCGCCGAGTCCTATATTAAAGAAAATCAGATAAAATTTGGTTGTTCTTCGGTGATAATGCTGGATTTTTCTATTTGGATGCAGCCGCTTGCCCTGTTTTGCGCATCAATTTCCATTGATGCTGCGCATTCGAATGAGGCTGGCGCTACGGCACCGGCAAATGTCTGGTCTGCCGGGAGCATCCAATTCCGTCATGAGTGGCCGGAATGAGCATCTGGTTGCGGCAGCAAACATATGGGTGCCCGGCGTCATGCCAATTTGCCGCCGGAACCGCGTGGCTCCCGCATTTTTGCTGGCCAAGATGACAGGATACGGCCTTCAGCACTCGGTGCTCGGTTTGCGATGAAGAAGATGGCTGCGGCCTGGAGCAGGGCGAGTACGAGTTCCAACCGCCTTCATACCTTCCAGCTTTGAAGCTCCGCCTTCAGACGTCGGCTTGCCGAAGGGATCGGATCGCTGTTTACCCGTCGAGCGTGAGCACGATTTTGCCCTGCAGATGCCCGGCGGCAGCGCGCCAGTGGGCCTTGCCCGCCTCGGCGAGCGGGAAGGTGCTGCGCCGCCCCTCATGTGAAGCGTGGCGAACTGGTTCCCGTGCTCGCCGACCTCGCCGTGGGGCCGCAACACCATAGCCGCGCTGTGGCTTGCCAGCCGGCACTCCAACCCCGCGGTGCGGGCCTTTCTCGACCATCTGCGCGAGGTTGCGGAGCGGTTGATGACGAACGCGAGTCTGCCGCTTCGATGATGTCGATCAGCGGCTCGGGCAGGTCCGTGTCCGGAGAGCGCGACGGGAGGGTAGCGGTCGGTTCAGGGGCCGCCGCGTCCGCCGGCTGGAAGACCTGCAGCTCGATCTCCGACACCTTCACCTCCGGCGTGTCGGCCGGGCAGAAGATGGTGGTGCGGATGCCGGCGCCGGTGGCGTAGGCGGCCAGCGCCGCCCCGGCATTGCCGTTGGTCGGCATCGCCATATGCGTGATGCCGAAGGACTTCGCCATCGACACCGCCATCACCAGCCCGCGCGCCTTGAAGGAACCGGTGGGAAGCCGTCCCTCGTCCTTCACCAGCAACTCTGCCGCGCCCAGCCGCTTCGCCGGCCGGGACAGCGCGACCAGCGAGGTCACCGCCTCGCCCAGGCTGACGATGTCCTCCACCCGGCGGACGGGCAGAAGCTCGCGGTAGCGCCACAGATCCTGCGGGCGTTCGGACAGCGAGCTCTTGGTCAGCGCCTGCTTCACGCCGTTCAGGTCGTAGCGGACCAGCAGCGGCTTGCCGGAGCGCGACAGGTTGTGGACGGTGTACGGCCTCGTACCGTTCGCCGGTGTAGGCGCATTCCAGATGGGTGACGAAGTTGGGGCGCTCGACCGAGAGGTTGGAATCGAAGCGCACGGGATTGATGTCTTGGAAAGCCATTTGGCGGACCATGCCCCATTTGCGGACCGTGTGGACCTCGATCCAGCGGAAGACGACGTTCTCGACCAGGAGGCCGATCCGGATGACGGTGACGAGGCCGGCGAAGACCTTGTCGATGTAAAGCTCGTTGCGGTTCTGGAAGATGAACCAGCCGAGCCCGCCCTTGCCGGACGACACGCCGAACACCAGCTCCGCCGCGATCAGCGTGCGCCAGGTGAAGGCCCAGCCGACCTTCAGCCCGGTCAGGATCGCCGGGAAGGCGGCGAGGATCAGCAGCGTCACGACATAGCGCAGGCCGCCCAGCCCGTAATTGCGCCCGGCCATCCGCAGCGTCTCCGACACCGAGGTGATGCCGGCATGGGTGTTCAGCGCCAGCGGCCACAGCACGGCATGGACCAGCACGAAGATCAGGCTGACCTCGCCCAGCCCGAACCACAGCATGGCGATGGGCAGCAGGGCGATGGCCGGCAGCGGGTTGAACATGGAGGTCAGCGTCGACAGCAGGTCGTTGCCGATCCGGGTGGACACGGCAACCGTGGTCAGCAGCACGGCCAGCACCACCGCCACCGCATAGCCCTTCAGCAGCACCGACAGCGAGGTCCAGGCCATCGACAGCAGATCGTCGCGCCGGATGCCGTCCCACAGCGCCGCCGTGGTGTCGGTGAAGGTCGGGAACATCAGCGGATTGTTCTGCCAGACCGCCGCCGCCTGCCACAGCGCGACAGCACCAGGATGCGCGAGCCGACGACCAGCGCCTCCTCGATGGAATGGGTGACGAACAGCACGGTGAAGCGCAGATCGTCCCACAGCTGCAGCAGCTCCTCCTGCATCGTGCGGCGGGTCAGCGCGTCGAGCGCGGCGAAGGGCTCGTCCATCAGCAGGATGTCGGGCTCCATCGCCATGGCGCGGGCGATGGCGACGCGCTGCTTCATGCCGCCGGACAGCATGTGGGGGTGCACGTCGGCGAACTTCGTCAGGTTCACGCGGGCGATGCAGTCGAGCGCCTTTTCCTCCGCCTCGCGCCGCATGGATTTCAAAAGGGCCGATTGAGGAGAGAACTCCCGAATACTGAGCCGCGCCGGATCGCCTCGGTCTTGTAGAGGCGAAGAGGCCGTCGATCGTCTTGGCCAAGCCGCTGTCAGCCTCCGGCAAGCCCGGTGCGGTCCAGTTCGATTCTCACGACATGTTTTGGTCGGCGTAGCGCTCGGCGATTTCCTGGAAGCGTCCGGCAAGCCGCAGGAACGCGTCGGCGACATCCGGATCGAAGTGGCGGCCCCGCCCGTCCAGGATGATCGCCACGGCCTGCTCGTGGCTCATCGGCTCCTTGTAGACGCGCCTGGAGATCAGGGCATCGTAGACGTCGGCCAGCGCCATCAGCCGGGCCGATACGGGAATGTCCTCCCCTTTCAGGCCGCGCGGGTAGCCGGAGCCGTCCCACTTCTCGTGATGCGCCTCGGCGATCTCGCGGGCGAAGCGCAGGAAGGATGGCGTGTCGCCTTCCAGCCGGTCCTCCGCCCGCGCCAGGGAATCGCTGCCCAGCGTGGCGTGGGTCCTCATGATGTCCCACTCCTCCGCCGTCAGCTTGCCCGGCTTCAGCAGGATGGCGTCGGGGATGCCGACCTTGCCGATGTCGTGCAGCGGCGCGGATTTGTAGAGCAGGTCGATGACGCCATCGGTCAGGAAGGCGGCGAAGCGCGGGTGGTGGCGCAGCTCTTCGGCCAGGGCGCGGACGTAATGCTGGGTCCGCAGGATATGGCTGCCGGTCTCGTTGTCCCGCGTCTCCGCCAGAGAGGCCAACGCCATGATCGTCACGTCCTGGATCGCCCGCATATCCGCGGTGCGGCGCTCCACTTCGGCTTCCAGGAACAGGTTCTTGTCGCGGATGTAGTCGGCCGCCTCCTTGAGGCGGATGTGATTGCGCACGCGGGCCAGCAGAATGGGCGCGCTGATCGGCTTGGTGATGTAGTCCACCGCACCCAGCTCCAGCCCGGCCTGCTCGTCCGCCTGCTCCGACAGGGCGGTCAGGAAGACCACCGGGATGTCCCGAGTGGCGGCATCGGCCTTCAGCCGGCGGCACACGGCGTAGCCGTCCATCTCCGGCATCATGATGTCGAGCAGGATCAGGTCGGGAGCCGGAGCGGTCTGTGCGATTCGCAACGCCTTCTCACCGCCGCTCGCCACCTTGACGCGGTAGCTCTCCTTCAGCAGGCCGGCCATCAACATCAGGTTGTCCGGTGTATCGTCCACCACGAGCACCAGGGGGCGGCGGGCTTCGGAGTCGGTCATCTCAAGCGGTCTTTCGATCGGCAAGGCGGCTGTGGACATGGGAATGAGCAGGATCAGCTGGCGGCGGCAGTGGTGTTGGCATCCAGGCGGCGGCGCGTGATCGCCAACCCCTGGTCGAAATTGAAATGTCCGACCGCCGTCGCCAAAGTCCCGTAGGCTTCGGAGCCAAGCGTAGCGCGCAGAGCCTCCTCCTCCCGCTGAACCAGATCGTGGGCCTCGGCATCGTCGTCGGCCAGAAGTGCGTCGAGCCGGCGCAGCAGATCCTCCTGCGCGGCGCTCAGCGGGGGGAGAGGGGCAAAAGCCGCCGGCGATCCGGCGGGAGCCGTCGCCCGCTGCGGGATCGCGCGGTCGATGGCGGCCAGCGTCCGGCGCAGCGCCTGCGCGTAGACCGCGACGAGTCCATCCGTTTCGGCCCCGGTCACGCCGGCGTGCACGGCAGCTTCTAAGGCCGACGCCGCTTCGGCGAGCGCACCGGCCCCGATCTGCGCCGACAGGCCCTTGGCGGTGTGTGCGGTGATCTCCGCTAGGGTGAGGTTGCCATCGGCAAGCGCATCGGCGATCAGTGCGTCCGAGCCTTCCTGTTCGGCCCGGAAGCGGTCAAGCAGGGAGCGATAGAGCTGCGGCCGGTTCAGAACCCGGTGCAGGCCGGCCGCCGCGTCGATCTCCGGCCCGACGGCGTCGAAGGGCGACGGCACGCCGGCCTCGGTACGACGGACGCCGGGCGCGGCACCGTACGGGGAGCATTCCGCCGACCCGCCCGGCGCCTCCGCCGCACGTCCGGCCCAGAGGGCGACCATCGCGTACAGCTCGTCCGGGTCGATCGGCTTGGAGAGGTGGTCGTTCATGCCGGCGTCCAGGCAAGCCCGGCGGTCGGCCGCCATGGCGTTGGCCGTCATCGCGACCACCGGCAGCGTCGTCAGTTCCGGCCGCTCGCGGAGGAGGCGGACGGCGGTCAACCCGTCCATCACCGGCATCTGCATGTCCATCAGGACGAGGTCGTAGCGCCGTGCCGCCAGCCGCTCCAGAGCGATGACGCCGTTGTCGGCGATGTCGGGCAGGGTGCCGACGCTGGTCAGCAGCTCGCGGGCGACGTCCTGGTTGAGCGGATTGTCCTCGGCGACCAGGATGCGCAGCCCGGCCAACTGCGCACCGATCGCGGCATCCGGCGCGTCGGGCGGAACCACGTCGGCGCCGACGATGCCGAGCGCGCGCGATGCCGCGTCGAGCAGGATGCTGGGATTCACCGGCTTGACCAGGATCTCGTCGACGCCGGCACGCGCGGCACGGTGCATGATCTCCGCCCCGCCATAGGCCGTGACCAGCACGAAGGCCGGGTCGGCGGCGGAAGCCGGATCCTTGGCGTGCAGAGTGCGGATCGCGCGCACCGCGTCGATTCCGTCCATGCCCGGCATCCGCCAGTCTACGAAGACGATGTCGAAGGGCTTGCCGGCGGCGAGCGCCGCGCGGGTCGCCGCGACGGCCTCGTTGCCGCCCGCGGCCCCCTGCACCTCGAAGGTCATCGAGCGCAGCATGTCGCAGATCACGGTGCGGGTGCTGTCGTTGTCCTCGACCACCAGGGCGCGGCGGCCGCGCAGCCCGACAGGCGTGGCGGCCTTCCGGTCCGCGCTGCTGGCGGCGACGCCCAGGGCGGCGGTGAACCAGAAGGTGCTGCCCTCGCCGGGGCGGCTCTCCACGCCGACGCTGCCGCCCATCATCTCGGCCAGCCGCTTGCTGATGACGAGGCCAAGCCCGGTGCCGCCGAAGCGCCGGGTGGTCGATGCGTCGGCCTGCTGGAAGGGCTGGAACAGGCGGCCCCGTTCATCCTCCGACAGACCGATGCCGGTGTCGCTGACGGCGAAATGCAGGCGCACGCGCCCTTCCGCCGGTTCGCCCGCGCCATCGTCGCGCCGCACCGTGACCTTGATCTCGCCGGACTGGGTGAACTTGACGGCGTTGCTGACGTAGTTCAGCAGGATCTGGCCGAGCCGCAGCGGGTCGCCGACAAGGCGCAGCGGCACGTCGGCGCCGATGTCGACGACCAGTTCGAGCCCCTTCGCTGCCACCTTCTCCACCACCATGTCGGCGACGTCCTGGAGCACCCGCTCCAGGTCCAGCTCGATCGCCTCGATGGTGAGCTGTCCGGCCTCGACCTTCGAGAAGTCGAGGATGTCGTTGATGATGGACAGCAGCGAGCGGCCGGCATTGAGGATCTTGGCCGCCTGGTCATGCTGGGACCGTTCCATGCCGGCACGCATGAGAATATGCGCCATGCCGATGATGGCGTTCAGCGGCGTGCGAACCTCGTGGCTGACATTGGCGATGAAGGCCGATTTGGCACGGTTGGCGGCGTCGGCACCGCGCACGGCCTCCTCAAGCTCCCGCTGCACGCGCTTGCGTTCGGTGACGTCACGGACGATGCCGGTGAACAGCACCTCCCCGCCCAGCCGGACCTGACTGATCGACAGCTCCAGCGGGAAAAAGCTCTCCGGTCTTGCGGCGGCCGACGGTCTCGCGCCCGATTCCGATGATCTTCGCCTCGCCGGTGTCGAGAAACGGCGCAGATAGCCGTCATGCGCCGAATGGTGCGGCTCGGGCATCAGGAGGGAGACGTTGTTGCCGACGGTCTCCTCGGCGCCGTAGCCGAAGATGCGGGCGGCGGCCGGGCTCCACCGCAGGATGGTGCCGCGCTCGTTGATGGTGATGATGCCGTCGACCACCGTATCGAAGATCGCCTGCAACCGTGCCTCGCCGGCCTTGGCGTCCCGCTCCAGCGCGGCGCGGCGGGCGATCTCCTCGCGCAGCGCCTGGGCGGTCTCGACCTGACGACCGGCGACGGCGGCGGCCATGGTGGCGGTGGCGAGCGACACCGCGAAGACGACGACCAGCAGCGCGAGTGTCGTCGGCGGCAGCGTGGCGACGAGCGCCTCCGGCTGATCGGCGGGGAAGAAGACCGCGGCATGCATGGCGGTGTAGTGCCATGCCGGTGACGGCGCCGCCCATCACGGCGGCCGCCGCCGACATCGCCAGAAGCCGGCCGCCGGCTGCCTTGGCCCGGCGTGTCAGGCCGCGGATGCCTCAGCGAGACGAAGGCGAGCACCACTGCAACCACGACCGACAGCACCACCAGCCGTGCATCATAACGCAGCACCGCGTCGATATCCATGGCGGCCATGCCGGTGTAGTGCATGGCGCCGATGCCGGCACCCATCAGCACGGCGCTGAGCGCCAGCCGCTTCCGCCCGATCTCGTCCGTCCGTCCGATCACTTGCAGGGCGACGGCGCTGGCCATCATTCCGGGCAGGAGCGACAGCAGCGTCAGGACGGCGCTGTAGTCGACTCCGCAGGGCAGCGCGAAGGCCAGCATGCCGATGAAATGCATGGCCCAGATTCCGCCGCCCATGCTGGCCGAACCGGCGGCCAGCCATACCGCGCGGGCCAACGGCGCGGCGGTGGACAGCCGCTGCGCGATCATCAGGGCAGCCAGGGAAGCGAAAGCTGCGACCAGGAAGGACAGCCCCACCAACCAGGGGGTGTAGGACCCGACCAACACGGCGTCCAAGGGGCCGGGCGCGGCGGGACGGAACAGGGAATCGAGCCATATGATCATGCTGCGTACCGTGTCTTTCCATGCGATGCCCGGTCACGGCATGGAAGCGCTCCACGTCCCGCATGCGCCTGGAATAGGCCATACGTGCAGTGTCAATCCAACCCTTTTGATTGCAACGATCTGAAACAAATTTTTGCGTCCGGCAACCAATCCTGTGACACTGTGCAGGGGAGCCGGTCCGGTCAGGTGACCGGCGCCGGGTTGAACAGCGTCATCGCGTTGCGGATTTCCCGATGGTCGGCCCGGGTCTTCCTCCGACCGCTGGCGACATCCAGGATCATGCGGAAGATCTCCCAGCCGATGTCTTCGATGGTGGCCTGACCGGTGGCGATGCGTCCGGCATCCACGTCGATCAGGTCGTGCCAGCGCTCGGCCAGCGCCGTGCGGGTCGAGACCTTGATGACCGGCACCATGGCAAGACCGTAGGGAGTGCCGCGCCCGGCGGTGAACACCTCCATGTTGCAGCCCGACGCCAGCTGCAGCGTGCCGCAGACGAAATCGCTGGCGGGGGTCGCGGCATAGATCAGTCCCTTGCGGTCGGCCCGCTGGCCGGGTGACAGCACGCCGACGATCGGGCTGCTGCCCAACTTGGCGATGGAGCTCGGCCCGACCACCATCACCTGTCCGCCCAGATTGTTGACGATGATGGCGACATTGCCGTCGCCATGCACCTTGATGTAGAGCGGAGTGTCGGACAGCGGACGGTGTCCTCCCAGACGTTCGTCTTCAACTTTGCGGCGAGCTGTTCGGAGGTGCGGGCGAGGATGCTCGAGGTCGGAGCCGACGGCGACGAAGTTGCAGCCCAGCTTGGTGTAGCGCTTCGCCAACGCCTCGTCGGCCGACAGGATGCCGGCCGTTCAGCCCTTTGTAGAGCACCGGATCGATGGCATAGACGCCGATCGAACCGTTGGCGCCGGACCGGTTCTCGATGACGACCGGCTGGCCGAGAGCTTCGGTGAGCTTCGGTCCGATCAGCCGTGCCGCGGTGTCCGACGCGCCCCCCGGCGGGAAGGGCACGATCATCGTCAGCGCCTTGTCCGGATATTCGGTGAAGGCCGGCATGGACAGCATCGCGGCGAGCGCGGCCATGTCAGAAACGGCAAGGTCTTCATGAGTCCTCCCTGTTTTGTTGTCTGTATCTGCCTGCTTTGTTTGGTGGTTACCGCCTTGACGTGCCGGTTGTGTCCGACATTCGGGAACGGGCGATCCTCAGTCCCTGAACTTTCCTTGCGATCGCCTCTGTGGTGCGGGCGAGCAGGCCGGTGTCGATGCGACGGCGGTGTAGACGCAGCCGGCGGCCATGTAACGGCGTGCCAGCGTCTCGTCGGCGGTGAGGATGCCGGCCCGGCTGCCGGCGGCGACGATCCGGCCGATGGTCTTCTCGATCAGCTCGACGATCTCCGGGTTGCCCTGGTCGCCGAGATGGCCGAGGTCGGACGACAGGTCGCCCGGACCGATGAACAACCCGTCGATGCCCGGCACCGCGGCGATGGCCTCCAGATTGTCCAGGCCCTTGCGCGTCTCGATCTGCACAAGGATGCAGATTTCCTCGTGGGCGCGGCGGTGATAGTCCTTCACCCGGCCGAAGCGCGAGGCCCGGCTGGCCCCGGCGAAGCCGCGGATGCCGTCGGGGGAAAGCGCGTGGCGGCGACCGCGGTCTCGGCCTCCTCGACCGTCTCCATCATCGGGATCAGGAAGGACTGCACGCCGATATCGAGATGGGCGCTTGATGACGATCGGATCGTTGTCCGGAATGCGGACGACCGGATGCGTTGCGTTCTCCATCATCGCCTGCAGCTGGGCCAGGATGCCCGGCACGTCGTTCGGCGCGTGTTCGGCGTCGAGCAGCAGCCAGTCGAAGCCGGAACCGGCCAGGATCTCGGTGGCGGTGGGGCTCGCCATGCTGTTCCAGAAACCGATCTGCTTGCGGCCTGCCTGGATGGCGCGCTTGAAGGAATTGGTGCGGAGGTCCACGGGACGGCGTGCCTTTCGATGGGGGTTGAGGTCGATGGGGGTTGAGGTCGATGGGGGTTGAGGTCGATGGAGGTTGACGGGTTTGCCTACCTATTCCGCCAGCGCTTCGGTGGCGTTTGCGCAGGACGGCGGGAGACAGCATGGCGAGCAGCAGGACCGCGACGACGGCGAGCAGGACGGCGCTGATCGGGCGGGTGAGGAAGACCGACGGGTCGGCGTCGGACAGCTGCATGGCGCGGCGGAAATTCTCCTCCAGCTGCGGGCCGAGCACGAGGCCGAGCAGCAGCGGCGCGGGCTCCACCCCCACCTTGATGAAGAAGTAGCCGACCACGGCGCAGCCCAGCATGAGCCAGACATTGAAGACGCTGTTGGAGATGCCGTAGGTGCCGATGCAGCAGAACAG
Organism: Azospirillum sp. INR13; assembly: GCF_015390205.1. Taxonomy (NCBI): domain Bacteria; kingdom Pseudomonadati; phylum Pseudomonadota; class Alphaproteobacteria; order Rhodospirillales; family Azospirillaceae; genus Azospirillum; species Azospirillum sp. INR13. The sequence continues at coordinate 31,974 of NZ_VUOI01000024.1, forward strand.
GACGATGGCCGGGAACAGCAGGCGGTAGGGGATCTTCAGCATCGAGACCCACAGCCCGACCAGCGGCAGGTTGATGATCAGCAGCATCAGGTTGCCGGTCCACATGCTGGCGATGACGCCCCAGACCAGGGCCGGCTGTTCGGTCATCACCTGCGGGTCGGGCTGGATGCCCTGCATCATCAAGGCACCGATCATCAGCGTCATCAGCGCCATCAGCGCGTTGGCGGGAATGCCGAGGGTCAGCAGCGGGATGAAGCTGGTCTGCGCCCCGGCGTTGTTGGCCGCCTCCGGCCCGGCGACGCCTTCGATGGCGCCCTTGCCGAAGCGCTGGGGATCGCGGGCGATCTTCTTCTCCAGGGCATAGGCGGTGAAGGGCGGCAAGGCCGCACCCCCGCCCGGCAGCACGCCCAGCGCCGAGCCGATGGCGGTGCCGCGAACCATCGCGGGGAAGGCCGCCTTGAGGTCGGTCCGCGTCGGCACGAGGTCGCGCAGCTTCTGGCTGACCACCTGCCGGACCTCGTTGCGCTCCAGGTTGGCCATGATCTCGGCCAACCCGAACATGCCCATCGCCACCGGAACGAAATCGAGCCCGTCGGACAGGGCCGGGATGCCGAAGGTCATGCGGGCGGCACCGGAATTCACGTCGATCCCGATGGTTCCCAGCAGCAGCCCGAGGAACACCATCGCCAGCGACTTCGACACCGAACCATGGGCCAGAATGACGGCGGCGAGCAGGCCGAGGACCAGCAGGCTGAAATACTCCACCGCGGTGAATTTCAGCGCCAATGCTGCCAGCGGCAGGCTGAGCAGTGCGATGACGATGGTCGCGACGGTGCCCGCGAAGAAGGACGACACGGCGGCGATCGCCAGCGCCGGACCCGCCCGCCCCTGGCGGGCCATGGCGTGCCCGTCCAGGCAGGTGACGACCGAGGACGTCTCTCCCGGCACATTCACCAGGATGGCCGTGGTGGAACCGCCATACTGCGCGCCGTAGAAGATGCCGGCGAGCATGATCAGTGCCGATTCCGGCGGCAGTCCGAAGGTGAAGGGCAGCAGCAGGGCCACCGTCGGGATAGGACCGATGCCGGGCAGAACGCCGATAGCCGTGCCGATGACGACGCCGATCAGGCAATAGAGCAGGTTGTTGAATTGCAGGGCCGTGGACAGGCCGAGCAGGAGATTGTCGAACAACTCCATGGCGCGCCTTCCAGAGCTAGAGGGACCAGGGCCAGATGGGCACCGGCAGGGCGAGGGCCTTCACGAACAGAAGGACCGCCCCGGCGGTGACGCACAGGCCGAACAGGACGACTTCGAACAGGCGGCTTTCGCGGCTGGCGGCGGCGGCCAGCAGGACCGCCGAGAAGGAGGCCGCCACCAGACCGGCGTCCTCGATCAGGAGCGCGAAGGCCCCGACGGCGACGGCGATTCCCAGCATCGGCCGCGCCTGCACCCGCTCGATACCGGCATGTCCCCGTGCCAGCCCGCGGCCGGCGAAGAACAGGCCGAAGCCGAGCAGGATCAGCGCGATGGCGCGCGGCACGTAGCCGGGCCCCATATCGGCCGCGGAGCCGCCGGAGAGCCTTGATGTCGCGGCGAAGGCGCCTGCCGACATCGCGATCAGGAAAACGCCGAACAGAAGGTCGGGCCAGTCGAGCCGCTGCCCCGCCGGCCGGCGCTGGGACATGTCGAATTGGGGCATGGCGAATGTCCGGGGAAGCTGGTCAGTTGGTCTTGATCTCGGCGGCGCGGACGATGCCGCCCCCAGGACTCGATGTTGGTGGCGAGCCACGCCTTCACCTCGTCCGGCGTGCCGGGGCGCACCATGCCGCCCTGTTCCGCGACCCTTTCCCTGATCTCCGGCATGGCCAGGATCTTCTGAAGCTCGGCGTTCAGCCTTGCGATCACCTCCGGCGGCGTCTTGCCGGTGGTCAGGATGGCCTGCCACGTCCCGGCATCGGCCAGCGGGAGCCCGGCCTCCTTGAAGGTCTGCGCGTCCGGCAGGGTGGGCAGCCGGCCGTCGCCAGTGACGGCGATGCCGACGAGCTGCTTGGATATCACGAAGGGCAGGGTTGCCGTGGCGCCGTTGATGATGACTGTGCATTCGCCGGACACGAGCGCGCGCGACGCCGCCGCACCGCCCTTGTAGGGCACGGCCTTCCAGTCGATGCCCAGATCGCGGGCAAGGGCGACGGACGTGATGTGGTTGAGCGCGCCGACGCCGGAATTGGCGACGGCCAGCTTGCCTGGGTTGGCCTTGGCATAGGCGACCAGTTCGGGAATGGTCTTGGCCGGCACGGAGGGATGGACCGCCAGCACATAGGGGCCGAACATCACCATGCCGACCGGAGCCAGATCCTTCTGCACATCGTAGGACAGGTCCGGGAACAGTCTGGGGGCGACTGCCAGCGAGCCGATGTCCATCAGCAGAAGCGTGTGGCCGTCAGGCCGGGCCTTGGCCACGGCATCGGCGCCGATGTTGCCCGCGGCACCCGGCTTGTTCTCCACCACCACCGGCTGGCCGACCGCTTCGGACAGCTTGGGGCCGATCAGGCGGGCGAGAATGTCGGACGTGCCGCCGGGGGCGAAGGGGACGACGATGCGCACCGGGCGGTCGAACGACTGTGCCTGCACGAGGGTGGGAATGATGGCGCCGCACAACGCCAGGGCGGCGACGGCCGCCCCCAGACGACGAAACTTCATCGGCATTTCCTCCACTTGGCGGATTCGCGCGTGTCGTGCCTGTGGTCGGCGGCACATTTTTGTTCGCAGCGTGGATGGTATGTTATACGGATGGTTGTTGCTTAATGAGTTGTTCTGCGCATCGATCGATGCCATTTTTGGATCGATGTTCGAGCTCAGCCATCTCCGATGCTTCGTCGCGGTTGCCGAGGAACTGCATTTCGGCCGCGCCGTTGCGCGTCTGAATCTCACGCAGTCGCCGCTCAGCCGTCAGATACAGCTGCTGGAACATGCGCTGGATGTCCGCCTTCTGGACCGCACCAGCCGGTCCGTCACCTTGACGCGGGCGGGGCATAACTTCCTGCCGGAAGCGCGTCGGCTTCTTCGGTTGGCGGAGGGCGCCGCCCTGGCCGCCCGGCGGACGGCGATCGGCGAGGAGGGCACGGTGACGCTCGGCTTCACCGCGGCCTCCGGATATGAATTCCTGCCGCGGCTGATCCAGACGCTGCGGGAGACGGCGCCGGGAATCGATCTGGATCTGAAGGAGATGATGTCGGCCGACCAACTGGACTCGCTGACGGCCGGGCGGATCGACATCGGCCTGATTCGTCCGTCCTACAACCGTCGTGAAGTCGACTCGCTGTGCGTGGTGCGCGAACCACTGGTTCTTGCCGCCCCGGAAGGCCATCCTCTGGCTACGCTTCCGGAGGTTTCGATCACCGACCTCGACCACCAGCCGATGGTGGCCTATTCGCCCTACGAGGCGCGTTACTTCTACGACCTGCTCGCCACCCTCTTCACCAGCGCCGGGGTCCGCCCGCGCTATGCGCAGCACATCAGCCAGATCCACACGATCCTGGGGCTGGTGAAGGCGGGCATCGGGCTGGCGCTGGTGCCGCGCGCGGCGCTCAATCTGGGCTTCCAGGGGGTGGTACTGCGGCCGCTTGCGGGCGATGCGCATCCGATCGTGGAACTGCACGCGGTCTGGCGCCCGAGAAACGCCAACCCCGCCATGACGACGGTGCAGGCGGTCCTGCGCGAGATCGCCGGCGAACGCCGGACGCGCGGACAATCGCCCGTTTGCACACCATCGGCCACCGGATGAGGTCGCCAGTTCAAATTCCAGTCTAACCGTCCTGGCGCCCATAGCCGATCGGCGGCGGGGCCAGTTCCAGAATGCGCTGGTAGAGCCGCTCCGCCTCCTCCTTCGGCTTGATGCCGAACAGCGGGTTGTCGTTCTCGCGGAAGGCGGCGTCGATCTCCCGCCAATCCTCCTCCGTCAGGACCCGTTCGGCCAGGGGGAGAAGCTGCTCTTCCTCTGTCTGGAGATGGGCGTATTCCAGCGTGGCATAGCGTTCGGCCGTGGCGAAGAAATCCTCCGCCGCGCCGTCGTCGTCGGCCTCGAAACAGACCAGCTGGCGCTTCAGCGTCTCGATCATCGGATAGCCCAGCGCGTGCTCGCGTTCCAGCTTGCCCAGCAGGGCTTCGGCTTCCGGCGCGCGGCGGCGGACCGCGGCGAAGAGGAAGCGGTCCTCCTTCGGATGGTGCCAGTGATCGGGATAGCTGACGATGTAGTCGAGGATGGCGCGCAGCAGGGGGAAGTCGGGGGATGCCCCGCCGCGGATGGCGCGGATCTGGTGGCGCAGGGCGTGCAGCACCGCGGCGATGGCGAAATGCTCGTCCTTGATGATGCGGATGGCGTCCATGCTGGGTCGGTCTCCCCGATCTGGGTGGTGAGGATCAGGGCAGCGCGCGCGAGGCGTCGCCCAGCCGGTGGTAGGCGCGGTTGAAGTAGACGAGGCCGAGACGATCATTGCCGCTTGCTTCGCGCTGGCGGATATCGACGACCTGACAGTAGAAGACGCTGTGGGTGCCGACGCTGTGGGTGTCGACGATGCGGCAGTCGAAATTGACCAGCGCGCCGGCCAGCGCCGGGCTGCCGGTCTCCAGGCTGGTCCAGTCGGCATGGGAGAAGCGTTCGTCGGCCGACAGGCTGCGGTTGGAAAAGACCTCCGACAAAGACTGCTGCTCGCCGCAAAGCGGGTTGACGCACAGCACGCCGTTCTCCGTGAAGGCCCGATGCACGAAGGAGGACTGGTTCAGGCAGACCAGCAGGGTCGGCGGCTGGTCGGTCACGCTGCACACTGCGGTGGCGGTGAAGCCGGCCCGGCCGCCGGGACCGGCGGTGGTGATGATGTTCACGGCACCGGTCAGCATCGACATGCCGTTGCGGAAGCGGGAAACCTCAACCATTGGGGAAGTCCTTAAAGTCTCAGATGTCGAGGACGAGGGTGTCGGTGCGGGCGCGCGAACAGCAGAGCAGGATCTGGTCGTTGTCGGCCTTCTCCTCGTCGGTCAGGAAGACGTCGCGGTGGTCCGGCGTGCCTTCCAGCACGGTGCACAGGCAGGTGCCGCAGACGCCCTGTTCGCAGGACATCTGCACCTTGATGCCGATGCGGCCGAGCGCCTGGACGATGGTCTCGTCCTCCGCCACCCGCACGGACTTGCCGCTGCGCTTCGCCACCACCTCGAAGGCGCCGCCGCCGGTGGCGACCTCCGCCTGGAAGTATTCGCGGTGGATGCGGTCGGCGGGCAGGCCGAGGCGCATCGCCTCGCCGATCACCCAGTCCATGAAGCCGGTCGGGCCGCAGACATAGAGGTGCGTGCCGGCGGGCGCGCTGCCGAGCAGGGCGGGCAGGTCGAGGCGCTGGCCGGGCTGGCCGTCGTCCAGATGCAGAGCGGTGCGGTCGCGGAACGCGGCTTCGGCCAGCTCGCCCAGGAAGGCGCAGGCGTCGCGGCTGCGGCCGCAGTAATGCAGTTCGAAACTGCCGCCCGCCGCCGCCAGGGCATGGGCCATGGCGATCATCGGGGTGATGCCGATGCCGCCGCCGATCAGGATGGAATGGGCGGCATCGGCCGCCAGCGGGAACAGGTTGCGCGGCAGCCCGACCGCGACCTCCGTCCCCTCCTGCAGCCGGTCATGCGCCGCGACCGAGCCGCCGCGGGAAGCGGGATCGCGCAGGATCCCAGCCGGTAGCGGCTGCGGTCGGCCGGGTCGCCGCACAGCGAATATTGCCGGACCAGCCCCGGCGCCAGATGCAGGTCGACATGCGCCCCGGCCTCGAAGGGCGGCAGCGCGTTGCCGGTCCTGTCGATGAGGTCGAGCAGTAGCACCCCGTTCCCTTCGACCCGGCGGCGGGCCACCGTCAGCGTCAGCGTGTCTTGCGTCGTCATGACCGTCTTTCCTCAGCGCATGAAGATGCCGCCGTTGATGTCCCAGGCCGCACCGGTGGTGAAATCCGCATCCGGCGATGCCAGCTCCACCGCCATCCGGGCGACGAAGGCCGGGTTGCCCAGCCGTTTCACCGGGATCATGCCGATCAGCGTTTCCAGCCGCTCCGGCGGGACCGACGCGCGGACGGAGGGAAGCTCCATCGGGCCGGGTGCGATGGCGTTGACGGTGACGTTGGAGGCTGCCAGTTCGCGGGCGAAGATCTTGGTCAGCGTCAGGATGCCGGCCTTGGAGGAGGCGTAATGTGCGCCCGACGCCGTGCCGCCATTCTGCCCGGCCAGCGAGGCGATGTTGACGATGCGGCCATAACCGACCTTCGCCTGATGCGCGCCGAAGACCTGACAGCCGAGGAAGGTGCCGCGCAGATTGACGGTCAGCACCGCGTCGAATTCCTCCGGCGTGATCTGCATGACCGGGGTCATCGGCGTCATCGCCGCGTTGTTGACTGCCACATGCAGCGCCCCCCAGCGGGCCAGCACGGCGTCGAGCGCCGCGGTGAAATCCGCCTTGCGGGTGACGTCGAGCACCAGCGGAAGAACCGCCTCGCCCGACGGGTCGAGGGCTGCCGCCGCATCATTCACCGCGTCCTCGGCGACGTCGGTCAGGACGACGCGGTAGCCGGCGATGAGGAACTGATCGGCGATGACCCGGCCCAATCCCTGGGCCGCGCCGGTGACGAGTGCGACCTGTGCCATCCCGTGGGCTCCTGTCAGAGGATGTAGCCGATGCTGTGCAGCGCGTCGGTGGAGTTCACCAGCCGGACGATCTTGCTCTTCAGCCGGAAGCCGTCGCCGCTGCGGGCCAGCTCGTAGGTGACGTCGGCGGTGTAGTCGCGCAGCGTCTCCTTGCGGAACTCGCGCAGATGCTGGGCGGCGCGCACGGTGATGGCGGCGCCGTCGTCGGCCAGGACGCGGAAGCGCGACAGCGAGCGCACGGTGCGCGAGGCCGGCTGGGTGGAGACGGATTCGCCGCTGGTCAGGCGGGCGACGCGCTTGGCCCGCATGTCGGCGTCGTCATAGGCGTAGTTCAGCCGGTCGGCGAGGTCGGTTGCGTCGGGGTCGATCGGCACGATGTAGAGGCCGTCGGCGGTCCATTGCGCCAGCCAGTCCTGATACTCGCGGTGGTCGAGCATGTCGGCCTCCTGCCAGAGGAAGGCGCTGACCTCGGTGAGGAGTTGGGTGTTCATGGGTGGTGTCTCCGGGGGGTGTCAGGGGGTGGCAGTGATGCCCCCACCCCGACCCTCCCCCGCTGGGCGGGGGAGGGAGTAGGTGCTGATGTGGGAGAGTGGCGGCAGTTCCCTCCCCCGCGATCGGACCGACCTTCGGTCGGCCGAGAGCGGGGGAGGGTTAGGGTGGGGGCAATTCACCCCCCGCGCTTCCCTCACGCCGTCATCAGCTTCTTCCACTGCTGGTAGGCGGCGCGCATGCCGGTCTCGGCGCTGACGTCGCCGGCGCGGCCGTCTTCGGTGATGCGCTCGCCGGGCAGGCCGCGGTTCAGCAGGATCCACAAATCGGTGCCGGCCTGGGCGCCCTTCTGCACCCGCTCCCACGCTTCGGAGTCATCCGGGGTGCCGAAGCCCATCGGACCCTGGAAATGCTCGTGCAGGCGAAGGCGGGCGCGGTTGGCGGCGGCGGGGCCGCCATCCATGGTGATGACGGCGTGGTGGATCTCCGTCTCGTTCACCGACACCGGGCGAAGCACGCGGAAGAAGGCCATCGAACAGGCGATGTTGGGGAACAGGTTCAGGTTGAAGCCCGACCCGCCGACGGCGCGGACGATGCGGCGCACCTTGGCCTCGTCATGCCCCTCCTTGCGCAGTTCCCCGGCCAGTTCCTCGAAGCGGGCGGGATGGGGGCGTCGAGGTTTTCCTCCAGATCCACCAACTCGGGGATCATCACCATGACGCTGTGGCCGTTGCCGAGATCCTCGACGAAGCCGGGGCCGTTGACGAAGTCCAGCATGCGTTCGGTCTGCTCGTCGACCGAGGACAGGAAGGATTTGTGGACGACCGGGAAGTGATAGCCGTCGGTGGTGTTCTCCAGCTGAATCTTCCAGTTGCCGGGGAAGCGGAAGCGGTGCTCGCCGGCCACCTTGATCGGGTAGCCGCCGCCCTGCTTCATGAACAGGTCCATCCACTTCTTCGCCGGGCCGAGCCAGTCGGCCAAAGGTTCGATGTCCTCGCGGAAGGTCGCGAAGACCATGCCGGCATATTCCTCGACCCGCAGGCTCTTCAGCGGATATTCGCCCTTGTCGAGGCATTGGCCATAGCTTTCCGGGTGCGGCACGCCGCGCAAACTGCCGTCCAGGCCGTAGCTCCAGCCGTGGTAGGGGCAGACGAAACTGTTGGTCCGGCCCTTCTTCTCCTCGCAGACCGTGGCGGCGCGGTGGCGGCAGCGGTTCAGCAGGACATGGATCTTCTGCTTGCGGTCGCGCACCACCACCACCGGCTGGCGGCCGACATAGGTGGACTTGTAGTCGCCCGCCTCCTTCACTTCGCTGACATGGGCGACCCAGACCCAGCAGTTGGCGAAGATGCGGTCCATCTCCTGCTCGAAGATCGCGGGGTCGGTGTAGAGAGAGGTGTGGGCGCGGTCGGCGCGGACGAGGTCGGCAAGGTCGCGGCTTGCAGTCGGCGGGGCTTTGAGATCGATAGCCATGGCTATGGTCTTTCCGTCTTGGGGGCGGAGAAGGGGGATTACTCCGGGACCGGAACCGGGTCGGGGCGGTTCCAGCTGTCGACCGGGCGGCTGAACAGGTTTTCGGTGCGGAAATGGCTCATGCGCCAGGCGCCCTCCTCCAGGCGGAAGTCCACCGCCAGCCGGGCGGCGTTCAGGTGCGATCCGCCGGCGGCGAAGGTGGATGTCTGCAGCATGATCCAGCAGCCCTCCGCCGTGTCCGGACCTGTTGTCCGGATCAGCTCGGAGGTCAGGAAATGGACGTTCAGCGCGAAGTGGGAGGGTTCGACCATGTATCCGGCGAACATCTCCCGCAGGGCCGCGCGGCCGGTGATCCGGCCGAAGGTCTTCGCGTATTTTTCGCCGATGCCCTCCCACACCGCGTCGCGCGTGAACAGGCCGGCAAGCTCGTCCAGCGGCGTCGCCGGGGTCAGTGCGTCGCACAGCGCCATGTAGCGGACCATGCAGGCGCGGACGGCGGCCTCCGCCTCGAAGCGGGCGAGGCGTGCGGCCAGTACACCGGAATCGGCTGGGAGGGTTGCGGTCATTGCGGGATCACCAGCTCGCGGCCGACGCGGGTCTCGACGCGGCAGTATTTCCACAGCTTGAAGGTGCCGTCGCCGACGGGCGTGACGCGGAACAGGTTGCAGGCGGCGGTCACCGTCTCGATGTCCGGCACGTCGGCCAGCACATAGGTGGTCCAGGGCCAGTTGGTGGAGGGGCCGACCATGATCCGGTCGTCGTCCATGTTGCCCAGCACCGTGACGCCCGGCAGCTCGCCGATGCCGCGCATCATGGCGGAGAAGGCGCCCCAGACCTGCTTGGCCTCCTCCGCCGTCGCGTCGAAGAAGTTCTGGTTGACGCCGATGCAGAACAGAACGCGCAGGGGCTTCTTGTCGCTCATGGAAGGTCTCCGGGGTGGGGGTCAGAGATAGCCGGGCAGGGGGGACAGGCCGAACAGCATGGCGCCGGCGTTCTGGTAGGTGACGTCGCCGAGGAAGGCGTGCTGGGTGATCATCTGGACGTCGCGGACCTGCCGCGCGATCGGGCAGCGCTCATAGACGCCGGCCATGCCGGTCAGCATCTGCGCCCGGCGCGTCACGTCGGCGGCGGTGCGGGTGGCGTGGGTGGCCGACAGGCGCAGCATGCTGACCTGTTCCGGCGCCGGATCGTCGCCGGCCAGCAGGCATTGCCACACCTCGTCGATGGCGTCGTAGAACCAGGAGCGGGCGGCGCGCAGCTCTGCCTCCAGCCTCGCGGTCTCCAGCTGCGAGGCGACGCGCTCGCCCAGCTTCGGAGCGCCGGTGACCGACGTTCGGGAGCCCATGGAGCGGAGTTCGTCCAAAGCGGCGCGGGCGATGCCGAGCGAGACGACGGACAGAACCTGCGCCGCGAAGGCCAGCGTGGGATAGCGGTAGAGCGGTTCGTCCAGCGCCGATTTGCCGCCGCGTACGAAGGTCCATTCCTCCGGCACCACCACGTCGTCGACCACGAGATCGTGGCTGCCGGTGCCGAGCAGTCCGACGACATCCCAGTTGCGTTCGATCGTGACGGCGCTACGCGGCATCACCGCCATGCGCGGCAGACCGCCGGTGCCGTCGCTGTTCTTCGGCGCGATGCCGACGCCGACGATGTCGGCGCCCATGCAGCCGCTGGCCCAACTCCACCGGCCCTTCACCTTCAGGCCGCCATCGACGAAGACCGCCGGCTGCGGCGGGAAGATGCCGCCGGCGAAAACGAGGTCTGGTCCGCGGGCATAGAGGCTGCGCAACGTGTCGAGCGCAGGGCCGACAGATAGACCGCCCCGATGCCGAAGCTGGCGACCCAGCCGGCCGATCCGTCGGCCTCGGCGATGCGCTCCACCAGCCGGCAGAACTCAGCCGGGGAGCGTTCGTCACCGCCGAAGCGCCGGGCGACCAGCGCGCGGTAGACACCGAGCGCGCGGTAGCGTTCGACGATGTCCTGGGAGATGAACTGTTGCTGTTCGAATTCGGCGCGTCGGCCGCGGATCTCGGTCAGAAGCTCCGCAAGCAGAGCGTCGTCGAAGCTCCGGCCGCCGTCCTGTGTCTGCGCGGGCAGAGTCACCAACATGGGGATCTCCATAGCGGGTGATGGAGGGAAGGCGCGCGTCCGCATTCGGAGAGCGGCTCCATCCATGGCATCGGGGAATGGGGGGCTGAAGAGGCTCAGGTTGGACCGGGCAATCGCTCGGCGATGTAGGCCGCGACCGCGCACAGCAACTCGTCCGCGCCCTTGGCGGCGACCAGCTGCAGGCTGGCCGGTGCGCCGCCGACGGGGGCGAGCGGGATGGCGATGGCCGGGTGGCCGGACAGGTTGAAGGGGCGGACCAGCGTGGTCATGCGGACCAGCCGGCTGGTGTCGCCGGCATCCGCCACCAGCGGCGGCGGGCCGGCCATGGTCGGCAGCGCGATGACCGCCACCCGTGACAGCAGCGCATCGACCTCCGCGGTGAAGGCGTCGCGCACCGCCTCTGCGCGGGCCAGATCCTCCGCCGTGGTGCGGGCGGCATTGCGCAGGCGGACCGCCACGTCCTCGCCGACCAGACCGGTTTCCACCAGTGCCGCGCAGGCCGCCCAGGTTTCGACATTGATGACCGAAAGCCCGGCCTCGAAGGCGGCGTGCATGCCGGTCAGGGCGAAGGATTCCACCGGGAGACCGGCGGCTTCGACCGTGGCCCGCACGGCGGCGGCGATGGCGTCGTCGGCGTCGGTTTCCAGCAGGCCGATGGCTACGCCATCAATGGGCGGCAGCGGTCCGAAGGTCGGATCGATGCCCGCCATGCAGGCGATCAGCCGGTCCATATCCGGGGCGAAGGGGCCGACGCAGTCCAGCGTGCTCCGGGCCGGCATCACGCCGCGGCGGCTGACCCGCCCGAAGGTCGGCTTCAGCCCGAACACGCCGCAGCAGGCGGCGGGGATGCGTACGGAACCGCCGGTGTCGGTGCCGATGGCGGCATCGGCCAATCCCGCGGTGACCGCGGCGGCCGACCCGCTGGACGAACCGCCAGGCACGAAGTCGGGGTATTTCGGGTTCGGTGCGGTGCCGGCCCAGCGGTTGATGCCGGTGGTACCGAAGGCCAGCTCGTGCATCGTGGTCTTGCCGGTGATCCGCCAGCCGGCGGCGAGCAGATTGCCCACGATTTCAGCGTTTTCCGCGGCCGGCGGAGCGTCGTCCAGAGACCGGCTGCCGGCGCGTGTCGGCGTTCCGGCGATGTCGATGCTGTCCTTGATCGCCACCGTGGGCGCCGCGTCGCGGTGGGTGGCGTCGCCGGCGAGGTCGAGCGATTGAACGAAGATTGTCATGGGCAATGCCTTCCCCGGTCGAACCGGACTCCCCGAGTACCCACACGACACCGGGCTTATCATACGCCGCCGGGATCGGAGCCGTTCGGGGTGGATGGGATGACCGAAGCCTAATGGCGAGAAACGTGAATAGTCAATTGACTTTGGAAAAATAATTTTTGGCAGCGAAGCACAAAATCCGAGCAGTGCTTTGGCGGCGACGCGGGCGGAGAAGCGGAACGAGATCGAGGCCTGCTAGTATTCATCATTCTGATAAAAAAGAATTTTCCAGGACCTTCGTACTTTCCGGATACGGCCTCATTCCAAAGTACCTGATCGGCGCGCTTGGTGGGAGTTCGCCTGCAAAGCATGCATTCGAGTGCCAAAAAATGGGCAGTTTTTCTTGAAAATTCGATTGCGGATTCACGGAACTCTGGCTTAATGGACGGCAAGAGCGACCGGCACCAGACGTGACCACCACAGGATTTCATCGGTGGTGCGTGGTGTCGCCGCCATCGAACTCCCGAAGAACGAAGCTGCCGGGCAATATTGGCCGGCGTGATGCGGAAGCGTCTTTGCTTTCTCGTGTCCTTCCGGTCTTCGTACCGGCGGGATCCTCGTTAAATGTTCGCGTCTTCTATTGTCGCTGTATTGGGTGATTGAGCGGCGGCGCTGCCGCTTTCATTGGCGCGGTCTTTGCTTTGTTCCTTTCAGCAGAACAAGAGGTTGGGCGGCAGGGGGCTCCTTCGGGAACCGGCCGCACCGGCCCGGCGGGTCCGGCGGAGAAAAGCCTGTCGGACCTGGACAGACGGCAACACGAAATGGCGGCAACACGAAATGGAGGGTGTGGTGATTGCAAAGAAACTGGCGGTTTCGCTGCTGTTCGGGGCATTCGCGGTGGGCGCCGCCCTGCCGGCCGATGCGCAGGTGAAGGTCGGCGTGGTGACCTCCTCGACCGGCCCCATCGCGCTGGTCGGCATTCCGCAGAAGAACAGCGTGCCGCTGCTGCCGGCCAGTGTCGGCGGCCAGACGGTGCAGTACATCACGCTCGATGACGGCAGCGACCCGACGGCCACCGTCGCCGCCTTCAAGAAGCTGATCACCGAGGAGAAGGTGGACGCCATCATCGGCCCGTCCGGCTCGCCCAACGCAATGGGCGTGATCCAGTTCGCGGCCGAGGCCGGTGTGCCGATGCTGGCCCCGGTCGGCACCGCCGCCGTGGTTCTGCCGATGACCGAGCAGAAGAAATGGGTGTTCAAGACCACTCAGAACGACGACCTGATCGCCGAGGCGCTGCTGGAGCACATGGCGAAGGCCGGCATCAAGTCGGTCGGCTTCATCGGCACCGCCGATCCCTATGGCGACAACTGGCAGAAGGTGTTCGGCGAGGGTGCGGCCAAGCGCGGCATCAAGCTGCTGGCGAGCGAGCGCTTCCAGCGGCAGGACACCTCGCTGACCGCGCAGGGTCTGAAGATCCTGTCGGCCTCGCCCGACGCGGTGCTGATCGCCGCCCCCGGCAGTTCCTCGGTGCTGCCGCAGACGACGCTGTTCGACCAGGGATATCGCGGCAAAATCTATCAGACGCATGGTGCGGCGCTGCCCGACTTCCTGAAGCTCGGCGGCAAGAAGGTGGAGGGCACGATCCTGGCCGCCAGCCTGATGCTGGTGCTGGACCAGGTGTCGGACAGCCATCCGTCGAAGAAGATCGCCGCCGACTATGTCGCCGCCTACGAGAAGCAGAACGGCTCCAAGCCCGCCACCTTCGGCGCCAACGTCTATGACGCCGGCCTGCTGCTGGAGCGCGCCATCCCCGTCGCCCTGAAGGGCGGGGAGCCGGGATCCGCCGCCTTCCGTAGCGCGCTGCGCGACGCGCTGGAACAGGTGAAGGAGCTGCCGGCGACGCAGGGCGTCTACAACCTGACCGCCGCCGACCACAGCGGCTTCGACGAGCGCGGCCGCGAGCTGATCACCGTGTCCGGCGGCAAATGGACGCTGGTGAAGTGAGCCGTGTGACGCACTGCCCGTGAAATGACCTCGTGAAGTGATCCGGCGGCGGCGACCCAGAATCCATTTTCCGGGCCGCCGCCGGAGCGAAGGGATACCGGTCATGAATCTCCAGATCGTCATGCTGCTGGGCCAGGACGGGATCACCAACGGCGCCATCTATGCGCTGTTGGCGCTGTCGATCCTGCTGGTCTTCACGGTGACCCGAATCCTTCTGATTCCACAGGGCGAATTCGTCGCCTTCGCCGCCCTGACCATGGCGGCAATGCAGGGCGGAACCCCGGTCCGGCTGGGCTGGCTGCTGCTGGCGCTGTCTACCGCCGCCCTGGTCATGGACAGCCATGCCGCATGGCGGCGCGACGGCCGCATCGCGGTTCGGCGCGGGCCGGTGCTGGGCCTCGCCTATGCCGCGGGGCTGACAGCGCTGACGACGCTGCTGCCGCTGGCCGAGGCCGGCGTCGCGCTGCAGGCGCTGGTGACGATGGCGCTGATCGTGCCGCTGGGGCTGGCGCTCTACCGCGTCTTCTACCAGCCGATCGCCGCGGCGCACCCGCTGGTGCTGCTGATCGTGTCCATCGCCGTGCATGTCGTGCTGGTCGGCGTCGGCCTGCTGATGTTCGGGCCGGAGGGAGCGCGGACGGAGCCCTTCTCCGACGGCGGCCTGAGGCTCGGCATGGTGATGCTGAACAGCCAGACCATCTGGGTGGTGGCCGTGTCGCTGGCGCTGATCCTGGGGCTCTACCTGTTCTTCGAGCGCAGCCTGTACGGCAAGGCGCTGCGCGCCGCCGCGGTCAACCGGCTGGGGGCCGAACTGGTCGGCATCTCGCCGGAACTGGCGGGCAAGGCCAGCTTCGCGCTGGCGGCGCTGATCGGCAGCCTGTCCGGCATCCTGATCGCGCCGATCACCACGATCTATTACGACAGCGGCTTCATCATCAGCCTGAAGGGCTTCGTCGGCGCGATCATCGGCGGTCTGGCGAGCTACCCGGTCGCCGCGCTTGGCGCCCTGCTGATCGGGCAGGCCGAATCCTTCTCCACCTTCTGGGCCAGCAGCTACAAGGAGGTGATCGTCTTCACGCTGATCCTTCCGGTGCTGGTCTGGCGCTCCCTCTCCCACCATGGCGCGGAGGACGACGAATGAAGCCCGGCGTGCTTTCCAAGACTCCCGCAGAAAAGCCGACCCTGTCGATGCCCAGACTGTCGCCGTCCGCCTGGATCCTGTTGGCGCTGCTGCCGGTGCTGGCGGTCTCCCCGCTGGTTCTGCCGACCTATCAGGTCACGCTGGCCAACAACATCGGCATCTTCGCGCTGGCGACGCTGGGCCTCGTCCTGCTGACCGGCGTCGCCGGGATGACCAGCTTCGGACAGGCGGCCTTCATCGGCGTCAGCGCCTACGCCACCGCTTATCTCGCCACGGTGTCCGCCGCCGAGCTGCCGGGGCCGCTCGCCTGGATGGCGGGGTCGCCGCTGGCCGGGCTGGCGGTCGGGCTGGTGCTGACGCTCGCCATCGCCACGGTGCTGGGGGCGGTGACGCTGCGGCTGTCGGGGCATTACCTGCCGCTCGGCACCATTGCTTGGGGGCTGTCGCTGTTCTACCTGTTCGGCAATCTCGAGTTCCTCGGCGGCCACACCGGCCTGTCGGGCATCCCGGCGCTGAACCTGTTCGGCATCGCCTTCGACCGGGCGGAGGCTCTGTTCTACCTGATCTGGGCGATCCTGCTGCTGGCGGTGGTGGCGACGCTGAACCTGCTGGACTCCCGCGTCGGCCGCGCCATCCGCGCGCTGCGCGGCGGTCAGCGCATGTCGGAATCGATGGGCGTCGACAGCTTCCGCGCCAAGATGACCGCCTTCCTGGTGGCGGCGCTTTATGCCGGGCTGGCCGGCTGGCTCTACGCCTACACCCAGCGCTTCGTCAGCCCGGCGCCCTTCAGCCTGCAGGCCGGCATCGACTTCCTGTTCATGGCGCTGATCGGCGGGGTGGGGCAGGTCTGGGGTGCGGTGATCGGCGCGGCCGGCGTCACCTTCGCCAAGCAATGGCTGCAGGATCTGCTGCCGCATCTGCTGGGCCGCACCGGCAACTTCGAAGCCATCGTCTTTGGCCTGCTGATCGTGCTGCTGATGCAGCGCCTGCCCGGCGGCATCGCCGGCTGGATCGCCAAGGCCTTCGAGCGGCGGCGGCATCGGCCGGCTGCGCTGGAGAGCATCGACCTGCCCGCCGCCGAACCGCTGCCGCGCCGGCCGATGCCGCAAAAGGGCGAGGTGGTGCTGGAGGCCAATGGCGTGACGCGGCGCTTCGGCGGGCTGGTCGCCAACCGCGACATCAGCTTCACCGTGCGGGCCGGCGAGATCCTGGCGGTGATCGGCCCGAACGGCGCCGGCAAGAGCACGCTGTTCAACCAGCTTTCCTGCGTCGACCATCCGTCCTCTGGCGAGATTCTGTTCCGCGGCGAGCGCATCGACGGCCGCACCGCCCGCGCCATGGCCGGCGCCGGCCTCAGCCGCAGTTTCCAGCACGTCAAGCTGCTCCCCACCATGTCCGTGCTGGAGAATGTCGCCATCGGCGCCCATCTGCGCGGCTCCAAGGGCGTTGCCGCCGCAGCATTGCGGCTGGACCGGGCGGAGGAGGCGCGGCTGCTGGACGAGGCGCGGCGCCAGCTGATCCGCGTCGGGCTCGGCCAATACCTGCATGTCGAGGCGGGCAGCCTCGCGCTCGGCCAGCAGCGCATCCTGGAGATCGCCCGCGCGCTGTGCGCCGATCCCTGCCTGCTGCTGCTGGACGAACCGGCCGCCGGCCTGCGCTTTCTCGAAAAGCAGGCGCTGGCCGAACTGCTGGTCAAGCTGCGGTCGGAAGGAATGGCGATCCTGCTTGTCGAACATGACATGGACTTCGTCATGGGGCTGGTCGACCGCGTCTATGTGATGGAGTTCGGCGAGCGCATCGCCGAGGGACCGCCCGAGACGATCCAGACCAACCCGGCCGTTCTCGAAGCCTATCTGGGAGGTGTCGAATGAGTGCGCCGCTGCTGGAGGTCACCGACCTCTGCGTCTCCTACGGCAAGATCGAGGCGCTGAGCAACGCCAGCCTGCGGGTCGGCGAGGGGCAGATCGTCACCGTGATCGGCCCGAACGGCGCCGGCAAGACCACGCTTCTGTCCGCCATCATGGGCGTGTTGCCGTCGCGCGGCCGGGTCAGCTTCCTCGGCCATGACGGGCAATCGCCAGCCATTCAGGACATGGTGGCGCGCGGCATGAGCCTCGTGCCGGAAAAGCGCGCCTTGTTCGCCACCATGAGCGTGGAGGACAATCTGCGGCTCGGCGGCTTCCGTTTCCATTCGCGGTCGAAGCGCGAGCAGGACGCGGCGATGGAGGAACTCTACGCCCTGTTCCCGCGGCTGAAGGAGCGGCGCGGCCAGATGGCGGCGACGCTGTCGGGCGGCGAGCGGCAGATGCTGGCGCTGGCCCGCGCGCTCATGGGCGGGCCGAAGCTGCTGATGCTGGACGAACCGTCGCTGGGACTGGCGCCGCTGATCGTGCGCGAGGTCTTCCGCATCATCGCCGAACTGCGCAGCAAGGGCGTGTCGATCCTGCTGATCGAGCAGAACGCCCGCGCCGCCCTGCGCGTCGCCGATTACGCCTATGTGCTGGAGCTGGGGCGCATCGCCATGGAGGGGCCGGCGTCGCAACTGGCCCACGATCCGCGCGTGGTGGCAGCCTATCTCGGCATGGCCGGCAAGCATCAGGAAATGCTCGCCTCATGACGGAGCCGGACTGGCGAGAGGGTTCAAAAGCCGGGCGCTGGCATGTCGGGATCGCCGGGGCGGGGGCCATCGGCACCACGCTGGCGGTGCGCATAGCGCGGGCCGGGCACCGGGTCGGCGTGTTGGCGCGCGGGGCGACGCTGGATGTCATCCGGCAGGACGGGCTGCACCTGACCGACCGCGAGGGCGAGCATCATGTGCGGGTGGCGGCCGGGCCGGCGGAGGAACTCGGGCAGCCGGACCTGCTGTTCCTCTGCGCCAAGGCCCAGGACCTGCTGCCGCTGGTGCGTGCCGCCCGGCCGATGATCGGGCCGGACACGCTGGTCGTCCCGGTGGTGAACGGCATCCCCTGGTGGTATTTCGAGGGAGAGGGCGGGCGCCACCAGGGCCGCGCCGTCCGTGCCGTCGATCCCGATGGGGCGCTGAAGGAACTGGTGCCGCTCGACCGCGTGATCGGCGCCATCGCCTACATCACGGCGGAACGGATGGCCCCCGGCGTCGCCCGCAGCTTCAACCCGCTGAAGCTGATCCTGGGCGAAATCGACCACCGCCCCAGCGACCGGCTGGCCCGCGCCGCCGCCATGCTGACCGCCTGCGGCATCCACACCCAGGCGAGCGGGCGGGTGCGCGATCCCTTGTGGACCAAGGTGATCGCCAACCTTTCCTCCAACCCGCTGTCGGTGGTGTCGGGGGCGACGCTGCAGGACATCTACGGCGATCCGTCGCTGTCGCACATCGCCCGCCAGATGCTGTCCGAAGCGCTGCTGACCGCCGCCGCCTATGGCGCGCGGATCGAGTTGGACCCGGCGTCACTGCTGGCGATGGGGGCCGGGATGGGGCCGGTGAAGACCTCCATGCTCCAGGACTTCGAGAAGGGGCTGCCGCTGGAACTCTCCGCCATCTGCGAGGCCGTCATCGAACTGGCCGAGCTGCAGGGTCTGTCCATGCCGCTGACCCGCAACATCGCCATCCTCGCCCGCTTCAAGAGCGACAGCGCGCTGCGCGCCGCCGCGGGCCTGTAACCTCCATCCGAAGAGGACCGCAAACCATGATGACTGCGACCGCAACCGCGAGTTCCATTGCCCCGAAGCTCGGCCACAACAGCGTCGTGAAGCCCGCCCACATCGGCGAGGAGGAGTGGGCGTTGCGCTGCCAGCTGGCCGACTGCTACCACCTCGTCGATTTCATGGGCTGGACCGAGACGATCTTCAACCACATCTCCGCCCGCCTGCCGGGGCCGGCGCACCATTATCTGGTGAACCCCTTCGGCCTGAACTACACCGAGGTGACGCCGGCCAACCTGCTGAAGGTCGGGCTGGACGGCGAGAAGCTGGAACCGTCGCCCTATGACGCCAACCCCGCCGGCTTCGCCCTGCACAGCGCCATCCACGAGGCGCGCGCCGACATCCATTGCGTGATCCACACCCACACCACCGAGGTGTCGGCGATCGTGCAGAAGAAGCAGGCCTTCTCGCACAACGACTTCTACGGCGCCCAGCTCTATGGCCGCGTCGGCTACCACACCTTCGAGGGCATCACCCTGTTCGCCGACGAGAAGCCCCGCATGCTGGAGAGCCTTGGGGACAAGCACATCCTGGTGCTGCGCAACCACGGCATCGCGGTGGGTGAGTCCAGCATCGCCAAGACCTTCTTCCTGCTGTGGACGGTCCAGCGCGCCGCCGAGATCCAGACGCTGGCCGACAGCATGCGCGGCGAGGACGTGGAGCTGTCGACCGAGGTCCGCCAGAAATGCAGCGACCTGACCGCCATGCTGATCCGCGACAGCGGCTTCGCCGTGAAGTTCTTCGACGCCATGGTCCGCAAGATGCGGGCGGAGCGCGGGCCGGGCTGGTGAGCGGTCGCGGCGTCGCAAGGCGTTTGGCAATCCAACCGGCGATTGGTACAACAGGGTCCCGGCCTCGCCAAACGCTGGACAGACATTGGGCATCATGGCCATCACAAAGAAGCTTCGGCGCTACATCCCGTCGGACCCCGAATTCAAGGTCGAGGAATTCCCCTTCTACTGGCTTGCCCGCGTCCAGGGCATCTACACGCAGAAGATGGAAACGGCGCTGAAGCGGATCGGCACCGACATTCCGACCTGGCGGGTGCTGTTCATCCTGAAGACGCACGGCACGTCGAGCATCTCGGAGATCTCGACCCACGCCATCGTCAAGCTGTCGACGATGACCCGCATCGTCTACCGCATGAAGGCGGAAGGGTTGGTGGACACCGGCACCAACGCCGACGACGGCCGCGTGACCGAAGTGACGATGACGCCGGCCGGCCATGCGCTGGTCGAACGCATCCAGGACGCGACGGAAAGGCTGTTCGCCCGCAGCTTCGACGGGATGTCGGAAATCGCAGATCGGCAAGCTGAATGCGACCCTGCAACAGCTCTACGGCAATCTGGCGGAGGATTGAGCTCCCCGTCGCGGCGTTTGAAAGCCGAGCGTTTCCCGGCAGGACTCATGGGGGCGGCACGCCTACCGCCCGTTCAGCGTGCGCACCGCCATCGCAGCGGCGGCGGCGCGGTTCTCTACGCCCAGTTTCGAGTAGATCTGTTCCAGGTGCTTGTCGACCGTGCGGGGGCTGAGGCCCAGGATCTCGGCGATGTCGCGGTTGGGCTTGCCGTTGGCGATCCACATCAGCACCTCCGCCTCCCGCGCGGTCAGGGACAGCTTGTCCTTCAGCAGGGCGTCGTCACCGGCGCCGCTCTCCTCCACCAATTGCAGCAGGATCTCGTCGGGACCGGTCTGGCCGACCGGGCTGAGGCGCAGGCTGCGGCCGTCCGCCCCGGTGGCGATCACCACGCTGTCCGGCTTGCGTCCTGATCCGCCTGCCTGCCGCTCGGCCAGCCAGCGCCGCGCCTCCTCCGGCAGCGACACCCCGTTTCCCGTATCGGCCCCGAAGGCGGCTTCCAACATGCGGGTGGTCTGCGGTGTGCACCACAGCACCTCCCCCTTGTGGTTGGCGGCCAGCAGGGTGCTGCCGGTGACGTCCAGCGCCGCCCGCGTGCTCTGCGCCACGCGGGCGTTGGCGAGATGGGCGTACATGCGGGCGATCAGCGTTTCGGCGACGATGGGCTTGGTGACGTAATCGACCCCGCCGGCAGAGAAGCCCTTCAGGATATGTTCGGTCTCGGTCAGGCCCGTCATGAAGATGACCGGAACATGGGCGACCTGGCTGTTGCGCTTCAGCTGCCGGCAGGTCTCAAAGCCGTCCAGCCCCGGCATGATGGCGTCCATCAGGATGACGTCGGGCGTCACCTGCTCCAGCAGGGCAAGGGCCTTGCGGCCGTCCAGCGCCACCAGAACGGTCACGCCGGCCTCCTCCAGCGCATCGGTCAGGAAGCTGAGGGCTTCGGGCGAATCGTCGACGACGAGGACGACGTCACGCGGTCTGGTTGCGGATTTCATCGTCATGGCCGGGTTCGGCATGGCTGGGTTCGTCATGGCTGTCATCGCGGTACACCGCCTCCAGCGCGGCCATATACTGGTTCAGGTCGTAGTTGCTGACGAGCGTGCGCATGCGGCCGACGAAGCGATCCAGTTCCGGATGGGCGGCGGCGATCTCGGCCAGCTTGGCCTGCATGCCCCGGACATAGCCGATGCGGCCGAGATGGATCAGCTCGGCGATGTGGTGCTGCGGCGGCAGTTCCGACGCGACGAAGACCGGCGGGCCGTCGTCGCTGCCGGCCGCCGCCTCATACTCCCACTCGATGCCGCGCAGCCGGCCGATGCAGGCAAGCAGCTTCGGTATGGACACCGGCTTGGCAACGAAGCCGTCATGCGGCTGGCCGGGAGCGGGGGCGGAGCGGTCCTCCCGCGTGTCGGCCGACACCAGGACGATGGTGGTGTCGCCATGGCCGGTGGCGCGCAGGTGCCGGGCCACGTCCAGCCCGTTCATGCCTGGCATCGAGATGTCGAGCAGCAGGATGTCCGGCCGGTGCAGTTCGGCCATGGCGAGGCAGTTCGGACCGTCGGTCGCCTTGAACACGGTGAAGCCCAACTCGGTCAGCAGGTCGGCCAGCAGGTTGCGGTGGGCGAGGTCGTCGTCTGTGACCAGCACGCTCAAACGGGCCCCGCGATAGCCGCGGATCGGATGGTCGGGCTGAGCGGCGGCGGTGGACAGCATCGCCGCCGACATCATCAGCCGCACCCGGAACAGGCTGCCCTTGCCGGGGGTGCTGGTCACGGTGATCTCGCCGCCCATCACCTCGGTCAGCAGCTTGGTGATGGTCAGGCCGAGACCCATGCCCGGCACCATCGGGTTGGCGGCCGACCCGCGCTCGAAGGGCTGGAAGATGCGCTCGCGATCCTCGGGAACGATGCCGGGGCCGGTGTCCTCCACCTCGAACTCGGCGATCTGGCTGCGGTGGCGCACGCGCAGGCAGACGGTGCCGACATCGGTGAATTTGATGGCGTTGGACAGCAGGTTGATCAGGATCTGGCGGATGCGGCCTTCGTCGGTGAAGACGACCGGCGGCAGATCTTCAGGCGCCTCGAAGCGGAAGGCGATGTCCTTGGCCTCCGCCTGAAGGCGGAACATGCCGACGAGCTGGTCGAGCAGTTCGCCGAAGCGGACCTCCGCCCGGTTCAACTGCAGCCTGCCGCTTTCGATCTTCGACACGTCCAGCAGCCCGTCGAGCAGGCCGGACAAATGCTCCGCGCTACGCCGGATGACGCGGACGGCGTCGATGCGGTGCGGCGGCATGGCGGGATCGCGCTCCAGCATCTGCGAATAGCCGAAGATGGCGCTCAGGGGCGTGCGGAATTCGTGGCCGATGCCGACCAGATAGCGGCTCTTGGCGAGGTTCGCCGCCTCCGACGCCTCCTTCGCCTTCTGAAGCTGGGCGTCGGTGCGCTCATGCGCTTCGATCTCCTGCATCAGCAGGTCGGTCTGCCTGCGCGTTTCCTCCTGCGCCACCTTGCGGCTTTCGCGGGCCAGCACGAACAGCCAGGTGGCGACGCCGGCCACGATCATCAGGATGAAGAAGACCTTCCACAGCGTGCTGCGGATCAGCGCCTGCGCCTCCGCGTTCACGGACGCGACCTCGACATAGACCAGCGACAGCACGGCGCCGACCGCCAGCCCCAGCATCAGCAGCACCGCCAGATAATGGCCGAACCGCGCCTTGAGCGCCGTCGCGGCCTTCGCCGGCAGCACGGCATCCAGCGCGTTGCGCAGCTGAACGCCCAGCCGGGCGTCGCGCTTGCAGCCGTCGCCGCAGCGTGCGTCCAGCGAACAGCAGAGCGAGCAGATCGCCCCGGCATAGACCGGGCAGAAGGCCATGTCGTCCGGCTCGAAGGCATGCTGGCAGATGCGGCAGCGGATCGCCTCCTCCCCGTTCCAGTCGTCGAAGGGACGGCGGGCGATGTAATACTCGCCGCGCGTCGCCCAGGCAATGGCGGGTGCGGCGATGAAGGCGGTGGCAAAGGCAAGGAAGGGCGCGCAGACCTTCAGCGTCGGCCCCAGCGCGCCGAGGAAAGCCAGCATCGACAGGATCGTCGCCAGCAGCATGGCGCCGACGCCGACCGGGTTGATGTCGTAGAGGTGGGCGCGCTTGAACTCGACATGGCGCGGACTGAGGCCCAGCGGCTTGTTCACCACCAGATCGGCGACCAGAGCGCCGATCCACGAGGCCGCGACGTTGGAATAGAGCCCCAGCACCGGCTCCAGCGTCTTGTAGATGCCGAGTTCCATCAGCATCAGGCCGATGACGACGTTGAACACCACCCACACCACCCGGCCGGGATGGCTGTGGGTCAGGCGCGAGAAGAAGTTCGACCAGGCGATGGAGCCGGCATAGGTGTTGGTGACGTTGATCTTCAACTGCGACAGCACGACGAACAGGCCGGTGAGGCCCAGCGCCAGCTGCGGCGACGGCGTCACATACTGGAAGGCGACGAGGTACATCCGCGTCGGCTCGGCGGCCAGTTCAAGCGGCACCGCGTTCTGCAGCGCCAGCACCACCAGGAAGGATCCCAGCAGAAGCTTGATCGTGCCGATGACGATCCAGCCCGGTCCGGCCGCCACCAGCGCCGCCCACCAGTACAGTTTCCTGCGTCCCCGGGCGTCGGGGTCGTAGGGCAGGAAGCGGATGAAATCGACCTGCTCGCCGATCTGCGCCAGCAGCGAGAACACCACCGACGCCGCGGCACCGAACAGCATCAGGTCGAAACCGCCGGCGCCCGTCTCGGCGGACCGTCCGGTGAAACCGGTCCAGGCGGTGAAGGCACCGTCGTCTTGAATCGCGATGAACAGGAAGGGCAGGGCGTGCAGCGCCAGCCACAGCGGCTGTGTCCACAGCTGGATGCGGCTGATGACCGTGAAGCCGTAAGCGACCAGCGGGATCACCACGAGCGAGCTGACGACATAGCCGGCGGCGAGCGGCAGGCCGACCACCATCTCCAGCGCGGTCGCCATGATCGCCGCCTCGATGGCGAAGAAGATGAAGGTGAAGGAGGCGTAGATCAGCGAGGTGATGGTGGAACCGATATAGCCGAAGCCGGCGCCGCGCGTCAGCAGATCCATGTCCACGCCGTATTTGCTGGCGTAGTAGCTGATGGGAAGCGCGCTGGCGAAGATCAGGAGGGCGCCGGCCAGGATGGCGAGCACCGCGTTGGTGAAGCCGTAGCCGAGCGTGATCGATCCGCCGATGGCCTCCAGCGCCAGGAAGGAGATCGAGCCCAGCGCGGTGTTGGCGACCCGCGACGGCGACCAGCGCCGCGCCTTGCGCGCGGTGAAGCGCAGCGCGTAATCCTCAAGAGTCTGGTTGGCGACCCACCTGTTGTAGGTCCGCCGGACCGCGACCACCCTCTGGCGCCCCGCCATCGGCCCCATTCACCCTCCCGACAGATTGTTTGCTCGACGGATTATTTCTTTCTGCTGCTCCGGGCCTTGTTCGCAATGAATTTCCTAGTGTACGCAGTCTTGCAAAAATAAATCGGTAGAACAACAAGACAAAAGAGTGCCGATCTTCTGCGCGAGAACACGGTCTATCCACTCGCTTCTCGGTGGTTGCGAGTGCCCGGCCGCCTTCAGACTGGTGTCAGTGTATAACCATTTGCCGGCCGGCACCCCTATACGCAAATCCACGTATTGCTGCGCTGCACCGATCGGCCAACCATCGGGCCGTCCAGTCGCGGATCGCTCCGCCAACTCTCCAAGAATACCGCCTTCCGAAAAGGACCGCGCTCGTTGGCCGGCGACCTTTTGCAAGGCGATAACGGCCAAACATCAGGAGGTTTCATGTCCTCTGACAAGATGGATGCGGACAAGCCCAATGGCGGCATTCCGTCGCCGCTCCGCCGCAAGCTCCTCCTCGGCATGGCGGCGCTTCCCGCCGTCGCACTGCTGCCGCGCGGCGCGCTGGCCCAGGCGCTGCCCACCAGCGCCGTCAACACGACGAAGCTGGCGGTCACCGACAGCACGGTGAAGGTCGGCATCCTGCACTCCACCACCGGCACCATGGCGATCTCGGAGACCGGCTCGGTGCAGGCCGAAAAGCTGGCCATCGCCCAGATCAACGAGATGGGCGGCGTGCTGGGCCGCAAGATCGAGGTGATCCAGGAGGATGGCGCCAGCGACTGGCCGACCTTCGCCGAGAAGGCGCGTAAGCTGCTGGTGGAAGACAAGGTAGCGGCGGTGTTCGGCTGCTGGACCTCGGCCTCGCGCAAGGCGGTGCTGCCGGTGTTCGAGCAGTACAACGGCATGCTCTACTACCCGACCTTCTACGAAGGGCTGGAGCAGTCGAAGAACGTCATCTACACCGGTCAGGAAGCGACGCAGCAGATCCTCGCCGGGCTGGACTGGGTGACGAAGGAGAAGGGGGCGAAGTCCTTCTTCCTGATCGGTTCCGACTATATCTGGCCGCGCACCTCCAACAAGATCGCCCGCAAGCATATCGAGATGAAGGGCCAGAAGGTGGTGGGCGAGGAGTATTTCCCGCTCGGCCACACCCAGTTCAACTCCGTCATCAACAAGATCAAGCTGGCCAAGCCGGACGTGATCTACGCCTCGGTCGTCGGCGGCTCCAATGTCGCCTTCTACAAGCAGATGAAGGCCGCCGGCATCGATCTGAACAAGCAGACGCTGATGACCATTTCCGTCACCGAGGACGAGATGCTGGGCATCGGCGGCGAGAACATCGCCGGCGCCTATGCCTGCATGAAGTATTTCCAGTCGCTGAAGAACCCGAACAACGAGAAGTTCGTCGCCGCCTTCAAGAAGATGTGGGGCGGCGAGAGCGTGATCGGCGACGTGACCCAGGCGGGCTATCTCGGCCCCTGGCTGTGGAAGCTGACGGCGGAAAAGGCGCAGAGCTTCGACATCGACAAGATCGCCGCCGCGTCGTCCGGCATCGAGTTCACCGGCGCGCCGGAAGGCTATGTCCGCGTCCACGAGAACCATCACCTGTGGAGCAAGACCCGCGTCGGCCGCGCCCGCACCGACGGCCAGTTCGACGTGGTCTACGAGACGGCGGACCTGATCGAGCCGAACCCGTTCCCGAAGGGCTACCAGTAAGGGGAGCTAGACCCCCACCCTAACCCTCCCCCGCTTCGCAGGGGAGGGAACTGCCGCCGAACGTTGACAAAGCTCCTGTCCCCCTCCCCTGCGAGAGCGGGGGAGGGTCGGGGTGGGGGCAAGTGTGACGGGAGTTCCCATCATGTTCGAGGGCTACAGCCTGGCCGAGCTCGGGTCGATCTTTGCGATGCAGGGATTCGCCGGCCTCATCCTGTTTTCCGTTTTCGTGCTGATGGCGCTGGGCCTCGCCATCATCTTCGGGCAGATGGGCGTCATCAACATGGCGCACGGGGAGTTCATGATCCTCGGCGCCTATGTGACCTATCTCTGCTCCACCTTCATTTCCAATTACATGCCGGCGCTGTTCCCGGCCTATTTCTTCGTCGCCATGATCCTGGCCTTCTTCGCCAGCGGGGCGCTGGGGATGCTGGTGGAATGGGGGATGATCCGCTTCCTCTACCGCCGCCCGCTCGACACGCTGCTGGCGACCTGGGGATTGAGCCTGATCCTGCAGCAGGTCTTCCGCTCCGTATTCGGCGCGCGGGAGGTCGGCGTGGTGCTGCCGGACTGGCTGATGGGATCGGTCGCCGTCACCGACACCATCGAGGTGCCGATCAACGGCCTCTTCGTCATGGCCCTGACCATGGCCATCACCATCGTGATCTATGCCGTGATGTTCCGGTCGCGCTGGGGCCAGGGCGTGCGGGCGGTGATGCAGAACCGGGTGATGGCTGGCGCCGTCGGCATCAACACCGAGAAGGTCGACCGCTACACCTTCGGGCTCGGCTGCGGCATTGCCGGGGTGGCGGGCAGCGCCTTCACCATGGTGGGCTCCACCGGCCCGACCTCCGGCCAGCTCTACATCGTCGACACCTTCCTGGTGGTGGTGTTCGGCGGCGCCCAGAGCCTGATCGGCACCATCGCGTCGGCCTTCACCATCAGCCAGGCCCAATCGACGATGGAGTTCTTCCTCAGCGGCTCGACCGCCAAGGTGCTGACCCTGCTGACCGTCGTCGTGATCCTGATGCTGCGCCCTCAGGGCCTGTTCGTCCTCAAAGTCCGCCGCTGAGGAGTCCTTGACCATGACGCGCACCCCTCAAAGCAATTTTCTCGGACGCATCGATGGCGACATCGCGGGCATCCTGCTGCTGGCCGCCCTGCTGGTCATCGTCCTGCCGATGGGGCTGGACATCTTCCGGCTGAACATGGTCGGCAAATATCTGACCTACGCTTTCGTGGCACTCGGCCTCGTGCTGTGCTGGGGCAGCGCCGGCATCCTGTCGCTGGGGCAGGGCATCTTCTTCGGCATCGGCGGCTATTGCATGGCGATGTTCCTGAAGCTGGAGGCCTCCAGTCCGGAAGCCACCAAGATCCAGTCCACCCCCGGCATCCCCGACTTCATGGACTGGAACCAGCTGAAGGAACTGCCCTGGTTCTGGGAGCCGTTCCACAGCCTGTCCTTCTCCATCGTCGCGGTGGTGGCGGTTCCGGCGGCGCTGGCCTTCATCGTCGGGTTGGCGATGTTCAAGCGGCGGGTCGGCGGCGTCTATTTCGCCATCATCACCCAGGCCTTCGCCGCCATCCTGACCATTCTGATCGTCGGCCAGCAGGGCTACACCGGCGGCATCAACGGCATCACCGATCTGCGCACGCTGAAGGGATGGGACATCCGCACCGACGAGGCGAAGCTGGTGCTCTACTTCGTCAACGCCGCATTGCTGATCGGCTGCATCCTGCTGTGCGTCTACGTCCGCCGCTCCAAGCTGGGCCGCATCCTGGTGGCGCTGCGCGACAAGGAGGACCGGGTCCGCTTCTCCGGCTACGACGTCGCCAACTTCAAGATCTTCGTCTTCTGCTTCGCCGCGGCGCTGTCGGCGGTGGGCGGGGCGATGTTCACGCTGCAGGTCGGCTTCATGTCGCCATCCTTCGTCGGCATCGTGCCGTCGATCGAAATGGTCATCTACTGCGCGGTCGGCGGACGGCTGTCGCTGCTGGGTGCGGTCTACGGCACGCTGCTGGTCAACTGGGCTAAGACGATGCTGTCGGAAAGCTTTCCGGAGCTGTGGCTGTTCGCCATGGGCGCGCTGTTCATCGGGGTGGTGATGGTGTTCCCCAATGGGCTGGCGGGGCTCTACCAGCAGTTCATCGCCCCGCGGCTGCGCCGGCTGACCACCCGCCGCACGGATGCCCCGGTTGCCGGTGCGCCGATCATCCCGCCCCACACCGCCGCAGACTGAGGAGGGCCGGATCCATGGCGAACCCCACCGATTACCTGCTGGCGGTCGAAGGGCTGACCGTGTCCTTCGACGGGTTCAAGGCGGTCAACGACCTGTCCTTCTACGTCGACAGCAACGAGATCCACGTCATCATCGGCCCGAACGGTGCCGGCAAGACCACGGTGCTCGACCTCATCTGCGGGCGGACCAAGGCGTCCGGCGGCTCCATCAAGTTCCGCAACCGGGAACTGACGGCGATGAAGGAGCACCAGATCGTCAAGGCCGGCGTTGGGCGCAAGTTCCAGAACCCGTCGATCTACGACGACCTGACGGTGTTCGAGAATCTGGAGATCTCCTACCCCCGCGGCCGCACGGTGTTCGGTGCGCTGGCCTTCAAGCGCGACGCGGCGGTGCGCGAGCGGGTGGCGGAGATCGCCGAGATGATCTTCCTGGCCGACCATCTCGACCAGCGCGCCGAGTATCTCAGCCATGGCCAGAAGCAGTGGCTGGAGATCGGCATGCTGCTGATCCAGGACCCCGAACTGCTGATGCTGGACGAGCCGGTCGCCGGCATGAGCGTGAACGAGCGCAAGAAGACCGCCGAACTGCTGAACCGCATCATCCGCAACCGCTCGGTGCTGGTGATCGAGCACGACATGAAGTTCGTCGAGGACATCGCCCACCGCGTCACCGTGCTGCACCAGGGGAAGATCCTGTCGGAAGGCAGCATGGAGCGGGTGAAGAACGACCCCAAGGTCGTCGAAGTCTATCTCGGCCATTGATTTATCTGGGCCACTGACCGGAGGAAGCGACATGCTGTCCGTCAACCAACTGCGCGTGTCCTACGGCGAGAGCGAGGTTCTGCACGGCCTGGACTTCGCGGTGGCGCCGAACGAGATCGTCGCCGTCATGGGCCGCAACGGCATGGGCAAGACCACGCTGATGAAGTCGCTGATGGGCATCGTGCCGGCGCGCTCCGGCGCCATTCGCATCGGCGACAGCGAGATCACCGGCCTGAAAAGCTACGAGCGGGTGGCGAAGGGCGTCGCCTATGTCCCCCAAGGCCGCATGATCTTCCCGACCATGACGGTGCAGGAGAACATCGAGACGGGGCTGAGCGTCCATGGCGGGCGCAGCGTTCCCGGCGATCTCTACGAACTGTTTCCGGTGCTGCTGGAGATGAAGGGCCGGCGCGGCGGCAACCTGTCGGGCGGGCAACAGCAGCAGCTCGCCATCGCCCGTGCGCTGGCGACCAAGCCGAAGGTCCTGCTGCTGGACGAGCCGACCGAAGGCATCCAGCCCTCGATCATCCGCGAGATGGCCCGCACCCTGCGCCGCATCCGCGACGAGAAGGGCCTCAGCATCATCGTGTCGGAACAGGTGCTGAGCTTCGCGCTCGATATCGCCGACCGCGTGCTGGTGATCGAGAACGGCGAGATCGTCCACGAGGACAGCCGCGACGCCATCGACGAGGCCAAGGTCGCCCGGCTGCTGTCGGTGTGACGCGCCGCTACTCCCAATCCCTTGAAATCAGTCCACAAAAAGGAAGACAAAGCCATGGCTGACGCCCTGATCAAGGTCGACTTGTCGCAGACGCCTTATGAAAACGACATGATCCACAACCGCTGGCACCCGGACATCCCGATGGCGGTGACGGTGAAGCCGGGCGACGACTTCATCCTGGAATGCTACGACTGGACCGGCGGCCAGATCAAAAACGACGACGATGCCGCCGACGTGCGCGACGTCGATCTCAGCCAGGTGCATTTCCTCAGCGGACCGGTCGGGGTCGAGGGGGCGGAGCCGGGCGACCTGCTGGTGGTGGACCTGCTCGACATCGGCGCCTTCCCGCAGCAGCAGTGGGGTTTCAACGGCTTCTTCTCCAAGCAGAACGGCGGCGGCTTCCTGACCGAGCATTTCCCGCTGGCCCAGAAGTCGATCTGGGATTTCGAGGGCATGTTCACCAAGTCGCGCCATATCCCCGGCGTGCGTTTTGCCGGGCTGATCCACCCCGGCCTGATCGGTTGCCTGCCGTCGCACGACCTGCTGGCCAAGTGGAACAAGCGCGAGCAGGCGCTGATCGACACCAACCCGACCCGCGTCCCCGGCCTCGCCAACCCGCCCTATGCGCCGACCGCCCATATGGGCCGGCTGAAGGGCGACGCCCGCGACAAGGCGGCGGCGGAAGGCGCGCGCACCGTGCCGCCCCGCGAGCATGGCGGCAACTGCGACATCAAGGACCTGTCGCGCGGCTCGCGCATCTATTTCCCGGTCTATGTGAAGGGTGCCGGCCTGTCGATGGGCGACCTGCATTTCAGCCAGGGCGACGGCGAGATCACCTTCTGCGGCGCCATCGAAATGGCCGGCTGGGCGCATCTGAAGGTCAACCTGATCAAGGACGGCATGGCGAAATACGGGATCAAGAACCCGATCTTCAAGCCGAGCCCCATCGTCCCGACCTACAACGACTACCTGATCTTCGAGGGCATTTCGGTCGACGAAGCGGGCGAGCAGCATTACCTGGACGTCCATGTCGCCTATCGCCAGGCCTGCCTGAACGCCATCGAATATCTGAAGAAGTTCGGCTATTCCGGCGCCCAGGCCTATTCGATCCTCGGCACCGCACCGGTGCAGGGCCACATCAGCGGCGTGGTCGACGTGCCGAACGCCTGCGCCACCCTGTTCCTGCCGACGCAGATCTTCGACTTCGACATCACGCCGAATGCCGACGGCCCTACCAAGTTCATCAGCGGCGACGTCGACATGCCCATCGCGCCGGACCGCGTGTAACCGGCCGGGGAAGGAGGCCACGCCATGCCGATGTATGATTACGAGTGCCCGACCTGCGGCGACTTCACGGAAATGCGGCCGATGGCAGAATGCAGCCTGCCGCAGCTCTGTCCCCATTGCGAGACGCCGTCGCCGCGGGTGATCCGCATGGCGCCGGCCTTCTCCGGCGTATCCGCCGCGACGCGGGCGGCGCACGCCACCAACGAACGCAGCGCCGACCGGCCGAGCCTGCTGTCGGAAACCGGGCCGAAGCACAAGCACGGCCCCGGTTGCGGCTGTTGCGGTGGCGGCGGAAAGGGCCGGTCGGTGCTGCGCACCGCCGATGGCGCGAAGGGCTTCCCCACGGCAAGGCCGTGGATGATCAGCCACTGACGCATGGGGACCGGAAGATCAAGGTGATGGGGCGGACGCGACCGGCCAGGGGCCGAGGGGGGACGGATGCCGCTCCCCCCAGCGCCCTTTGTGCTGGCTCGGCGACAGGATGACGCGCGCCTATGCCGTCCTGTCCTGTGAGAGGTCGAGTTCCTCGATCATCGTCTGGCGCATCACGAATTTCTGGATCTTGCCGGTCACCGTCATCGGGAACTCGTCGACGAAGCGGATGTATTTCGGGATCTTGTAGTGGGCGATGGCGCCCTGGCAGAAGGCGGTGACCTGCTGTTCGGTCAGCGCCGCTCCCGGCTTCGGCCGGATCCAGGCGCAGAGCTGTTCGCCGAACTGCTGGTCCGGCACGCCGAACACCTGCACGTCGGCGATGTCGGGGTGGGTGTAGAGGAATTCCTCGACCTCGCGCGGATAGATGTTCTCGCCGCCGCGGATCACCATGTCCTTCAGCCGGCCGACGATGTTGCAATAGCCCTCGGCGTCGATGGTGGCGAGGTCGCCGGTGTGCATCCAGCCGGCCTCGTCGATGGCCCGCGCCGTCTGCTCCGCGTCGGCCCAATAGCCGCGCATCACCGAATAGCCGCGGGTCAGCAGTTCCCCCGGCGTGCCTGGCGGAACGATGCGGCCCTCGGCATCGACGACCTTCACCTCCAGATGTGGCTGGATCCGGCCCACCGTGGACACGCGCCGTTCCAGCGGATCGTCGGTGGAGCTTTGAAAGCTGACCGGGCTGGTCTCGGTCATGCCGTAGGCGATGGTGATCTCGCGCTGGTTCATTTCCGTGACCACCCGCTTCATCACCTCGATCGGGCAGGGCGAGCCGGCCATGATGCCGGTGCGCAGGCTCGACAGGTCATAACGGGCGAAGTCGGGGTGGTCGAGCAGGGCGATGAACATGGTCGGCACGCCGTGCAGGCCGGTGCAGCGCTCCTCCTGCACTGCGGACAGCACGGCAATGGGGTCGAAGCCCTCGCCGGGGATCACCATGCAGGCGCGGTGGGTGACGCAGGCGAGATTGCCCAGCACCATGCCGAAGCAGTGATAGAAGGGCACCGGGATGCACAGCCGGTCCTCCTCCGTCAGGCGCATCGCCTCGCCGACGAAGAAGCCGTTGTTCAGGATGTTGTGGTGGGTCAGCGTGGCGCCCTTCGGGCTGCCGGTGGTGCCGCTGGTGAACTGGATGTTCACGGGATCGTCGAATTGCAGGATGCCGGCCAGCCGCCCCAGCTCCGCCACGTCGGCCGGCCGGGCCAGCGCCGGCAGATCGTCGAAATTCAGCATGCCCGGCGTCTTATCCGTGCCCAGCCGGATCAGGTGGCGCAGGCTGGGCAGCCGTTGCAGGGATAGGGGCCGGTCTGCGGCCGACTGATCCAATTCCGGCGCCAACTTGGCGATCATGCCGATATAGTCGCTCGACTTGAAGGACGGCGACAGGATCAGCGCGGCGCAACCGACCTTGTTGATGGCGTATTCGAGCTCGTGCAGGCGGTAGGCCGGGTTGATGTTGACCAGGATCAGGCCGGCCTTGGCAGTGGCGAACTGCGTCACCACCCATTCGGCGTTGTTCTGCGACCAGATGCCGATGCGCTCGCCCGGCTTCAGCCCCAGCGCGACCAGCCCCGCCGCCACCCGGTCGACCGTGCGCTTGAACTCCGCATAGGTCCAGCGGACGTTCTGGTGCCGGACGATCAGGGCGGGCCGGTCGGGCGACAGCGCCGCCATACGGTCGAGATGCGCGCCGATGGTCTCGCCCAGCAGCGGGGTGCGGCTGGCGCCGTGGACATAGCTCTG
This sequence comes from Azospirillum sp. INR13, assembly GCF_015390205.1. Taxonomy (NCBI): domain Bacteria; kingdom Pseudomonadati; phylum Pseudomonadota; class Alphaproteobacteria; order Rhodospirillales; family Azospirillaceae; genus Azospirillum; species Azospirillum sp. INR13. The sequence goes on from NZ_VUOI01000024.1 coordinate 65,394, forward strand.
GGTCAGCGACGTGGTGTCCGTATGCAAGGCTGCTTTCCTTCCCCGGATGATTTATCGGCCGTTGGCCGTTCATGGGCACCACCCCGCGGGCGGGACGGCGCAGTGCCCTAATGAACCCGCAAGGGGAGCGGTCTGTCGATCCCCCGTTCGGTTAATGGCCCCTGCCGATAAGGAACGGTCGGGTGGGGTGCGAGCGAATGGACGAGGGCACAAAGCCAACGCCGCGTCGGAACGGACTGTGGATTGGGGCGCAGCGTTGCGCGCCGTATTCGCGACAGTGGGGGGCGCTACGCCGTACCGTGCCGGGTTCCGGCGACACGGCGAGGCAGGGGGCGGGGCAGGGTGCCCGCAACCGGGGCCAGCGCCGCCTCTACATCGTCGCGGTCGCGGCGCAGCACCGTGTAGCAATCGTCGCCGAACCACTCCAGCGAGCCTTCCGCCGCAGGATCGTCCGCCAACTCGGCGAGGAAGCGGCGATAGTCCACCACCCCGTCGAACAGCGGTACCATGCCGTCGCGCCGTCCGGCCGCGGCATAGACGTTGGCCGGCTCGAACACCGGCAGGTCGTCGCGGGCGCGGATGTTCTTCAGGTGGTAGTGTCCGATGTGCGGACGCAGCGCCCGCCGGGCGGCCACCGGATCGTCGCCGCCCTCCCAGACATGCAGCACGTCGAAATTGACCTTCAGTGCCGGGTGGCCGACGGCGGCGATCAGCGCGCGGGTGGCCGTCAGGCTGTCGGCCAGGGTGCCGGGGTGCGTCTCCACCAGCAGCGACAGCCCATGGTCGGCGGCCAGCCCGCAGAGCGTGCGCAGCCGCTCCGCGATGAAGATCCGGCGTTCCGGCGAGGTCTCGGCACTGCCCGTGCTGCCGGCGAAGGTTCGGATCTTGCCGGCCCCCAGCGCTGCGCCAGCCGGCAGAGGTCCAGCGTCTTGCGCACCAGCGCGTCGGGGTCGCCGTCCAGCGGCAGATAGTCGCTGACCATCGGCACCGACAGGCCGAACTGCGCCAGCCAGTCGCCGCCGCGGTCGGACACCGCCGCCATGTTGCGGGCATGCGCGCCCCACAGCTCGATCCCCTGAAAGCCATTGCCGGCTGCCCAGACGGCCAGATCCTCCAGCGACACCAGATGATGCCGGAAACTGATGGTGCAGAGCGACAGTCTCATCACGCCACCTCGGTGGGAGAGGGAATGGGGGCCAAAACGGCGGCGGCACGCCATTGCCGGAAGACGGCGGCAAGCTCGCCCTTCAAGGCCGTCTCCTGCCGGTCGAGCAGGTCGAGCCGCGCGAACAGGTCGGGGGCGAGGTCCGTATCGCCGGTCTGGGCGAGGCGGAGGATCGCGTATTGCAGGGACTTGAAGCCCTGGAACAGTTCCTCGATCTCGTCGCAGCGGGCAAGGAAGCTGTCGTCGGGCAGGCGCAGCGCCCGCCAGAAGAAGGCGAAACCGTGCTCGTAGGCGTATTTGCGGATGGCGAACACCGGCAGTTCGCGCAGCGCATGCGACAGACCGGTCGGCGAGAGCCCGTCGGTTCCGTCCAGATGCGCCGTCAGGATGCCGCGCACCGCGACGGTCAGCGGGTTGGCGTCGGGCAGGAAGCAGGCCTCGAAATAGGCGGCGATGTCGGCGGGCCGGGCGGGGTGCAGCTCGCGCCGGTCGAACAGATAGCCGCCGGCGACGCTGGGCTGGAGAAAGGCGGTGGCGATGCGGTCGCGCGCGATCTCGCCTTCCCAGCGGAAATCGGGGTCGCGGACCATGAAGGTCGCCGGATCGCTGCCGGTCTCCAGCATCAGGTAATGCGGGAAGGGGTTCTGGTTGAACTTGTTTTCCCGCTCCGGCAGGTGGAACAGATCGACCATCGCCATGATGGACAGGCTGTCCGACCGCCGCTCCACCAGATCGACCAGCAGGGCGAGGTTGTCCTCCTTGCTGCGGCCATGGTCGTACCATTGCCGCACCTCCGCCCCGTAGAGGCGGCGGAACCAGTCGCGGAAGAAATCATGGCTGACGGTCGGCCCGTGATAGCGCAGCACCCGGTCGGCCCCGATTTCGAACCCGGCGTCCCAGACGCCGAAATAGAAGGGGCGATGGTCGATCCCCGCCCGCTTCAGCGCGTCGCAGACGCAGCTGACGAAGCAGTGGATCTTGAGGTCCTGATACTCCTCGCCATGGACGCTGCCGGGGGGAAGCGCTTCCACTGCGGCGACCGGGCGGGTGCCGGCGAACAGGCCGGCCACGTCGGCCACCGTCGCCAGATCGCGCGAGGTGATGAGTTCGTCCGGCGCCTCCAGTCCGAAGGACAGCTCCAGCTGCAGGAACAGCTCCATCAGCAGCACGGAGTCGAGGTAGAGATCCTCGTTCAGCCGCGCGTCCGGGCCGAAGCGGTCGAGATGGCGGTTCTGCAGATGGTCGCGAAGGACGGTGCGGATGGCTTCGACGATGTCCCGTTCGGTCAAGGCCGGCGTCATTCCGCGGCCTCCGCGAAGCGGGCGGCGACCTCGCGCCGGCTGATCTTGCCGTTGGCCATGCGGGGCAGGGCGTCGGCGCGGATCAGTTCGCCCGGCTGCTGGTGGGCGGCCAGATTCTCCCGGCACCAGTCGCGCAGCGCCTGCTCCGTCACCTCGGCGGCGGCGGAGAACAGCAGGGCGACCCGTTCGCCGGCGAAGCGGTCGGTGCGGCGGAAGGCCACGGCGTCGGCGACGCCGGGCAGCGCCATCGCCACGTCCTCCACCTCCTGCGGATAGACGTTGAGGCCGGCGACGTTGATGGTGTCGTCCAGCCGCGACACGAACATCAGCATGCCGTCGTCGCGCAGATAGCCCAGGTCGCGGGTGCGGATTTCGCCATCCGGGCCTTGATCGCCAGAAACCGACAGCACGATCTCCGCCGGGGTGTCCACGGTGCCGGTGGACAGGCTGTGGTGCGGCAGCACGCGGCCCAGCTCGGCGCTGCCCGCCATGTCGGGGTTGATCGCGATGCAGCCGGCTTCCGAGCAGCCATATTGCTGGAACATGTGGGTGGTCTTGCTGCGGATCCGCTCGAACCAGGGTTCCGGCAGCAGCGTGCCGGAGGTCATCGCCGCATGGATGCGCTCGCCTTCCGGCAGCAGCCGGGCCAGGGTGTGCAGGATGACGGGGGAGGAATAGAGCAGCGGCCGTTCGATCTGCCGCAGCGCCTTCAGCAGGAATTTCGGGTTGGTGGTGTCGAGGATCACCGGCTCCGCCCCGCGGCGCAGCCCGACCAACAGGCCGCAGATCAGGCCATAGGAGTGGGTGGTCGGGCAGGCGATCACCGGGGTCATCCCGGCCGGTTCGGTGAAGAAGCCGACATAGCTCTCGATCTCGCGGTCGATCTCGGCCCAGCTCCGCGCGATGCGCTTTGGCGCGCCGGTGGTGCCGGAACTCATCTGCAGGAGTTGGCCCGGCTCCGGCGCCGCCAGGGGGGCGATTTCCTCCGCCGTCAGGCTGTTGTGGTAGAGCGCATGGCAGCCGGCCTCGCGCGCCAGCCGCCGCGCCGCCTCCAGCGGGGTGGAGGGGTGCAGCGGCAGCAGGCTGCCGCCCGCCGCCCGGATGGCGAAGAACAGGGCGAGCCAGTCGATGGTGTCGGTGAAGCAGACGGCGAAGCGGGCACCGGGCCGGTCGGACAGGCGGGACTGCTCGGCGTGGGCGGCGATCAACGCCTCCACCTC
>NZ_VUOI01000025.1:0-55000 GCF_015390205.1 Azospirillum sp. INR13
GAGCTGTCGCGCCAGCGTCTGCGCCCGTCGCTGCTGGAGACCAACTTCGAGCGCTGCCCGCACTGCTCGGGCACCGGCCGTCGTCCGTTCGGTCGAATCCGCCTCGCTGCACGTCCTGCGCGCCATCGAGGAAGAGGGCATCCGCAAGCGGTCGGCGGAGATCACCATCTTACGTCCCGACCTCCATCGCGCTCTACATCCTCAACCAGAAGCGCGGTGAGCTGGCCAAGATCGAGGAGCGTCACAGCTTCCACGTCATGGTCCAGGCCGACGACGGCCTGATCGCCCCGGACCACCGTCTGGAGCGCAACAAGGCCCGCCTGCCCGACGAAGACGGTCCGCTGGTCAGCGCCGACCGCGTCATGGCCGAGACCGATCGTGCGCTCGCCGCCGAGCCGGTCGTCGAGCCGGTCGAGGAGGAGGTCGACGTCGAGACCGCCCAGGCCGAGGAGGCCGGCGAGCGCGCCGAGGCCAACGGCGCCAGTGGCGATGGCAATGGCGAGGATCGCCCGCCGCCGCCGCCGCCGCCGCCGTGGCCGGGGCCGTGACCGCGAGGAAGGCCGCGTCGAAGGCGACACCGCCGGTACGGGCGAAGACGCCGAGGAGTCCGACGAGACGGGCGACGAGTCCGCCGAGACCGGCCTGCCGGTTGCCGCCGAGGCCATTCCCGGCGCTGCCATCTCCGAGCCGGCCGAAGACGACGACTCGGATGAGGAGGACGGCGAGGGCGAGGGCGAGGGCGAGGGCGAGGGCGACGAGGAGACCGGCGCCGACGCCGGCGATCGCAACGGCGATGGCCGCAAGAAGCGTCGCCGCGGCAAGCGCGGTGGTCGCCGCCGGTCCCGCCGCGAAGGTGCGGAAGGGCTGGAGGGCGGCGAGGAGACCGCTGCCGACCAGTCGCCTGCCGCTCCGGCCGAAGCCGCTCCTGTCCAGGCGCCCGCACAGTCTCCGCCGAGGCGTCCGACCTCGACTGGATCCTGGCCGGCGAGAGCGCTCCGGCACACGACGCGGAAGAGGCTCCGGTTCCGGTGCCTGCGACCGAGCCGCCGGTGACCGCTCCGGCCCCGGCCGAAGCAGCCGCCGAGAGGGCTCCGGCCAAGAAGGCATCCCGCAAGCGCAAGGCCGCCGCCGAAGCCCCGGTCGAGGCCGCTCCGGCGGTCGCCGAAGCGCCGGCCAAGAAGGCGTCCCGCAAGCGCAAGGCCGCTGCCGAAGCACCGGCCGAAGCCGCTCCGGCGGTTGCCGAAGCACCGGCCAAGAAGGCGTCGCGCAAGCGCAAGGCCGTTGCCGAGGCTCCGGTGGAGGCCGCTCCCGCTGCCGCGCCTGTGGTCGCCGAAGCGCCGGCCAAGGGCCGCAAGCGCAAGGCCGCCGCGGCGGAAGCACCGGCTGAGGTCGCGACCGACACGGCCTCCGGCCAAGAAGGCGTCGCGCAAGCGCAAGGCCGCTGCCGAAGCTCCGGCCGAAGCCGCTCCCGCCGCCGCTCCGGCAGCGCCCGAACCGGCTCCGGCAGCCGCTTCGGAACCTGCTGCAGCTCCTGCTGCGGCCGGCGACAACGGCGATGCCTCGACAAGCCGCGCCGCGGCTGGTGGAAGCGGTAAGCCGCACGGCCAGTTGGGACCTCTGGAAAAGGAAAAGGCGCCGCGAGGCGCCTTTTCCTTTTCCCGGACGTTATCTCCCTGCCACAGGACAGGTCGGACCATGAGCAAGGCCTTCACCCGCGAGAACGACACGCCCCCCGAAAGCGAACTCGACGATCTCGACGATCCGGCACCGCTTCCGCAGGGCTTCAAGAACTACATGACGCCGCCCGGCTTCCAGCGCATGCAGGAAGAACTGCGCCACCTGCTGCGGGTGGAGCGGCCGAAGGTGGTGGAGGTGGTTTCCTGGGCCGCCGGCAACGGCGACCGGTCGGAGAACGGCGATTATCTCTATGGCAAGAAACGCCTGCGCGAGATCGACCGTCGCATCCGCTTCCTGAACAAGCGCTTGGAATCGGCGGTGGTGGTCAATCCACAGGACCAGAAGAACCGCGAACAGGTCTTCTTCGGAGCCACCGTCACCTATGCCCGCGAGGACGGATCCGAGAACACGATCACGATAGTCGGCGCCGACGAGGTCGATCCCGACCGCGGTCATGTCAGCTGGATTTCCCCCATCGCCCGCGCGCTGCTGAAAGCCCGCGAAGGCGATCTGGTGGATGTCCGCACCCCGGCAGGGATGGAGCAGGTGGAGGTGCTGGAGATCAGGTATGCGGGGTGAGTGGGGGCGTTGATGCCCACTCCCCATCCCTCTCCCGCCTTCGGCAGGAGAGGGGGTAGGAGCTTTGCCTGAGTACGGCGGCGGCCCCCTCTCCCTCGAAGAGGGGAGGGTTAGGGAGGGGGCATCACTGCCGAGACTTCACTCACTCCGCCGGCTGGTAAATCTCCCCGCCCGACCTCGCGGAACTTCTGCGACATCTCGGCCATGCCAGACTCCGCGGCGTCGCGGATTTCCTGCGTGATCTTCATCGAACAGAATTTCGGTCCGCACATCGAACAGAAATGCGCGGTCTTGGCCCCTTCGGCCGGCAGGGTCTCGTCGTGGTAGGCCATCGCCGTCTCGGGATCGAGCGACAGGGCGAACTGGTCGCGCCAGCGGAAGGAGAATCGGGCCCGAGACATGGCGTCGTCGCGCAGTCGCGCCGCCGGGTGGCCCTTGGCGAGGTCGGCGGCATGGGCGGCAATCTTGTAGGCGATGACGCCGGCCTTCACGTCGTCACGGTCGGGCAGGCCCAGATGCTCCTTCGGCGTGACGTAGCAGAGCATCGCCGTGCCGAACCAGCCGATCATCGCCGCACCGATGGCGCTGGTGATGTGGTCGTAGCCCGGTGCGATGTCGGTCACCAGCGGCCCCAGCGTGTAGAAGGGCGCCTCGCCGCACAGAGCCAGTTGCTTCTCCACATTGTGCTTGATCTTGTGCATGGGCACATGGCCCGGCCCTTCGATCATCACCTGCACGTCACGCGCCCAGGCGATCTTGGTCAGTTCGCCCAGGGTCTCCAGCTCGGCGAACTGAGCGGCATCGTTGGCGTCGGCCTGACTGCCCGGCCGCAACCCGTCGCCCATCGACAGGGCCACGTCATACGTGCGGCAGATTTCGACGATGTCGGCGAAATGATCGTAGAGGAAACTCTCGCGGTGATGCGCCAGGCACCATTTGGCGATGATCGAGCCGCCGCGCGAAACGATGCCGGTCACCCGCTTGGCAGTCAGCGGAATATGGGCCAGCCGCAGGCCGGCATGGATGGTGAAGTAATCGACGCCCTGCTCCGCCTGTTCGATCAACGTGTCGCGGAACAGTTCCCAGGTCAGGTCCTCGGCCCTGCCTTTCACCTTCTCAAGAGCCTGATAGATCGGCACCGTCCCGATGGGAACCGGGGAGTTGCGCAGGATCCATTCGCGGGTCTGGTGGATGTCGGCACCGGTGGACAGGTCCATCACCGTGTCCGCTCCCCAGCGGATCGCCCAGACCATCTTCTCCACCTCCTCCTCGATCGAGGAGGTCACGGCGGAGTTGCCGATGTTGGCGTTGATCTTGGTCAGGAAGTTCCGGCCGATGATCATCGGCTCCGACTCGGAGTGGTTGACGTTGGAGGGGATGATCGCCCGCCCGCGCGCCACCTCGTCGCGAACGAATTCCGGGGTGATGAAGTCGGGAATCCCGGCTCCGAAATCCTCGCCGTCTCGGACTGATTCCAGCGCCGCAGCGCGGCCGATATTCTCGCGAACGGCGATGTATTCCATCTCCGCGGTGACGATGCCGGCGCGGGCATAGGCCATCTGCGTGACGGCCCCGCCACCCTTGGCGCGCAGCACGCCGCTGTCGGTGGTCTCCACATCGCCCCGGGCCAGGATCCAGTCGCGGCGGTGCTTGGCCAGACCGGCCCGCACGTCGATCGCCACGGCCTCGTCGGTGTAGGGTCCGGAGGCGTCAAAGACGGTCAGCGGCGGCTCGCCGCCCGACAGCGCGATCTCGCGCATGGCGACGCGCAGGTCGGGAAAACGCGTGCCCGGCACATGGATTTTCCGCGACGACGGCAGCGGGCCGGTCGAAATGCGGATGGCGGATTCGTTGAGGTCCTTAGGCATTGGGTTTCTCCGTCGGAGTTGGGCGGACAAACCCGGGACTGCGGACGGAGGTGCGGTGTCTTCGTGCGGGCCGTTTCCCGATATGGCGGGCGTCGCTACGGCCGGACGGGGGCCTTTGCGGCCCGTCACGAGGTCCCTCCCTTCGCCGGTATGACCCGGATCAGGTTCGAAGGGTCACCACGCTGCCGGAGACGCTTGGCGCCGTCCGGCCGTTGGTATCTCAGCCCCCTGTCGGGACCCCCCTGGAATGCGCCCATCCTGCCGGGACGGACGGACCCTGTCAAAAGGAAAGAACCGCGGACGATCAGCAGTTCGTACTGTCAAGCCGTTCTGTATGGATGCAGCGTCACATCCAACGTTTCAGACGGACATAGATCATCGGCAGCAGCGCCGACAGCAGCATCAGCCCCAGGGCGCTGGGATAGCCGAAAAGCGAGTCGGTTCCCGGCATCTCCTCGAAGTTCATGCCGCCGATGCTGGCGACCAGGGTCGGCGGAAACAGCAGGACCGTCAGGACCGAGACGATCTTGACGATCTCGTTCTGCTCCACGTTGATCTGGCCCAGCGCCGTGTCCAGCGCCAACGCGACCTTTCCCGACAGGAAACGGGCATACTGGTCGAGCCCCCGCAGATCCTGCAGCGTCGTCTTGGCCCAGCGCCGCGTCGCCTTGCCAGGGTTCCAGCCGTCGCCGCGCGCCAGGAAATCGGTCATGCGCGACAGGCTGGCCAGGCTGATGCGGGCCTTGCCGATCAGGTGGCCGGCATGGCCGATGCGCTTGAGCGTCTGGGCATCGTCCAGCGTTTCGCCGCGCGAGCGCAGCTTGCGCCCGCGGAAGAAGCGGCGGTTCAGCACGTCCAGCTCCACCCCGGTCCGCCGCAGAACGGCGGAGGTGCGGTCGACCATCCCGTCCACCAGCGCCGCCAGAACCAGTTCGCCACGGGTGGCGGACACCTGCCCATGGGTGGCGCGGCGGCGGAAGGCAAGCAGTGCCTGCGGATCGATGTCGTGGATGGTGACCAGCCGGCGCCCGGCCAGCACGAAGCTGACGGTGGCGATGCGCGGCTCGTCGGTGTCGGCCCAGACCAGGGCGGTGACGGTCATGGTCAGGGCACCACCGGCGATACGCAGGCGGCTCGACTCCTCGATCTCCGCCATCTGCTCGCGGGTGGGCAGGCTGGTGCCGATCAGCGCCTCCGCCCGCGCCAAGTCCTCGGCGGTCGGGTTGATCAGATCCAGCCAGACGGTAGCCTCCGGCAGCGGCCCCACCTCGTCCGCGGCCTCCCTGGCCCAGCGCAGCAGACCGCCGTCATTGACGAAGACATGCAGCAAGGCTGTGCTCCTTGCGTGGGTTCGAGACGGCGGGTGGAGCGCCTACGTCATCCGGCCGCCGCGTCTTGGCTTCTCGGGCGGTTTAACCGGCGGGGGTGACTTCGCCTCGGTGCCGAGGTCCAGCGTCTCCCCCTCCGCCTTCAGCGCCTGTTCCAGCTTGCGGCGGAAGGCACCGCCATCCCGCTTGGCATCCAGGAAATGGCCGACCGCCTCCTTGGCGGAGTCGCTGTCGTAGGGGACCTTGCCCAACGCCGCCAATTTGGCGCGCTCCACCAGCTTCGGGTCCATCCGGTCGCGGATGGCCTTCATCTGGCGGAGCAGGTCCTTGCGCAGGTCGGTCATCGCCCCCCCTTGAACAGCGTCAGGCCTTGCCGATCAGGGTGCCGGCGCCCCCTTCGGTGAAGATCTCCAGCAGCAGCGCATGCGGCACGCGGCCATCCAGGATAACAGCGGCGTCGACTCCCTGCTCCACCGCGCCGATGCAGGTCTCGATCTTCGGGATCATGCCGCCGGACGCGGTGCCGTCGGCGATGGCCTTGTGGGCATCCTCCAGCGACATCTTCTCGATCAGCTTCTTTTCCTTGTCGAGGACGCCGGCGACGTCCGTCAGCAGGAAGAAGCGCGCCGCCTTCACCGCCGCCGCGACCGCACCGGCCGCCGTGTCGGCGTTGATGTTGTAGGTGTCGCCATTGACGTCGAAGCCGACCGGTGCGATCACCGGGATGATGTCCGACTGCGCCAAAGCATGCAGGATCTGCGGGTTGACCTTGTACGGCTCGCCGACGAAGCCGAGGTCCAGCACCCGCTCGATGTTGCTGTCGGGGTCGCGCTGCACGCGCTCCAGACGGCGGGCGGTGATCAGGTTGCTGTCCTTGCCCGACAGGCCGACGGCACGGCCGCCGGCGCCGTTGATGGCGGCGACGATCTGCTTGTTGATGGAGCCGGCCAGCACCATCTCGACCACCTCGACCGTCTCCTTGTCGGTGACGCGCAGGCCGTCGATGAAGCTGGACTTGATCTTCAGCCGCTCCAGCATCTGGCCGATCTGCGGGCCGCCGCCGTGGACGACCACCGGGTTGATGCCGACCTGCTTCAGCAGGACGATGTCGCGCGCGAACAGCTCCGCCAGGCTGGCGTCGCCCATGGCGTGGCCGCCGTACTTGATGACGAAGGTGCTCCCGGCATAGCGGCGCATGTAGGGCAGCGCTTCGGACAGGGTACGGGCCTTGGCGAGCCACTCGTCACGGGTGGGAGTCTGCACGGGAGGATGCCCTTTGTCGGGGTGGACGGTCGGGCTTCTTTAACGGAAAGGCCGGCCGGTTGCCTAGGGGTCAATTTAACGGTCACATACCCCCGTGCCGGCCGGCTGCGGCCGATGCCCTGCCGGCCGGGCCCCACCATCCGGCCAGCCGGGTCATCGGCTGGGTCAGCGCGGTCACCGCCACCGCCATCAGCACCATGGCCGAGAAGCAGGCGCCGGACAGCACCCCCGCCTCCAGCAGGACGGTCAGCACGATCACCTCCATCAGGCCCTTGCAGGGCATCAGCGTGCCCAGCCGAAGGGCGTCCGGCCAACTTTCCCCGCTCAGGCGCGCGGGCAAGGTCGTGCCGGCCATCTTGCCGACGAGCGTCGCCAGGGTTGCAAGTGCGAAGACCGTCCACTGCGCCGGATCGTCCAGCGTCAGGTTCACCTTCAGCCCGGTCAGCGTGAAGAAGAAGGGCAGCAGGATCAGGGTGGAGAAATGCTCCAGCCGGTCGAGGATCGCGGCGGCGTAGCGGCGCGGCATGGCGGTTCCGGCGACGAAGGCGCCCAGGATGTAATGCAGCCCGATCAGTTCCGTCACCGCGGCTGAGGACAGCAGTGCCGCGCAGGTCACCACCACCGCAGTGTCCCCCATCCGGCCATCGGGGGCCACCCGCTCCAGCAGGCGGTCCAGCAGCGGACGCACGACCAGGACGGTCATCCCGACATAGGCGAATCCCAGCATTCCCACCCAGGCGACCGCCCAGCCGCCGCCACCACCGGACAGGCCATCCGCCGACGCCCAGGCCAGCACGGCGGTGATCAGCAGCCACAGCAGCGCATCGTTCACCGCCGCATAGCCCAACGCCAACCGCCCGACCCGGTCGCCCAGCAAATCCATCTCGCGCAGGATGGCACCCAGCACCGGCAAGGCGGTGACGCCGACGCAGATGCCGAAGCCGGCGGCGAACAGACCCGGCGTGGCGTGCGGTCCCGTCATGCCGGGAAAGGCGCCGGCCAGCCACCAGCCCAAGGCTCCGCCCATCAGCGTCGGCACGATCATGCTGGACAGCGCCACCGTGGCGAAGGCGCCACCCCGCCCGCGGAAATCGGCAGGGTCGAGGTGCAGCCCGGTCAGGAAGGCGAAAAAGACGACGGCCATCAGCGCAAGGCCCGACAGCGGCGCCAGGGCGGCCGGCGCGAACAGCACGCCCCACAGTTCCGGCACCAGTTGGCCGAGCAGCGACGGCCCCAGCGCCACGCCGAACAGGATCTGGATCACCACCATCGGGGCGATGTGGCGCCCGCCGCCGAGCCGCCACAGCAGGAACGGCCCGGCGATCAGCAGCAGGGCCTGCATCAGGAACAGCAGCGCGGGAGAGAGGCCACCCATCGCCGTCTCTCCGTGCTATTCGGCGGCCAGAGCGAGCGCCGCGAGGCTGGCGCGCAGTTCGGCGATGCCGGTGCCCTTCTCGGAACTGGTGACGTGGATGTCGGGGAAGGCGGCGGGGTGCTTCTTCAGTCCCGCCTGGGTGTCGCGGCGGATCCTGTCCAACTCCGCCGGCTTCACCTTGTCCGCCTTGGTCAGCACGACGACATAGGGCACCGCAGTGCGGTCCAGCATGTCCATGATTTCATGGTCGTTGGGCTTCAGCCCATGGCGCGAATCGATCAGCACCAGCGCGCGCCGCAACGTCACCCGCCCGCGCAGGAAGCGGCGGACCATGTCGTTCCACGCCTCCACCTTCTCCTTCGATTCCTTGGCATAGCCGTAACCGGGCATGTCCACCAGCTTCAGCCGGTTGCCGAGGTTGAAGAAGTTGAGCTGCTGCGTGCGCCCCGGCGTGTTGGAGGTGCGGGCCAGGGTCTTGCGCCCGGTCAGCGCGTTCACCAGGCTCGATTTGCCCACATTCGACCGCCCGGCGAAGGCGACCTCCGGCAGATCGGCCTCCGGCAGCTGGTTCAGCGCGTTGGCGCCCCAGACGAAGTCGCACTCCTTGGCGAACAGCAACCGCCCGGCCTCCAGCGCGGCCTCGTCGAAGCCGGCAACGATGCTGGGGGTGTTGGGGGTCGGCGTGTCGGGGGTGGTCATGGCAGGCGCTTTCGTTGGTACGGGCTCAAAAACATACCGCCGGCAAAGTCCCGTCAAGGGTCTTTGCCGGCGGCAGGTCTCGGACGATGGGCAGAGCGAGCTGCGATCCGGGAATCAGACCTTCACGCCCATGCGACGCATGATGGTCCACTGCTGGGCGACCGACAGCAGGTTGTTCCAGGCCCAGTAGATCACCAGACCGGCCGGGAAGCCGGCAAGCATGAAGGTGAAGACGATGGGCAGGAACTGGAACACCTTCTGCTGGATCGGGTCCGGCGGGGCCGGGTTCATCTTCTGCTGCAGCCACATGGTGACGCCCATGATCAGCGGCCAGGCACCGAGATGCAGCATGGCGGGGGGATCCCAGGGGATCAGGCCGAACAGGTTGAAGATGGTCGTCGGATCGGGCGAGGACAGGTCGTGGATCCAGCCGAAGAAGGGCGCGTGCCGCATCTCGATGGTCACGAACAGAACCTTGTAGAGCGCGAAGAACACCGGGATCTGGATCAGGATCGGCAGACAGCCCGACACAGGCGAGACCTTCTCGCGCTTGTACATGGCCATCAGTTCCTGGTTCATGCGCGCCTGATCGTCGCTGAACTTCTCGCGCAGCTCCTGCATCTTCGGCTGCAGGGCCTTCATCTTGCTCATCGCCTGGTAGGACTTGTTGGCGAGCGGGAAGAAGACGGCCTTGACGCAGACGGTCAGCAGCAGGATGGCGAGGCCGAAGTTGCCCAGCACCTGCCCGAAGAAGTCGAGCGCGTAGAAGAAGGGCTTGGTCAGGAAGTAGAACCAGCCGAAGTCGATCGCCAGATCGAAATTCTTGATGTTCAGCTTTTCGGAATAGGCGTCCAGCAGCTTGACCTGCTTGGCGCCGGCGAACAGGCGGCCGGTGGTCTCGGCCGAGGCACCGGGCGCCACGGTGACCGGATCGCCCATGAAGTCGGCCTGATAGCGGTCGGCATTGGCGACGGTGCTGTGGACGAAGCGCGCGGTGACCTTCTGCGCCGGGTCGGGGATGACCGACACCAGCCAGTACTTGTCGGTGATGCCGAGCCAGCCGCCGGTGGTCTCGATCGGCTCGGTGCCCTTCTTGCGCAGGTCGTCGTAGGACCGCTCGGTCAGCGTGCCGTTGAAGACGCCCAGCGGGCCTTCATGCAGGATGTAGTAGCCCGAGGTCTGCGGCGTGCCGGTGCGCGACACCAGGCTGTAGGGCAGCAGGGTGACCGGGTTGGCGCCGGTGTTGCGGACCGTCTGCGTCACCGTGAACATGAAGTCCGGATCGACGGCGATCTTGCGCTCGAACACCAGGCCCTGGCCGTTGTCCCAGGTCAGCGTCAGCGGCTTTTCCGGGGTCAGCGCGGTGCCGTCGGCGGTCCAGCGGGTCGTCGCGGTCGGCGCGGCAATGCCGGCGCCCTGCGGGACCCAGCCGAATTCGGCGTAATAGGCGGCGGGCGTGCCGGCCGGGGCCAGCAGCACGATCTCCGGGCTCTTGGGGTCCGGGGTCTCGTGGTACTGGGCAAGCGTCAGGTCGTCGATGCGGCCGCCGACGAGGTTGACGGAGCCGTGCAGGGCCGGCGTGTCGATCTTCACGCGGGCGCCGGCCGCCAACTGCTCGGCGAGCAGCGCGGGCCGGTCCTTCGCGACCTCTGCCGTTGCGGGGGGCTGCTGGGCGGGCACGCCGGGGGCCGGCACCGGCACCGACTGCTCCGTCTGGGCGGCCTGCTGGGCGGCGAGTTGCTTCTGCTGCTCCACCCGCGGCTTTTCGTAGAAATACTGGAAGCCCAGAAGGATGGCGATCGACAGGGCAATCGCGATGATGAGGTTGCGTTGGTCGGTCATGGCGTCCCGGTTGCCGTGGGGCCTTTGAAGAAGGTCGGCGTGTGCGCGGCCTTGTTACGGGTTTTCGCCGGGCTGGGCAACCGCCGCATGCCCTTTTTCCGGCAAGCCGCAGCGATGGGGCGGCGATGCCCCCGGCGGCAGGGGATCGGGCACGGGATCCCAGCCGGACCCACCCCAGGGATGGCAACGCCCGAGCCGGCGCAACGTCAGCCATCCCCCCCGGATGGCGCCGTGCTTTTCCAGCGATTCGATGGCGTAGCAGGAGCAGGTCGGCTGGAAACGGCAATGCCAGCCCACGAAGGGCGACAAGGTCCAGCGATAGAGATAGACGAGCGCGCGGAGAAGATGCGCGAGTGGGCTGAGGCCGGCGATGCGAAACATGACGTCGCGGGCCCCCTACCCTTCCGCCTCGCGCCACAGGCCGAGGCGTTTCAGCCCGGCCGTCAGGTCGCCGAGCAGATCGGTCCACGGCCGCTCGGCCGTGTCGCCGCGCGCGACCAGGACGAAGTCATGGCCCGGTGCGGCATGGATGGGCAGTATCTGCCGCGCTGCCTCACGCAAACGGCGGCGGGCGCGATTGCGCACCACCGCGTTGCCGACCTTGCGGCTCGCCGTCAGTCCGAGACGGATCGGCGGACCGCCATCGTCGGCGGGCCGCTGCTTGTCGTCGTGCCGGCGCACCTGGAGGATCAGGCCGGGAGCCACGTGCTTGCGCCGTGTCCCGGCCACGGCCAGAAATTCCGGCCGCCGCATCAGGCGCCCGACCTTGTGGTCCGGCGCCGCCATCGCGGGGATCAGGCGCTCAGAACCTTGCGGCCGCGGGCGCGGCGACGGGCGATGACCTTGCGGCCGCCGACGGTGGCCATACGGGCGCGGAAGCCATGGCGACGCTTACGCACGATTTTGGAGGGCTGGAACGTGCGCTTCATGGCGCCTACTCCTTAAGCTTTGCTGATGGTGACGGGACGAAGGCGCCCAGCCGCAGGGCCGGGCGCCGAACCTATGAACCTGGAACGAACCGGTGGGCGCCTTACTCGGCAGCCCGGCGGCCGTTGACCATGCCGCGGCCGGTGGTGCGCTCGGCGATGCGGGCGGCCTTGCCGCGCAGATCGCGCAGATAGTACAGCTTGGCGCGACGGACGGCGCCCTTGCGGACCAGCTCGATCGAGTCGATGCGCGGGGAGTACAGCGGGAACACGCGCTCCACGCCCTCGCCGTAGCTGATCTTGCGAACGGTGAAGGAGCTGTTCACACCGGCGTTCTTGCGGGCGATGACGACGCCCTCATAGGCCTGGACGCGCTCGCGCGTGCCTTCGACGACCTTCACGTTCACACGGACGGTATCGCCCGAGGAGAACTCCGGGATCGTCTTGCCGCCGAGGGCCTTCTCGATCTGCTCCTGCTCGAGCTGCTGCAACAGGTTCATAGCACTACCCCTTTTCTATCGGCGCGCCTCGCGGCGGACCGTCACTCCGGTTTCGGGTCGCGCCGGCGAGCCTGCCGCCGACCCTTGTTCGTAACAGTTGCTGCCGGGCGGCTCGCCTGGTAGAGCGACCACAGGTCCGGCCGTCGGGCCTCCGTGATCTTCTCCGCCTCGGCCAGCCGCCAGGCCTTGACCTTTCCGTGGTGACCGGAGAGCAGAACCTCCGGCACCGCGCGCTCCACACCCTGTCCGTCGGTCCAGACCGCCGGCCGGGTGTAGTGGGGGTATTCGAGCAACCCCCGTTCGAAACTCTCTTCCCCCGCCGTCTCCACGTTGCCCATGACGCCGGGGAGCAAGCGCACCACGGCATCCATCAGGCTCAGAGCGGCGAGTTCCCCGCCGGACAGCACGAAATCCCCGAGGCTGACCTCTTCGAGGCCGTGCGCATCGAGGACCCGCTGGTCCACCCCTTCGTACCGGCCGCAGAGCAGCGTCACCACCGGGGTGGCGGCCAGCTCCTTGACCAGTTCCTGGTCCAGCACCCGTCCGCGAGGCGACAGATAGATCGCCCGGCCGCGTCCCGGTGCCCCCACAGGTCCCGCCGTCGCGGTCAAAGCCGCGTCCAGCACGTCGGGCCGCATGACCATGCCGGCCCCTCCGCCGAAGGGGGTGTCGTCGACGGAGCGGTGTTTATCGCGCGCGAACGAGCGAATGTCCACCGATTCCAGCGCCCAGACTCCATTTTCCAACGCCTTGCCGGCCAGCGAGTGGCCGAGCGGCCCCGGAAACATTTCCGGGAACAGCGTCAGAACCTTGGCGGTCCAGACCCGCGGGCCTTCGGCGCCGTGATTCACGGCCCCTCGCTCCCGCGTCCGTCTTCATCCCTCTCTTCCGCCTCGTCCTCGGAGCCCTCGCGGGCTTCGATCACGGCCGGAAGATCGACGACGATGCGTCCGCCCCGGACATCCACCACCGGCACGCAGGCCTTGGAGAAGGGAAGCATCTCCAGCGGCCCGCCGGCGGTCCGGACTTCGAGCACGTCGCCGGCTCCGAAATCGTAGATCGCCTTCACCGTGCCGTAGAGGCTTCCGTCGGCGAGTTCCGCACGCAGGCCGATCAGGTCGGCGTGGTAGAACTCGTCCTCGTCCTCCGTCGACGGCAGGGCGCCGCGGTCCACGTAGAGCCGCACACCGGCCAGCGCCTGCGCCTGTTCCCGGCTCGTCACCCCGTCGACCTTGGCCAGGAAGTTGTCCTTGACCATGCCTTGGAGCGTCACCGTGAAGCGGCGGGCGCCGGCTTCGTCCGACAGCGGGCCGTAGGCCATGATGTCGGCGGGTTCGGCAGTGAAGCTGCGCAGCTTCACCAGCCCCCGCACGCCGTGCGATCCCGCGAACTGGCCGACACAGATTTTGGCGGTCATCGAAGGAGCACCCGGCACGTCGTCACGACCTCGACCCTGCGGGCCAAGAGGCCCACCTTCACCCTTGTCAGCCCTCGGCGGCAGCCGCGGCGGCGGCGGCCTCGGCCTTCAGACGCTCCTGCGCCTTGGCCTTCGGAGCCGACTTCTTCGGGGTCTCGCGGACGGCGGGCTTCTCGACCAGGCCGGCATTGGCCAGGAAGTGCACCACGCGGTCCGTCGGCTGAGCGCCGACCGACAGCCAATGCTTGGCGCGCTCGGCGTTCAGGATGATGCGCTGCTCGTGCTCGCGCGGCAGCATCGGGTTGTAGGTGCCGATCTTCTCGATGAAGCGGCCGTCACGCGGGCTGCGGGCGTCCGCGATGACGATCGAGTAGAACGGACGCTTCTTCGCACCACCGCGAGCCAGACGAATCTTCAGAGCCATTGGTCGAAACTTTCTCTTCTCAAGTCAAACAGGTATCAGGTGATTTCGAAAGGCGGTCAGGTCACCCGAAGGGACCCTTCCCGCCGAAGCCGCCGAGTCCCTTCGGCAGCAGATTGCCCAGGCCGCCGCGCAGCATCCCCTTCTTCCCAAGCTTCTGCACCTGCTTCATCATTCCGCGCATGGTCTCGAACTGCTTCAGCAGCTTGTTGACCTCCTGCACCGAAGTGCCGGAACCGGCGGCGATGCGCTTGCGGCGCGAAGCCTTGATGATGTCGGGGTTCTTGCGTTCCGCCTTGGTCATCGAGGAGATGATCGCCTCCTGGCGCTTGATCATCCCGTCGTCGACGTTGGCGTCCTTCAGCTGGTCCTTGATCTTGCCGATGCCCGGCAGCATCCCCATCAGGCCGGACATGCCGCCCATCTTGCGGAGCTGCTTCAGCTGCATCGCCATGTCGTCGAGGTCGAAGCCCTGGCCCTTCTCCATCTTGCGGGCGAGCTTTTCGGCCTCGTCCTTGTCGATGGTCTCGACGGCCTTCTCCACCAGCGACACCACGTCGCCCATGCCGAGGATTCGGCCGGCGATGCGGTCGGGGTGGAAGGGCTCCAGCGCGTCGATCTTTTCGCCGACGCCCAGCAGCTTGATCGGCTTGCCGGTGATCTGGCGCATCGACAGGGCCGCACCGCCGCGCGCATCGCCGTCGATACGGGTCAGCACGATGCCGGTGATGCCGACCTTGTCGTTGAAATTGGTGGCGACGGTGACGGCGTCCTGACCGGTCATCGCATCGGCGACCAACAGCGTTTCCGCCGGCCTGGTCGCGTCGCGGACGGCCGCGACCTCCGCCATCAGTTCCTCGTCGATGGCGAGGCGGCCGGCGGTGTCGAGCATGACGACGTCGTAGCCTTCGAGACGGCCGGTCTCGATGGCGCGTTTGGCAATGGCGACCGGGTCCTGGCCCGGCACGATGGGCAGCGTGGCGACGCCGGTCTGCTCGCCCAGAACCTTCAGCTGCTCCTGCGCGGCTGGACGGCGGACGTCCAGCGAGGCCATCAGGACCTTCTTGCGGTCCTTCGTCTTCAGGCGGAGCGCGATCTTGGCGGTGCTGGTGGTCTTGCCCGAGCCCTGCAGGCCGACCATCAGGATCGGCACCGGGGCGGCGGCGTTCAGGTTGATGTCGGCGCCTCCACCCAGCATCTCCACGAGGTTGTCGTGGACGACCTTGATGACCTGCTGGCCGGGGGTGACGGACTTCAGCACCTCCTGGCCGACGGCGCGTTCCTTCACCTGGGCGACGAACTGCTTGACGACGGGCAGAGCGACGTCAGCCTCCAGCAACGCCACGCGAACTTCGCGCAGTGCTGCGGAGACGTCCTCTTCGGTCAGCGCGCCACGGCGGCGCAGCTTGTCGAAGATGTCGCCCAGGCGTCCGGTCAGGCCTTCGAACATGCGATACTCGTTCCCCAGTTCCGGGTCCAGCGTCAGAGCCGCCACCCGCACAAGCACGAAAGCGCCAGTGCGCGAACCTCGCGGACTGGCGGAGATACCCGGCATTGGGCCGGGGTACCCGGTCTATCGACTTGGCGGAAGACAGGTCGGCGGACCATAGAGAAGCCGGCTTGGAGAGTCAACCACCAGAAGGACGTCTCTGCCTTCGGCCGAAGGTCGCCCTTGCCGCCGGGTGGTTATCCGTCCGACACTTGTCACAAATCTTCGCACCTTAACGAATTTTTGGCGACTCTTTCGGATTATGAGTAACCAAATAGAGAAGGTATCCCGGCGATGTCGTCCGCCCAGGGCTTTGGTTCCAACAGCCCGCGAACCAAGCTGACCCAGAGCCAGCTCAACGCGATCCTGTTGCGGCACCAGGCTTTCCGCAAGAGCCAGCCGGGCGGCGTGCGCGCCAATCTGAAGATGCGCGACCTGTCGCATCTCGACCTCTCGGGCATAGACCTGTCGGACGCCGACCTGTCGGGCGCCAAGCTGTTCAGCGCGCGCCTGACCGGCGCCAACCTTGCCAACGCCAACCTCTATGCGGCCGACCTGCGGCTGGCCAACCTGGAGAAGGCCGACATGCGCCGGGCCGACCTGCGCGGCGCCTGCCTGCGCGGCGCCGTGTTGAGCGAAGCCACATTGGTCGAGGTCGACCTACGCGACGGCACCCTGCTGCATTACGATTCCAGCGGGGAGATGTTCTCCAACAAGTATGAGGACAGCGTCCTTACGTCGGAGCTGACGGCGGCGACCATTCGCGGCGCCGACCTGTCGCGGGCGAAGATCGCCAACGCCTTCGTCATGCAGACCGACCTGACCGACGCCATCCTGCGCGGCACGAAGTTCATGCGCGCCAACCTGACCGGCTCCAACCTGACCGGTTGCGACCTGACCGACGCCGACCTGACGGAGGCGAACCTGTCGGGTGCCCGGTTGTCGGGAGCGGTGATGACGGGCTGCGCCATCAATCGCACCAATTTCAGCGGCGCCACCCTCATCGGTGCCATCCTGGACGCGGCCCAGCTGCGCTCGCCCAACATCCAGGCGGCGGTTCTGGCGAAGACGCTGGAAAATCCGGACGACGACCTGCGCGACATCCTGGTGGAGCATCTGTCCTGGATCGACAGCGGCGGCAAGGCCGGCAAGCGCGCCGACCTGTCGGCGCTCGACCTGTCGGGGCGGAAGCTGGACGGCATCAACCTGTCCGCGGCCATCCTGCAATGCATCGCGCTGCGCGGCGCCACGCTGACCGGTGCGGCGATGGCGATAGCCGACCTGTCGCTGGCCGACCTGCGCAAGGCCGACCTGTCGAACGCCGACCTGCGCGGGGTGAATTTCGAGCGGGCGACCCTGACCGGCGCCAATCTGACCGGCGTCCAGCTCGGCCCCGTCCATATCCAGACCATGAGCGGCCACATCTGGCGCGCCAACCTGCAGCGCGCCCGGCTTGGTATGGCGCTGCTGTGCAAGGCTGACCTGCGCAAGGCCAACCTGGCCGGCGCCAATCTGGCGGGTGCGGACCTGACCGGGGCCGATCTGAGCGAAGCCGACCTGACCGGGGCCGACCTGACCGGCGCGGTCCTTGACGGCGCCACGCTGGACCAGGCGATCGTCGAGGAGGCGATCGGACTGCAGGGCTGAGGTCAGTTCACGCCGAAGGCCCGCCGCGCTTCGCCATCCAGTCGCCGGAACCGTAGACGCTGCGGACATGGTGGACCAGCAGGTTGCGGGCGTCGATCAACTGGCCCATCCGCTCGCGGCAGGCGACGATCCCGGTATCCGGGTGGTAGACCGGCGCCAATTCGCGAAAACGCCGCCGCACCTGATCCTCGTCGAAACACCATTCGTTGACGAAGCCGAACAGTTGGGCCGCGTCACGCACCTCGGTGATGCGGCCGTCCAGCGGCTGGAAGGACAGGCGCTGCAGCGCATGGGCCAGCGTCTTGTTGCGGTATCCCAGCGTCTCGACCGCGGCTTCCAGCCGGCGGACGTCCTCGCCCGGCAGGATGCGGGCGCCGGGATCGGCCAGCGCCAGCGCCGCGGCCAGTGCCTTGCGGATCACGGCGTCGGACGCGGCATCGCACGGGGCGGCGCCCCCCACCTCCAGCACCGCCTGCCCGCCGGCATCTTGCGGGCCGGGGTCGACGGCGCCCTCCGGAGCCAGCAGCAGGGCGGCAGTGGCCAGCACCGGCACCCCGACCCCGCGCATCGCCGCCAGTTCCAGCACGGCGGCACGGAAACGGACGCCGCAGGGCACGGTGCGCCCGGAGGCGGCTGGGGGACTGGAGTCTTCCGGTGCGTTCATCGCCGGTGCGGTCATCGTCAGCGCCAACACATGGTGGAAGCGGGCGCGAGTCTACGCAACGGCTGGAAATCCCGCAATCGCGCGGATGGACGCGGCGGGACGGGGTGGTTCCTTTTCCGCCTCAGCGGAGCGTCGTGGCACCCGGCTTGGCCGGCAACCTGTTCAGCAGGTCGTCGATATAGGCTGTCTCGTCCTTGCCGGACATGGCGGCAAAGCCCTTCAGCATCTGGCTGCCGAAGGTGAAGACGCTGGCGAGGTCGATTCGCCATGCCCCGCCTTCGCGCACGAAGTCGGCGGGGACCAGCGCCGGCCGGTTGTCGACCATCAGCAGGCCCGACGCCCGGTCACCCTTCACCCGCACCGGCCCCAGCGCACTGCGGGAGATGACGTTGGGTCCGAGCCAGCCGGCCTTCAGCGCATGGTTGGCGATGTCGCCGACCGACATGCGGCGCAGGTCCGACGGGCCGAGATAGCGGCGCAGCCCCATGGCGGCGAAACGCTCCGCCGGCTCCAGCCTCTGCAGCGGCGCCTCGCCGGGCTGGCGGGCGGCGTCGCGCACCGACTCCAGCGTCTTGACCGAATTGCGGGTGAGCAGCGGAATCACCGCAGACCCGCGCTTTTCGACCAGCGCGGTTCGGGCGGCATCGAAGGTGGCGGCGACCGCCCGCTCCTCCGGCGTTTCGCGCGGCGGGGCGGCGAAGCTGGTGGATGCTGCGATCAGGATGACGAAAAAGGCGAGGAAAGCGACACGCATACCAGAAGAACCGGATAGGGAACGGAACGTCACGCCTTCGCCTCGACGCCGAAGAACTCGAGCTGCCAGCGCATCTCTTCATCGGTCATCGGATAGTGCGTGCCGTCGCGAGCATTAAGCGCCGTTTTCGGCGGAATTTGGGCGAGCCGCAATTGGACCTGCCGGGCGAAGCGCATGGTGAGACCGGCGCGCCAAACCAGGGCGGTGACTGCGCGCGGCGCATGGGTGGCGACGATGCGGTCCACCACCGCCAACTCGATCTGCGACAGTTCCGCCAGCGCCGCCATGACGAAGCCGCGGTCGCCCTCCACCATCGATCCTTCGATCAGCTTCTCGGTCAGCTTGCCTTCCTTGTTCAGGCGTGCCGCCTTGTCGCTGGGGCGTTCCACCGGCTTTTCCGGTCCGGCGGCGGCACTGCCGACCGCCTCCTCGCCGAAATCCACGGGGCCGAGCGGCAGGCCGGGCGCGGCGCCGGCCGCCTGCCCCACCCGCTGGCGCACCGCCTCCACCAGACCGCGCGCCGCGGCGGGGTCGAGGTCGTCGCGGTCCTGCAGGACCTTCAGCAGATTGTCGGCGACGAAGCTGGCCAGACGCGCCACCGCGCGCGCCGGAAGCCGCGGACGGCGGACCAGCGGCGAATGCCAGGGCTCGTGCTGCGGCGCCTGATCGAGGATGCGGTCGAGCGTCTCCTCGCGGATCTGGGCAGACGGGTTGCCGAGCAGCGCCGTCACCGCCGCCTCGTCGTCCGACCGGGCGATGGCGTCGGCGACCGACGCCGTCACGTTCTGCCGGCTGGCGATGGCGGTCATCGCGCCGCGCACCGGCCCCTTCATGATGATGTCGGTCAGATCCTCTTCGGTGAGGATCGGCGAATGTTGCAGGACGGGGCCGCAGACCGACAGTTCCACGTCGCGGGCCAGCCGGTTGATCACGCCGTGCGGGGCGTTGGGCAGATCCTTCAGCGCTTCGGCCAGGATGCCGCGCACCTCCGTCGCCTGATCGCGGGCCAGCGTTTCCAGGCATTCCACGGTCAGCCGCTCGATCTGGATCGCCTGATCGGCCGACAGTTCGGGCAACAGGCGGGCGATCTTCCGCGCCACCGCCTGACGCACCATGACCTCGCGGTCCTTGGCCAGCAGCAGATCGGCCTGACGCGGGGTGCCGGCGTTGGTCGCGATGGCCCGGCGCACCTCCGCCGCGGCGTCGGCGGCAAGGAAATACAAAAGCTCCGGCCGGGTCTTGGGATGCTCGGCGACCTTCCGGCGGACCGCCGGATCCTCGCTCTGCACCATCCGCTTGGCGGATTCGTAGTCGGCGGGATCGAGCGTCTCGGGGCGCTGGGTGGCAGGCGGGGTCACGATGCGGGCTCCGCGGCGGAAACGTCGGAAGATAATTCTACGGAATCGGACGCCTGATAGGCCGGGGCCAGGGCGTAGTGGCCCTTGCCGCTCTTCTTGGCGTCGTACATGGCGGCGTCGGCACGGTCGGTCAACTCCCGCACCGTCTCGCCGCGGCCGGGGGCGTGGACGGCGATGCCGATCGACAGGCCCAGCGGCTTCTCATGACTGGCCGACAGGTGGGCCAGCTCGCGCATGCCCTTCAGCAGCCGTCCGGCGACGATGCGGGCCTTCGCCTCGTCGGTGCGGCCCAGCCACAGGACGAACTCGTCGCCGCCCAGCCGGCCCGGCAGGTCGCCCGGCCGCACCCCGGTGGTCAGCAGCGTGCCGATGGCCTTCAGCACCGTATCGCCCTGCTGGTGACCATGCAGGTCGTTGACCGCCTTGAAGTTGTCGAGGTCGACATAGAGAAGGGCCGACGGGCCGCTGTCCGGCCGCGAGATTGACTCCTCCAGCCGTTCGAAGAAGGTGCGGCGGTTGAACAGACCGGTCAGCCCGTCGCGCTCCGACAGGCGACGCAGCCGCTCCTGGTAGGCGAGATGGGCATGGGCGATGCCGATATGGTCGGCCACGCCCGACATCAGCTGCCGGTCGTCGTCGTCCCACGGTTCGGAATCGCCGGCGCGCCAGACCAGCAGCGCGCCGTTCACCGCCTGCCGGTATTCCGTCCGCTCGCCGATCAGCTGGACGTCACCCAGCCGGTCGGCCACCAGCCCCTCGCCATTCGCGATGCGGTCGAGCAGAGCGGTGCCGACCTCCGGCAGTTCGGCCCCGAATTCCGCCACCAGCGACAGGACGACGCGGTCGCCCTCCCCGCACCCCTCTTCCGCCCGGTAGATGCGGCAGCCGTCGGCGCTGAGCGCCCGCGCCGTCTCGGTCGCGGCCACGGCCAGCGCCTCCGCGGCGTCCAGACGGTCGCGCAGGGTGTGGACGATGTGGCCCAGCAGCCTTTCGCGGTTCCGGATGCGCGCGAGCTCGTTGGAACGCAGCACCTGCTCAGTCACGTCGCGGCAGACGCCGCGGGCGCCGATCCAGTCGCCCTGCGGTCCGAACAGCGGCAGGGCGGAGGCGACGATGCAGGCCGGCGTGCCGTCAGCGCCCTTCAGCCAAAGCTCCGTCTGGTCGACCGGGCGGCGGCAGTCGAAGGGCGTCGGCAGGTCTTCCGTCTCCTCCAGCGCCAGGCTGCGCGGATCGCGGCCGATCAGCGCGTCGGCCGGATATCCCAGGGCGCCCTTGTGGCTGACGAAGACGAAGGTGCCGTCGGGCCCCGTCTCCCACGCGAAGTCGGAGGAGACCTCCACCAGATCCTTGTAGCGGCGGCGCGACTCGGTCAGCGTGTGGCGCAGCTGCCGCTCCAGCGTGTCGTCGCGTCCCAGCAGGAGGAAGCCGCCGTCCGGCAGCGGAACGCCGGCCCATTCGACGATCATGATCCCGCGCAGCGACTCCACCGGCACCGACCGCAGGCCCGGCGCCACGCTGGACGCCGACAGCCAGCCGCGGAGGTCGGGCAGCCAGCGCGGGTCGCTGTCCATCATGTCCTCCGCCTCCGCATTGGCTTCGGCGACGGCCAGGGCCGCATCCAGCCGCAGAGCCGGGCCGGGATACAGCGCGACCAGCGTCACGGGGCCGGACTGGCCGCCGGTGGCGGCGGAAGGGGCGGCGGAGGTACCGGTGGTCAGGAGGAGGTCCACGGCGATCCCAGATGGGCAATCCACGAAGCGGGCGGGGCGAAAAACCTTCGGCTGCAAACCGTTGCAGAGTCCGATCCATGCTACCTCTTTAGGGGTTAATCTTCAATCAACCAACGAGGTGGAGGACTCCGCATTGCCCCGGCCCGCAAATGGGGCGGGTGGCGGCTGCGACCTTGTGAAGCGGCTTGCGGCCGGCCGGCGTCGGCCCCATTCTTCGGGAATGACCGCCCCGACCTCTCCCGCCGCACCGGCGCCCGCCCCCGTCACCAAGCTCCCCTCCGCGCTGCGGGACCGCGCGGTGTGGATCTTCGATCTCGACAACACGCTCTACCCGGCGTCCTGCAACCTGTTCGCCCAGGTCGACCTCCGCATCAACGAGTTCATCGCCGCGCATTTCAACATCGGCATGGACGAGGCCAGGGTGCGGCAGAAGCAGTTCTTCCGCGATTACGGCACAACGCTGCGCGGCCTGATGAGCGAACACGACGTCGATCCGGTGGCCTACATGGACTATGTCCACGACATCGACGTCGCCGGCGTCCAGCCCTCCGCCCTGCTCGCCGACGCGCTCGACCGGCTTCCCGGCCGCAAGATCATCTACACCAACGGCTCGGTCCGCCATGCGGAGAACGTCGCCGGCCGGCTCGGCATCATCGACCGGTTCGAGGCGGTGTTCGACATCACCGCGGCCGGCTATGTGCCGAAGCCCGACCCTCGCCCCTATGCCACCCTGGTGGAGCGCCACGGCGTCGACCCCGCCGACGCCTGCATGGTGGAGGACATCGCCCGCAACCTCGCCCCTGCCCACGCGCTGGGCATGACCACGGTCTGGGTCCGCGGCGAGCAGGAGTACGAGAAGGCCGGCGTCGGCGCCGGGGTCCACATCGACCATACCGTGGACGACCTGCCGTCCTGGCTGGCCGCCGTTGCGGGCGCATAGGGCGCTGTCGCAAACCGGCCATCATCGGCCGCGGGTATGGTTGACAGCGGGCGCGATGCGGCTCCATGGTGCCGTCCCTTGGACAATCGACAGCAGAACGACCGCGCCATGAGCCACGCCAGCCTGCAGGCCACCATCGACGCCGCCTGGGAAAACCGGGCCGATCTCACCACCGCCACCACCGGCCCCGTCCGCGACGCCGTGAACGCGGCGCTCGACGCGCTGGATGCCGGCGACCTGCGCGTCGCGGAGAAGACCGCGGACGGCTGGAAGGTCAACCAGTGGCTGAAGAAGGCGGTGCTGCTGTCGTTCCGCCTGAACGCCAACGAGATGATCCCCGGCGGCCCCGGCGGTTCCTCCTGGTACGACAAGGTGCCGCCGAAGTTCGAGAACTGGAGCGAAGGCCAGTTCCAGAACGCCGGTTTCCGCGCCCTTCCCGGCGCCATCGCCCGCAAGTCGTCCTATGTCGCCCCCGGCGTCATCCTGATGCCCAGCTTCGTCAATGTCGGCGCCTATGTCGACAGCGGCACCATGGTCGACACCTGGGTCACGGTCGGTTCCTGCGCCCAGATCGGCAAGAACGTCCACCTGTCGGGCGGCGTCGGCATCGGCGGCGTGCTGGAGCCGCTGCAGGCCGACCCGGTCATCATCGAGGACAACTGCTTCATCGGCGCGCGTTCGGAGATCGTCGAGGGCGTGATCGTCGAGGAAGGCGCCGTCATCTCCATGGGCTGCTACATCGGCGCCTCGACCAAGATCATCGACCGCCACACCGGCGAGGTCTTCATGGGCCGCGTCCCCGCCTATTCGGTGGTCGTCCCCGGCTCGCTGCCCGGCAAGCCGCTGCCGGACGGCACCCCCGGCCCGAGCCTGTACTGCTGCGTCATCATCAAGCGCGTCGACGAGAAGACCCGGTCGAAGACCGCGATCAACGACCTGCTGCGGGATTGATCCGGCAGCCGCCCCCCGTCACCCCCGCGAAGGCGGGGGTCCAGGCTACGCATCGCAGCATTCCGGCCCCTGCAGCTGGATCCCCGCCTTCGCGGGGATGACGACCGGCGGAGGCCGGGCCGGTTGGAAAATACCAGCATGACCATCGACCCCGTCGACCTCGCCCAGGATCTCATCCGCTGCCCCAGCGTCACGCCGCGCGACTACGGCGCGCTGGGTGTTCTGGAGGCGGCGCTGGCGCCGATGGGCTTCACCTGCCACCGCCTGCGCTTCCAGCAGGAGGGGACGGAACCGGTGGAAAATCTCTATGCCCGGCTCGGCACCGACGGTCCCAACTTTTGCTTCGCCGGCCATACCGACGTTGTTCCGCCGGGCGACAGGGGCTGGACGGTCGATCCCTTCGCCGGCGAGGTGATGGGCGGACGCCTGTTCGGCCGCGGCGCGGTGGACATGAAAGGCGCCATCGCCGCCTTCGTCGCCGCCGTGTCGCGCCGGCTGCAGGACGGGCCGCCCGCCGGCTCGATCAGCCTGCTCATCACCGGCGACGAGGAAGGGGTGGCGATCAACGGCACCCGCAAGGTGCTGGACTGGATGGCCGAGCGCGGCGAGCGCATCGACGCCTGCGTGGTGGGGGAGCCGACCAACCCCAAGGCGCTGGGCGACATGATCAAGATCGGCCGGCGCGGCAGCCTGACCGGCTTCCTGACCGTGTTCGGCGCGCAAGGCCACGTCGCCTATCCGCATCTGGCCGACAACCCGCTGCCGCGGCTGGTCCGCATGCTGGCCGCCATCACCGAACACCCGATGGACGAGGGCACGGCGCATTTCCAGCCCTCCACCCTGGCGCTGACCACCATCGACGTCGACAACACGGCGACCAACGTCATTCCCGCCCAGGGCAAGGCGACCTTCAACATCCGCTTCAACGATGCCCACACCCCGGCCGGCATCGAGGCGTGGCTGCGCCGCACCTTCGATTCCATCGGCGGTGCCTATGAGCTGGAGGTCTATTGTTCCGGCGACAGCTTCGTCACCCCGCCCGGTCCGCTGACCGAACTGGTAGCCGAGGCGGTGGAAAGCGTGACCGGGCGCCGTCCCGAATACTCGACCACCGGTGGAACGTCGGACGCCCGCTTCATCAAGAATGTCTGCCCGGTGGTGGAGTTCGGGCTGGTCGGCCAGACCATGCACAAGGTCGACGAATATTGTTCGGTGGAGGATCTCCGCCGGCTGACGGACATCTACGAGGCCATCCTGAAGGGCGTGTTCACGCGCCTTGCCGGGTGAGTCTTCCAACCGGGACACCATGATGCCGCTGACCACCCCCGCCATCCTGTCCGCGCTGACCGGCGCCTGGCGGTTGGCCCGCTTCGACCGGACGGGGATGGAGTTCTTCGACCGCACGCCCGAGGGGGCGCTGAACTCCTTCTATGCGGCGCTGGTGGTGCTGCCGGCCTATGCGCTGCTGCTGGCGATCCGGCTGTGGGACCAGCTGGACGGCACCCCGGTGCTGCAGCTGGTGACGGTGGAGGGCATCGCCTATGTCGTCAGCTGGACCGCCTTCCCGCTCGCCCTGTTCCGCATATCGGCGCTGCTGGGCAAGGAGCAGCTCTATCCCGGCGCGCTGACCGCCTACAACTGGTCGGCGGTGGTGCAGATGGCGATCTACCTGCCGGCCATCGTCCTGTCGGCCAGCGGCCTGCTGCCGTCCGGAATGTCGGAAGCGCTGGTCTTCGGCGTGATGATGGCGATGCTGACCTACCAGTGGTTCGTGCTGCGCACCGCCCTGTCGCTGTCGGGGCTGGCCGCCGCGGCGCTGGTGATGCTGGATCTGTTCCTGTCGGCAGCGATCAGCGACTTGGCCGACGGGATGTTGTGAGGGCTGGCTGACTTGCCCCCACCTAACCTCCCCCGCTGGGCGGGGAGGTTAGGTGGGGGTGTAGCTCCGCTCTATCTGCAGATCACCCCTGCGTGGCAACGCCCGCGTCGGCGAAAGTCGCCATGCCGGCGTGGCAGGCGACAGCGGACTTCACGATGTTGATCGCCAGCGCCGCGCCGGAGCCCTCGCCCAGCCGCATGCCCAGATCGAGCAGCGGCTCCTTGCCGATGGCCTGCATCAGGCGGGTATGGCCCGGCTCGACCGAGCGGTGGGAAACCATGCAGTGGTCTAGCGCGCGGCGGTCGGCCTTGAACAGCACGGCGGCGGCGGCGGTGCAGGCAAAGCCGTCGAGCAGCACCGGCACGCGGGCGACGCGGGCGGCCAGGATGGCCCCGGCGATGGCGGCGAACTCGTAGCCGCCCAGGCAGCGCAGGGCCTCGAACGGGTCGTCCTTGGCCTGCGGGTTGGCGGCGACGCCGGCCTCCACCGCGGCGATCTTGCGGGCAAGGCCGGCATCGTCGATGCCGGTGCCGCGGCCGGTCCAGTCGGCCGCCTCGCCGCCGAACAGGGCGAGGCACATCGCCGCCGCCGAGGTCGAGTTGGCGATGCCCATCTCGCCCAGCGCCAGCAGCTGGACGCCCATCTCCACCGCCATCATGCCGTAGGCCATGGTGCGGCAGCATTCCTCCTCGCCCATGGCCGGGCCCTGGGTGAAGTCGGCGGTCGGGTTCTCCAGGTCCAGCTCGTAGACGCGCAGGTCGGCGTCGGCCACCTCGCAGAGCTGGTTGACCGCCGCGCCGCCGTTCTGGAAGTTGGCGACCATCTGCACCGTCACCTCGGCCGGGAAGGCCGAGACGCCGCGGGCGGCCACGCCGTGATTGCCGGCGAAGACGGCGACGCGCGGGCGGCGGACCTCGGCCGGATGCTGGCCCTGCCAGGTCGCCATCCACTGCGCGATCTCCTCCAGCCGGCCGAGCGAGCCCGCCGGCTTGGTCAGCTGCCGTTCGCGCTGGAGGGCCGCGGTGCCGGCCTCCAGGTCGGGGCCGGGCAGGTTGCGCACGAGCGCGCGGATTTCCTCGAAGGTGACGGCGGGCTGCTGGTTGCTCATGATCGGTCCTGAGGGGTGAGCGCCAAAAAACGGCGCGACCTTGCACCCATCCGGCCGTCAAGTCAAAGCGCCAGCGTAGGGCATTTTGCCCCTGCGGCAGCCCTACGGCCCCGCTCAGGCCGCCTTGGTCACGGCATCCTTGCCGGCGGCGCCCGCGGTTGCGGCGGCGACCGGCGTCGCCGATTCGGACCCGACGATCCGGCCGAGCCCCAGCCCGAAGCCCATGGCGACGCCGTTGCCCGCCGTCTGGTCGGTCCGCACCGGCTCCTCGCGCATGCGGCGGTTCTCCTTGTCTCGCAGGCGGGCCGGGCGTCCGCTGACGCTGTCGACTTCGTCCGGCGTCTCCAGCGCGTTCAGCGCCAGCACCTGATAGATCGACAGCGGCGTGCCGTTCAGCGCCTTGGCCGGGGCCATCGGCACCTGGGTGGTGAAGCCGTCCGGCATGTCCTGCTTGCGCACGGCATCGGTCGCCGCCTGGGCCGGGGCGAAGTTGGCCAGCGGGTTCTCCGAGAACTTCGTGGCGAAACGGTCGTAGATCTCTTTCAGCGACTTCGCCTTGCCGGTAGCCTTGTCGTAGAAGACGTTCTTGTTGGCAGCGGCGGCGTCGGGAAAGACGTCGCGGGCGGTGCGGCCGGGATTCTCCTGCATCGCGTTCAGGAACTTCGACGCGCCGCCGGCCCCCAGGAAATGCGCCATGTACAGCTCCGTCGAGCCGATCTTGCCGCCCACCGTCTCCTCCAGATACTCCTTGTTGCCGCGGGTGTATTCCGCCGCCATCAGTGCCGAGGCGGTGGGATCCTTGCGCAGCTCCAGGATCTCCCTCTTCATCTCCGGATCGGCGACATAGGGGCGGCCGTCGCCGCGGGTCTGGATGGCGTTGGCGTATTTGCCATAGCCGTGGTCGGCGCCATGCTCCTTCATCGTCTGCAGCCATGTGCTGTCGATGAACTGATAGAGCCCGGTCGCCGAGGAGGAGGAGGACTTAATGTCCGTGCGGTAGCCGCTCTCCACGGCAGCTTTTTCCATGAGGTAGGAAAAATCGACCCCCGTCCTGGCGCTGGCATTGCGAACGGCGGCCTCCACATTGGCCGGGCCGCGGGATGCGCGGGCCTGCTGGGCGGCGGTGTCGCTGGGATTGCGAGGGCGGAAGCGTAGGTCATGGGTCGATCCCCGTGTGAAGGCCCCGGTGGGGCATCCGGATCAATGCAGATGCCGTGCCAACCGGGTGGACACTTGATGCGGCCACGCAGCGGGCATAGCCTTGCGACGCGGCATCCCGCCCTCTCGCCAAGCACCATTCGATGCTGTATGTTAACCTATAGGTAAACCAAACAATCCTTCCCCTATAAATCTGCCCTGGGAGAACCGCCCCGCCATGACCTACACCGCTCCGGTCGACGATCTGCGCTTCGTCCTGAACGAGGTGGTGGGCCTCGACGCCATCGCCGCCCTGCCCCATTGCGACAGCGCCGCCCCCGATCTGGTCGACGCGATCCTGGAAGAGGCCGGCAAGTTCGCCTCCGGCGTACTCGCCCCGCTGAACCGGGTGGGCGACAAGGAGGGTGCCAAGCTGGAGAACGGCGTCGTCCGCACCGCGACCGGCTGGAAGGAGGCCTACGGCCAGTTCACGCAAGCCGGCTGGAACAGCCTGCCCTTCGAGCCGGAGTATGGCGGGCAGGGCCTGCCCTGGACCGTCGCCTTCGCGGTGAACGAGATGTGGCAGGCCGCCAACCTGTCCTTCGGCCTGTGCCCGCTGCTGACCCAGGGCGCGGTGGACCTGCTGACCGAGCATGCGAGCGACGAGCAGAAGGCGGTCTATCTGTCGAAGATGATCTCCGGCGAATGGACCGGGACGATGAACCTGACCGAACCGCAGGCGGGCAGCGACCTCGCCGCGGTGCGGACCAAGGCGGTGCGGGCCGAGGACGGCAGCTACCGCATCACCGGCCAGAAGATCTTCATCACCTATGGCGAGCATGACCTGACGGAGAACATCGTCCATCTGGTGCTGGCCCGCCTGCCCGACGCCCCGGCCGGCATCAAGGGCATCAGCCTGTTCATCGTGCCGAAGTTCCTGCCCAACGCCGACGGCACCCCCGGCCAGCGCAACGACCTGCGCTGCGCCAGCCTGGAGCACAAGCTGGGCATCATGGCCAGCCCGACCGCGGTGATGGCCTATGGCGACGACGAGGGCGCCATCGGCTATCTCGTTGGCGAGGAGAACCGTGGCATCGAATACATGTTCACGATGATGAACAATGCCCGGCTCGGTGTCGGCATCCAGGGCGTGGCGATCGCCGAGCGCGCCTATCAGCAGGCCCGCGATTACGCGAAGAGCCGCGTGCAGAGCAAGGATCTGGCCGATCCCAAGGGCTCCGGCGTCGCCATCATCAAGCATCCCGACGTGCGCCGCATGCTGCTGGACATGCGCGCCAAGACCGAAGCGGCGCGGGCGCTGGCGCTCTATGCCGGCACGCAGCTGGACATCTCCCGCCACCACGAGGATCCGGCGGTGCGCGCTGCCGCCACCGCGCGGGTCGATGTGCTGACCCCCATCGTCAAGGCGTGGTCGACCGACATCGGCTGCGAGGTGGCCTCCACCGGCGTGCAGATCCATGGCGGCATGGGCTTCATCGAGGAGACGGGTGCGGCCCAGCATTACCGCGACGCCCGCATCACCCCGATCTACGAGGGCACCAACGGCATCCACGGCAACGACCTGACCTTCCGCAAGACCGGCCGCGACAAGGGTGCGGCGGCGAGAGCCTTCGTCACCGACATGCGGGCGACGGTGGAGGAGTTGGGTGCGGCCCCCGGCGACGACCTCACGGTGATCCGGACCGAGCTGTCGGCTGGGCTGGACGCGCTGGACAAGGCGATCGACTGGATGGTGGCGACCCAGGCGGAGGGCGACCTGCAAGGCGCCGCCGCCGGTGCGGTGGCGTATCTGAAGCTGTGGGGGACGGTGGCCGGCGGCTGGATGCTCGCCCGCTCGGCGATGAAGGCGATGGAGGGGATGCGCCAGCCGGGTGCCAACGCGTCCTTCCTGGAGACCAAGCTGATCGTCGCGCGCTTCTACGCCGAGCAGGTTCTGGCGACCGCCCCCGCCCTGCTGCCGACCATCGCCAGCGCCCGCAACACGGTGATGGCGCTGAGCGAAGAGCAGTTCTGAGGTTGGCGCCCCTGTTTCGCGGGGGTGGATGGAACGTTTGAAACACCGTGAAACGGTTTTCCGGACCCTGTTCACCTGTTCCACGCCACCCGTGCGACGGTGGAGGGGAGCGGTGAACGGGGTGGGAAACCGGGCAACGGGGGACATGGGGACTCCGCACAGGCATAGGTTGTTATTCCTATAACGAGCGGAGGTCGCGGGCAACGATCAGCGGGAAAAAGCGGGCGCTATCCCCCCTCTCCCCCCGGGGAGAGGGGATTCGTGCCGCCCCTCCAAGATGCCCCTCACCAGTAACGCATCGCATCCGCGTACAGCCCGCGCAGGTCGTCCTCCGACACCGGGCGGGGGGCGATGGTCAGCAGGCGTTGCTGGGCGGCGGCGCCCTTGACCAGACCGGGGATGTCGGCCTCGCCATAGCCCAGCGCCGACAGGCCGTTCGGCAGGCCGGTCGCCCGCATCATCGAAATCAGCCGGGTCGCCAGCATCTCGCCGCCATCCTCCGGCGAGGCGCCGCGCGTGTCCGCCCCCAGCGCTTCGGCGGCGCGGAGATGGGCTTCGGGGGCAGCGGGGCCGGTGAAGCGGAAGGCGGCGGGGGCGTTCAGCACCACCGAGATGCCGTGCGGCACCATCGGGTCCACCGTCTCGTACCCCGTCGCGGTGAAGCTGTGGTTCATCCCCGCCACCGAATAGGACATGGCGTGCGGGATGTGGACGCCGGCATTGCCGAAAGCCAGACCGGCCAGCGTCGCAGCGAACATCAGCGCGTCGCGCGCTTCCGCGCAGTCGGGGTCGTTGACCGCCCGTTCCAGCCATTGCCCACCCAGCCGGATCGCCTGCAGGCTGCCGATGTCCGACCACGGGTTGGCGCCCTGGTAGGGCGGGCGGGCCGTCGGGGATTCGGGACGCGGACGGGAGCGGAAGGGGCGCGCGGTGTGGCTCTCGATGGCGTGGGTCAGCACGTCGAAGCCGGTGGCGGCGATGGCGCCGGGCGGCAGGCTGTCGATGGTGCGCGGATCGACGACGGCGAGGCTCGGCCGCAGATAGCGGGACGAAATGCCGGTCTTCACCTGCTTTTCCACATGGTCGAAGATGGCGACGCCGGTGGTCTCGCTGCCGGTCCCGCAGGTGGTCGGGCAGGCGATGTGCGGCTTGACCGGGCCGGGGACCGGAATGCCCTCCCCCAGCGGCTTGTTGACATAGGCGAGGAAGTCCGCCGGATGGGTGGCGTAGAGGTTCGCCGCCTTGGCGGTGTCGATCACCGATCCGCCGCCGATGGAGACATAGCCGTCGAATCCGCCGTCCCGCGCGAAATCGGCGGCGTCGAGGAAGGAGGCGCTGGTCGGCTCCACCCGGCAGCGGTCGTAGACCACCGGGTCCATGCCCGCCCGCTTCAGCGACTCCAACGCCATGGCGAAGGGTTCCGTCGCCGCAACGCGCGGGTCGGTGAACAGCGCCACCCGCGTCATGCCAAGCGAGACCGCGTCGCCGCCCAATTCGGCCAGCATGCCGGGACCGAACTTCATCCGCGCCGCCTCGACGGTGAAGCCCTCCTCGCCGTCGGGAAGGATGGGATAGGCGTTGCCGTGCGTCTCGCGGTCCATCTGGCGCTGCTCCTCCGGTGGCGGGGGCCGGGTTCCCTCCCGGCCCATCCTTCACCGTATGGGAGCGTTCCCCGCCCGGTCTGTCAATGCGTCCGTTGGTCCAACAGATTGTCTGTGGGCAGATCATCAGCCGGAGAAGGCGGCTCCGGCGGGGTGCCGGCGGCGGGCGGGCGCAGAAGCCGCTGATACAGCCAGCCGATGCCGACCAGCGAGACGCCGAGCCCGAGGAAGGAGGCGACGCGGTACATCCCCTCCAGGTCCGACATGTCGCTGAGGAACACCTTGGCGACCACCGCCAGCACCAGCACCAGACCGGCATGACGCATCCAGCCCCAGCCGAAGCGGATGCCAACCACAAGCATCGCCACGGCGAACAGCAGAAAGCCGACCGAATAGGCGTACCATTCGGCGTCCGACATCTCGTAGCCGTTCAGCACCGGCCCCTGGAAGGCGCGGCGAATCTCCAGCGCGAGGTTGGTGGCGATCAGCAGCATCGGCAGGACCGGCGCGGCGCTCCGCAGGCTGCGAGACGGCGGCGGGTCGTACCAGAGATAGAGCAGCAGCAGGACGGCCGGCGCGCCATAGGCCAGCAGCAGCCGGTTGACCACCGGCCAGGTGCCGACCCATTCGAAATTCCACAGCGGGTTCAGCCCCAGCAGATGCAGGAAGAAGGCGGTCGCGGCGGCCAGCAGGACCAGCAGGCGCCGGCCCCACACCGCCACCGGCCGCGCGCTCCACCGCCGGTCGGCGGCCAACAGCAGGGCAAGCCCCAGCCAGGACAGGGTGTGCAGCGCCACCTCCGTCAGGCCGGACGGTTCCGCCTCCAGGCTGCCGGCCATCCAGCGATGGATGCCCAGCGACAGCATCAGGGTGGTGAAGATCAGGGCGCCGGCCTCCAGCACCATCACCACCAGATCGTCGCCTTTCCCGTCCGGTGCCGTCCGCATCAGGCGCGCCGCCACCAGGAAGCCCAGCGCCGGCAGACCATAGCCGTAGGCGATCCAGGCATAACCTTCGTAATCCAGCACATAGGGGTTGATCGCCAGCCGCACCAGCACGACGACCGCCACCAGCAGGGCGACCCCGCGCAGTTCGCGCAGGGTCATCCGCCGCTCCAGCCAGGCCAGCACCGGCACCTGCATCGCCAGCGCCACGGTCAGCCACGCCTCCTGCAGGGTCATGGTGGCGCCGAGGGCGATGGCGCCGCTCGCCCCGGCGGAGAAGGCGGCAAGGCCCAGCGCGGCGCCCGGCCGGTGACGGTGGCGGGCCAGGGGCGTGGTGCCGGCGACCAGCAGGGCAGCCAGTCCCAGCGCCGCGGCCGGCCAGCCGATGGCGGTCTCCGGCGGCGCCACTTGGGCGTAGGCCAGCGTCAGCAGGGCCAGCGGCACCAGGGCCGACAGCGACGCCCACAGCGCCGCCCGCCGCGCGCCCCACAAGGCGGCGAAACCGCCGATGCCGAACAGCGCCGCGAAGCCGCCCGCCACCCACAGGAAACGCGCGACCTCCGCCGGGTAGCCGGCCGGATCGGCGACGATCAGGGGCTGGCCCTCGGCAGTCAGCGGCGGCGGGCTGGACGGGACATAGGGCAGGCTCCAGGGCGCCAGCGACAGCAGCACGGTCAGCGCCGCGATCCAGGCAACGCCGGCGATCCGCTCGGTCCGCCGGCCGGCGGCCATGGCGAGAAGCGCGAACAGGGTCAGCACGCTCAGCGACACCGCGTCATGCCCGTCGCTCCAGGTGACGGCGGCGAACAGCAGGCCGAACAGCCGCATCGCCATCATCGCCAACCGGTCGGCGGGATGGCGCTGCTTGCGCCGGATCCAGTCGGGCAGCGCCCTGCGCCAGCCGGTGGCGGGCGCCGGCTCCGCCAGCCGGTCCTCCGCGGTTCCCGCAACCACGCCCAGCACGGCCGGAACCAGGAAGAGGGCGGAGGTCAGCAGCAGGTAGAGGCCGGTCGGCAATGCGTCGCCGCTGCGCCACGGGTCGATCATCCACACCAGCGGCCAGAGCGCCGCACCGGCCAGCGCCCCCCAGCCGAGCCAGCGCCAGCGGCGATACAGCACCACCGCCATGCCGGCCCCGTTCAGCGCCAGCAGATAGGCGAACAAGCCCCAGGCGTCCGGATTGTCGGATGGTATCAGAAGCGGCGTGACATAGCCGGCCAGCAGCCCGAGCGCGGCGATGAACGGCCCCTGCAGCAGCGACAGCCCGATGCCGACCAGCGACAGGGCGGCCAGCAGCGCGAAGGCGACCAGCGGCGCGAACAGGTCGAACAGGGCGAAGCCGCCATAGACGCTGGCGAAGGCGGTGAACAGGCCGGCGGCGGTCAGGGCCGGCGGCACGTAATCGGGGCGGAGCGCCGCGACGGCGCGCTGGGCCGGCCGGCGGCGCAGCCATTCGCCGCCCACCATCAGCCCGAAACCGGCGAGCAGCCCAAGCGCCACCCGCACGCCCGGCCCGAGCCAGCCATGCTCCACCGACAGCTTGATGAAGAAGGCCGCCGCCAGCGCCATGGTGCCGCCGCCGAGCCAGATCAGCCAGCGCGAGGCCAGCGATTCCTCCAGCTCGCGCCAGCCCGCCCGCGGCGGGGCGGTGGGCTTCGGCACGGCAGGCTGCGCGGCCTCTTCCGGCACGGGAGCCGCTTCGGCGGCAAGGACCGGTTCGGGGGGTTGCTCCGCCGGCGCTTCCTCCGTCGCCGCGGCCTCCGCCTCGACGGACGGGACGCCTGCAGAGGGGCGGCGCCGGTCAGCGCCTTGTCCAGCCTGCCGCGCAGCGTGGCGATCTCCGCCTCCTGCGCCTTCAGCCGCCGGTCCAGCCGGTGGGTGATGAAGCCGAAGATCAGCAGTAGGACGACGAACTCCATAACCACACCACCTGCACGCAACCGCCCCGCCTGTCGGGGGCCTTTCGCGGCAGGATAGCCCTGCAACAATGCACTGTCTCGGGCGTGCCGGGGGGCCTCCGATAGGGAAATGCGCCTATGACCGGACCCGCAGCCGCGCCATCGTCGCCAGCGCATCGTCCACGGCGTGGAAATCGGCGGTGTTGTCGAAGACGCACCAGACCGGCCGCAGCGCCGCCTCGGCAACGAGCCGTTCCGCAAGCGCGTCCAGCACCGCCGGCTGGTAGGCGGAGCGGTAGATGACCGGCGACCCGTGCAGCCGCCAATAGCGCACGCCGTCCCAGCCGCCGGGATCCCCGGCCCCCGGCACCGGGGCGGGGTCGGCGGCGACGCGGGCGACGCGGTGGGCGGCCAGCAGGGCGTCGGCTCCATCGCCGAACCAGGAGGCATGGCGCGGCTCGCACACCGCGTCGCCGTCGAAACGGGCGCGCAGCAGCGCGAAGAAATCCTCCGCGACCGCACGGTCAAAGCGCAGGCTGGGCGGCAACTGGACCAGCAGCGGGCCGAAGCGGTCGCCCAGCATCCCGGCCTCCGCCAAAAAGCGCTCCAGCGCGGCGTCGGCGCCCACCAGCCGGGCTTCGTGGCTGATCGCCTTGGGCAGCTTCACCGCGAACCGAAAACCAGATGGGGTGGAGGCGGCCCAGCGCGCCCAGGTCTCCGGCTTGTGCGGACGGTAGAAGCTGCTGTTCACCTCGGTCATCGCCATGACGCGGGGCGGTGCGTTCCAGATGGGTGCCCTCGGCGGGAAAGGCCGGGGCGGACAGCTTGGGAATGCTCCAGCCGGCGGTGCCGATCCGGATCGGATGAGCGGTGGCCAAGGCGGGTTCCTCTCTGCTGCGCCGGGTTGCCGCTCTGGCAACGCCCGCCACGCAGAGCTGTTCCCCAACCCGGGAATTCCGCAGATCAGGGACCGCGCAGGCTCCGCCAGGCGCAGACGGCGGCATAATAGATCGACGTCGCCAGCCACAGGCCGAACAGCCAGCCCGGACGCGCCGGCTCCAGCACCACCAGCGCGATGCAGCAGAGCAGCCATACCGTGGTCACCGCGATGTTCAGCGGCATCAGCGCCTTGACCCGGAAGGGATGCAGGAACTTGACCGTGGTGAAGGTCAGCAGCCCCAGCGCCACCACAACCGCCGCGTTGAACCAGGGATTGAGGTCGAGCAGCCAGAGATAGAGGGCAACGACGTTCCAGATCGCCGGGAAGCCGACGAAATAATTGTCGCCGCTCTTCATCCCGACATTGGCGAAGCAATAGAGCGCCGTCAGCAGGACCCAGGCGGCCAGCCCGACGCTGACCAACCCCTCCGGCAACAGGCCGAAGCGGTGCATGAACACCGCCGGCACCACGACATAGGTCAGGTAGTCGATGACGAGGTCCAGCGCCGAGCCGTCGATTCCCGGCAGCACCTGCTTGACCGAAACGCGGCGGGCCAGCGTGCCGTCCACGCCGTCGACGACCAGCGCGATGCCCAGCCACATCAGGCACAGCTTCGCATCGCCCGCCGCCGCCGCCAACAGGCCGAGCAGCCCCAGCACGGCGCCGCTGGCCGTGAAGATGTGAACGCCCCAGGCCGACAGGCGATGGGTGATTCCATAGCCGGCGCTCATGCCGATGTTTTCCGTGGGTGGCGAGGAGGACGGTGGCAAGGACAAGGCGATGACCTGAACGGAATGGGGCTGGGACGGAACGCGGTGAAGCGGCGGATCTTCTGACACAGATGAACGCAGATAAACACAGAATTGTGGGGGTATGAAACCTCCGGCTCCGCCCATGCCGCCGTGCGCCGCCGTCGCCGCGCCGTCCCTGCCCCGCCTCTTATGCCGCCCGCGCGCCGCCCTGCCGGAAGGCCGCCTTACCGGCCAGCGCGTCGGGCATCGGGCCGCCGGTCGCCCAGTCCAGCAACTCCACCGTGTGGACCACCGGCAGTCCGGTGCCGGACGCGATCTGGGTGATGCAGCCGAGATTGCCGGCCGCCACCGCCTGCGGATGCGTGCTTTCGATGGCCGCGACCTTGCGGTCGCGCAGTTCCCCCGCCAATTCCGGCTGCAGCATGTTGTAGGTGCCGGCCGATCCGCAGCAGAGATGGGCGTCGGGGATCTCCTTCACAAGAAAGCCGGCGGCGCGCAGCAGGGCGCGCGGCGGCTCCTTGATGCGCTGGCCGTGCTGCATGGAACAGGCGGAGTGGTAGGCGACCGCCTGCCCCGTCTCCACCACCGGCCGGGCCAGCCCGATCTCGTCCATCAGTTCGGTCACGTCCTTCGCGAGAGCCGCCACCTGCGCCGCCTTGACGGCATAGGCGGAGTCCTCGCGGAACATGTGGCCGTAGTCCTTCACGCTGGTGCCGCAGCCCGACGCGTTGATGACGATGGCATCCAGCCCCTCGCCCTCGATCTCCCTGGTCCAGGCGTCGATGGTCTTCCTGGCGGCGGCGTGGGCGAGGTCCTCCTTGCCCATATGGTGCGTCAGGGCGCCGCAGCAGTCGGCTCCCTTGGACACCACCACCTCGACGCCGTGACGGGTCAGCAGGCGGATGGTCGCCTCGTTGATCTGCGGGGCCAGCACCTGCTGGGCGCAGCCGATCAGCAAGGCCACACGCTTCTTCCGCGGCCCCTGCGCCGGATGCACGCCGGGCCGGTCGCTGTAGCTCGGCGCCGGGACGCTGGCCGGGGTCAGCGCCAGCATGGCGGACAGCCGCTTGGGCAGCATGGCGCGGAACGGGCGTCCCAGCGACGCTCCCAGCAGCGCCATACGGAACAGCCGCGGATTGGGCAGCACCCGTGCGATCAGGTCGCGCATCGCCCGGTCGGCGGGCGGGCGGGTGTGGGTGGCCTCGATATGGGCGCGGGCGTGATCGACCAGATGCATGTAGTGGACGCCCGATGGGCAGGTCGTCATGCAGGACAGGCAGGACAGGCAGCGGTCGATGTGCTTGACCGTGGTGTCTGGCGGCGGGCCGCCCTTCTCCAGCATGTCCTTGATCTGGTAGATGCGGCCGCGCGGGCTGTCCAGCTCGTCACCCAGGATGGTGTAGGTCGGACAGGTCGCGGTGCAGAAGCCGCAATGCACGCATTTGCGCAGGATCTGTTCCGAGTCGCGGATCGCGGCATCGGCCAGCTGGGCCAGCGAGAAGTTCGTTTGCATCGAGGTCGGTCTTCCCGTTACAGCCCCGCATACATGCGGCCGGGGTTGAGGATGCCCTTGGGGTCGAAGCTTTCCTTGACGCGGCGGCTGAGCGCCATCAGCGGCTCGGGCAAGGGCTGGAACACGTCCGTCGCGGCGCGTACGGCCTCCGGCGCCCGCACCAGCGTGGCGTGTCCACCGGCGGAGAGTGCGCTTCGGATGGTTGTGCCCGAGTCGGGCGGCGCCGCCAGCCAGACCAAGCCGCCGCCCCAGTCGTAGAAAGCCTCGATGTCGAGCTTGCGGCGGATGGCGTCGACGGTCGAAGGGCCAGTCGAAGGGGGGACGGAGAGTTTTCCAGAGGTGGGGAGTGTCGCCGCGGTTGCCCCCTCCCCGACCCTCCCCCGCTGGAGCGGTGGAGGGAGATTGGGCCGTCGTCGGCAAGGCCCCCTCTCCCGCCGAAGGCGGGGGAGGGTTGGGGAGGGGGCCGTCGGCGACCACCTCCCCCAACCACCCCCCATCCCTCACCTCGCGCCAGATCGCCAGCGACCCGTCGCGCCCCAGCACCGCATCCGCCCGCAGTTCCTCGCGCAGCATGGTGACGCGCGCGGCAACCGACGGGCCGAAGCCCTCCAGCCGCACCAGCGTCACCGCTCCGCCCGCCCCCGCCACGGCGGACACGCCCGACCGCGTGGCGATCCCTGCCGGCAGATGGGCGGCGCCCGACACCTCGTAGGGGCTGCGCAGCGCGCGGTCGAGCATCGCCACCGCAGCCGCGTCGTCCAGCCCGAACAGCAGCAGCGTCGCGGTATCCTCCGGCGCCGGCAGCACCTTCACCGTGATCTCGGTCAGCGCGGTCAGCGTGCCGAAGGAGCCCGCCATCAGCTTGGGCACGTCATAGCCGGTAACGTTCTTCACCACCTTGCCGCCGCCCTTGTAGGCCTCCGCCCGGCCGCTGACCCCGGCGATTCCCAGCGTGTGGTCGCGGGCGGAACCGGCGGAGATGCGGCGCGGCCCGGCCAGCCCGCTGGCGACCAGCCCGCCCAAGGTTCCTCCCTCGGGCGGCTCGAAAGCCAGATGCTGCCCGCGTTCGGCCAGCATCCTGCGGATCGTCGCCATCGGCGTGCCGGCCAGCGCGGTCAGCACCAGTTCCTCCGGTTCATAGGCGATGACGCCCGACAGGCCCGACAGGTCGAGCGCGTGGCCGGCCTGCACCGGGCGGCCCAGCCCGCGGCGGCTGCCGCTGCCCAGGATCTCCAGCGGCTCGCCGGCCGACAGAGCCCAGCGCACCGCGGCGGTCACCTGCGCGGCGGTCTCCGGCTTCAAGGTGGTGATGGTCATGGCGGACAACGGCCCCTCAGAAGCGCGGGATGTCGGGGAAGCGCAGTTCCCCTTGGTGGACGTGCAGCCGGCCGAGTTCGGCACAGCGGTGCAGCGTGGGGAAGACCTTGCCGGGATTCAGCAGACCGTCGGGGTCGAAGGCGCATTTCAACCGCTGCTGCTGCTGCAGATCGGCCTCGTCGAACTGGTCGGTCATCAGGTCGCGCTTTTCCACGCCCACGCCATGCTCGCCGGTCAGCACGCCGCCGACCTCGACGCACAGGCGCAGGATGTCGTTGCCGAACGCCTCCGCCGCCTCCAGCTCGCCCGGCTTGTTGGCATCGTAGAGGATCAGCGGATGCAGGTTGCCGTCGCCGGCATGGAAGACGTTGGCGACGCGCAGGCCGCAGCGGTCCGACATCTCCTGCATCCGCTGCAGCACCAGCGGCAGCGCCTTGCGCGGAATCGTACCGTCCATGCAGTAATAGTCGGGACTGATCCGCCCCACCGCCGGGAAGGCGGCCTTGCGCCCGGCCCAGAAGGCCAGCCGCTCCTCCTCGCTTTTGGACACGCGGGCGTAGCAGGCGCCCTTGTCGCGGGCGATGGCCTCCACCCGGTCGATCAGGTGGTCGACCTCCGCCGCCGGGCCGTCCAGCTCGACGATCAGCAAAGCCTCGACATCCAGCGGGTAGCCGGCATGGACGAAGGCCTCCGCCGCGTGGATGGCGGGGCGGTCCATCATCTCCATGCCGCCGGGGATGATGCCGGCGGCGATGATCGCCGCCACGCAGTCGCCGCCCTGCTCGCTGCTGGGGAAGCCGAGCAGCACCGCACGGGCGGTCGCCGGCTTCTTCAGGATGCGCACGGTGACCTCGGTCACCACGCCGAGCAGCCCCTCCGACCCGGTGATGATCCCCATCAGGTCGTAGCCGCCGGCGTCCAGATGCTTGCCGCCCAGCCGGATGACGGTGCCGTCCATCAGCACCATCTCCAGCCCCAGCACGTTGTTGGTGGTCAGCCCGTATTTCAGGCAGTGCACGCCGCCGGAATTCTCGGCGATGTTGCCGCCGATGGTGCAGGCGATCTGGCTGGACGGATCGGGGGCGTAATAGAAGCCCTCATGCGCGACCGCGTTGGAGATGCCGAGGTTGGTCACCCCCGGCTGCGCGGTGACGCAGCGGTTGGCATAGTCGATGTCGAGGATGCGCTTGAACTTGCCCATGCCGAGCAGCACGCCGTCGGCCAGCGGCAGGGCGCCGCCGGACAGCGAGGTGCCGGCCCCGCGCGGCACCACCTTCACCCCCATCGCCTTGCAGGCCTTCAGGACCTGCGACACCTGCTCCACCGTGCTGGGCAGGACGGCGACCATCGGCAGCTGGCGATAGGCGGTAAGCCCGTCGCATTCATAGGCGCGCAGTTCGTTCTCGTCGACGATCACGCCTTCGCCGGGAACGATGGCGCGCAGCGCCTCCACGATCTCCCGGCGGCGGGCGATCACCCCGCTGTCCGGCACCGGCATCTTCATGGCGGGCGGTCCTTATCCCGTTGCGGCGAACTCGTCCGCCACACGTACCATCCGCCGCGATCCTAAGACAAGACGATGCGGCGACCGGGATGCAGGCACCTGAAAACGCAAGAGCCGCACCCGAAGGCGCGGCTCTTGCGTAAACACCCGATGACGGAGAGGCTGGGCGCGATGCCCGGCCTCGCAGTCGATCGATCCTTGCGGATCGATCAGCCCTGGCGGGCCTTGAAACGGGGGTTCTGCTTGTTGATGACGTAGACGCGGCCCTTGCGGCGGATCACGCGGCAGGCCTTGTGGCGCGTCTTCATCGACTTCAGGGAGTTGACGATTTTCATGATGCTGTTCCTGAACGCTCGGCGGCTCGATTGAAGGCGCGCACCATAGTGCGGTGCCCACCGACTGTCAACGCCCGGGAATGCTCCGAAACGATGGCCGCCGCCGACCGCCTTTTGCGCCGCGCCCGCATGAGCGGAACGACAGAGGCGGGAGTCGGAAGACGCGACGCATATCTCCGAGACACGATACCCCGTTATGTTCTCCAATAAAGAGAGGATGCGCGGGCGATCCGGTAAATGGTATGGAAGATATACAACCGGGCGTTAGACGCCGCCGATGGGTGGTGAGCGGAAGACGACTGCCTGACAGGGATTCTCGACTTGCCCTACGCAAGCCGCTCCCAACAAAAATCACCCACCACTTGAGCCAATACACAGTATTTATTTGCAGGCCCACATCTCATTCACCAATCCTTCGCAATATTCTGCGGTGTATTGACGCGACGACGCGAAATCGTATGCTGCGGAGTTGAAGGCGTGTTCTTGCTGATGTAGGAACATCCTCAGATATTCAGCGGCATCTGGCCCGCCGCCGCGCACGATTACAGCCGATCCCGCCGGGATCGTGCCGATTCGTGCCGGACCGGACCGGACTCCGCCCCGTTCCGCGCA
Organism: Azospirillum sp. INR13; assembly: GCF_015390205.1. NCBI lineage: Bacteria > Pseudomonadati > Pseudomonadota > Alphaproteobacteria > Rhodospirillales > Azospirillaceae > Azospirillum > Azospirillum sp. INR13. The sequence continues at coordinate 41,004 of NZ_VUOI01000025.1, forward strand.
TGGCATGCCGACTCCGGCCCGCCCTGCGCAGTGCATCATCGAAGGGGGGATCATGAAGTTCTGGAAGTCTCTGACTCTGGCGGCTGCGGCCGGTGCGATGTTCATGTCGGCCACGAACGCCCAGGCGGCCTATCCGGAGAAGCCGATCACGATGATCGTGGCCTTCGGCGCCGGCGGCGGCACCGATCTGCTGATTCGCGCCCTGGCGCCCTTCCTTGAGAAGCAGCTGGGCGACGGCTCCCGCGTCGAGGTGGTGAACAAGCCCGGCGCGGGCGGCGAGATCGGCTTCGCCGCCATCGCCGATTCGGCCCCGACGGCTACACCATCGGCGCCATCAACTCGCCCAACGTCAACGCCATCCCGATCGAACGCCAGGCCCGCTATTCGCTGGACCGGCTCGACCCGCTCTACAATCTGGTCGACGATCCCAGCTCCTTCGCGGTCCACAACGAAGGGCAGTTCAAGACGCTGACCGACGTGGTGACCTTCGCCAAGGCCAACCCCAACAGTGTGACGGTCGGCACCACCGGCATCGGCTCCGACGACCATCTGGCGATGCTGGTGTTCCAGCGCCAGGCCGGCGTGACCTTCACCCATGTGCCCTTCCAGGGCTCCGCCGCCAACGAAGCGGCGCTGGCCAACAAGAAGATCATGCTGAGCGCCGTGAACATCGGCGAGGCGATGCAGTACAAGCAGAAGGACCCGATCGCCGTCCTGGGCGTGATGGCCGATAAGAAGGTGGAGCAGGCTCCCGACGTCGCCACCTTCAAGGACCAGGGCTTCAACGCGCTGATGTCGTCGCTGCGCGGCATCGCCGCCCCGAAGGGGCTGCCGCCGGATGTCCGCACCAAGCTGGTCGACGCGCTGGACAAGGCCGCCAACGACCCGGGCTTCCAGGCCAAGGCGAAGGATCTGTACCAGCCGGTGCGCCTGCTGCCGCCGGAGAAGTATGCCGCCGAACTGGCCGAGTCGACCAAGGAACTGCGCGAGCTGTGGGCCACGAACCCCTGGCTGAAGTAAGACCTGCGCAAGGTTGACGCGAGAAGAAAGGGCGCCGGCGATCTGCCGGCGCCCTTTTCCATTCCAGCGTCAAAGCTTGCGTTTCTCGGCCGTCATCCCCGCGAAGGCGCTAGGGCGTTCACACAACTGAGAGCAATATTAAGGCTCTGGAATAAAGGGGACTTTGCGTCATCCCCGCGAAGGCGGGGATCCAGGATGCTCCGCATTGAAGCGGCTGAACCTGCTGGATTCCCGCCTTCGCGGGAATGACGGCCGAAACCCGTTCAAGGAAATCTCAGCCCCTCATTTCAGCCAGGGCGTCTCCTTCCACATGGTGCGGAAGGTCGCCTCCTGGACCTTCAGTTCCGCCGCATACTGGTCGGGGGGCAGCAGGCGCAGCGGTTGATAGGCCTTGCGGGCGATCTCCTGGAATTCCGGATGCAGGACGGCCTTGCCGATGGCATCCACCAGCTTGGCACGGATGTCCGGCGGCAGCCCGACAGGTGCGGCAAGACCGCGCAGCGACGCCATCTTCACGTCGAATCCCAGTTCCTTGAAGGACGGGACGTCCGTGGCCTGGGCCGACCTCTCCTCGGTCATCACGCCCAGGATGCGGATCGGGTCGCCTTCGCGCGCCCGCGCCGATTCGCCGATGTTCATCGAGGTCACCTGGATGTGCCGGCCCAGAAGCGCGCGGTGGGCGTCGGCACTGCCCGGGAAGGGCACATGGGTCAGCCGGCTCTGGGTCAGTCGCTGGAACATCAGCATGGCCAGATGGTCGTCCGATCCGATGCCGGTGGTGCCGACCGTCACACTGTTGGGGTTGGCCTTGGCGAAGGCGGCGACGTCGGCCAGCGTCTGGTAGGGGCTGTCCTTGTGGACGACGAAGGAACCGGGTCGTCGACCAGATTGTAGAGCGGGTCGAGCCGGTCCAGCGAAAAGCGGGCCTGACGCTCGATCGGAATCGTCACGACGTTGGGCGAGTTGATCAGCCCGATGGTGTAGCCGTCGGGGGCCGCGTCGGCGATGGCGGCGAAGCCGATCTCGCCGCCCGCGCCGGGACGGTTCATCACGATGACGCGGGTGCTGCCGCCCAATTCCTTCTCGATGAAGGGGGCGAGCGACCGGACGATGAAGTCGGATCCGCCGCCGGCCGCATAGCCGACGATCAGGGTGATCGGCTTCTCCGGATAGGCCGCCCAGGCCGCACCCGGCCCCGCCAGCCCGAAGGCCGCAGCCAGCGCGGAGGCGGCAATCCCGGCGGCACCGGCCAGCCGGGCGGCACGCCGCCGCAGTCCGCGCGAAAGGGCACCGAACCGCCCGGTTCCGAGCGGATCGGCGGCCGTTCCCGTCGATCCACCCCGCACGGCGGGACGCGCGTTCGTATCCATACATCGACTCCTTCGGTTCTCATCCGCTGAACAGCCGGGACCAACCCGGGATCGCCGACCAGGCGGATGCGGCATCTTTCAATTGCTTTTTATCGATCGTCAGACGCCAAGCCGGCGCCTTCTTGCGGCACGCCCATCGTAGAGGCGATTTTCCGCCGATCAACCACCGTTTCGATATTTTCAGCTACCTATAAATATTCTATTACTTGTCCATCTATCGAGCTTCACCCGCCATACGGCGCATCCGGGACGAATCCGTCCGTTCGCCGCTCATTCCCGAAAGGCTGTTCCCGGCATGACCGTTCACAAGGATTTCGTCCGCCCCGACGCCGCGACGGTGGAGGCTCTGCGCGCCCAATCCCCCGCCACCCTGCACGAGGCGATGGGCAAGAAGGGCGCCATGGGCCACCCGATCAAGCCGCTGTTCCCCGGCATGCGGCTGTGCGGGCCGGCGCTGACCGTATCCTGCGGGCCGACCGACAACCTGATGATCCACATCGCGGTGGCGCTGGCGAAGCCGGGGGACATCCTGGTCGTCGACTTCAAGGGCATGACCGACGCCGGCCCCTGGGGCGACGTGCTGACCGCGTCTGCCATCGCCCGCGGCCTGGGCGGACTGGTCATCGACGGCTGCGTGCGCGACGCGGTCGCCATCCGCGACATGGGCTTCCCCGTCTTCTGCCGCGGCACCAACATGAAGGGCACCAACAAGACCGACGCCAAGGGCGACATCAACACGACGATCGTCTGCGGCGGCGTGATGGTGTCGGCCGGCGACATCGTGGTCGCCGACGACGACGGCGTGGTGGTGGTGCCCCAGGCATTGGCCGCCGACACGCTGGAGAAGGCCGCCGCCCGCGAGGCCGCGGAAGAGGCCTACCGCCACAAGCTGGAAGCCGGCGAGACCACCATCGAGCTGCTGAACCTCAAGCCCTATCTCGACGCCGCCGGCATCACGCTCTGACCCTCCCTCTTGATCGAGCCTTCCGCCATGCCCGACATCATCATTTCCGAATTCATGCAGCCGAGCGCCGTCGACGATCTGCGCCGCGACTTCGACGTCCATTACGACGAGACGCTCTACAAGCGCCTGGACGAGCTGTATGCGATGGGCCAGGACGCCCGCGCCATCTGCATCCGCAACGAGACGGAGATCCGCGGCGCCTTCTTCGACGCCTTCCCCAAGCTGAAGGCGGTCGGCCGGCTGGGCGTCGGGCTGGACAACATCGACGTGCCGGCCTGCCGGGAGCGCGGCATCGCCGTCCTGCCCGCCACCGGCGCCAACGAGGTGTCGGTGGCGGAGCTGGCCATCGCCGGCCTGATGATGCTGGTGCGCGGCACCACCTATTTCGCCACGCCCGACGTGGCCGCCGGCAAATGGCCGCGCGGCCGGCTGATCGGGCGCGAGGTGTCGGGCAAGACGCTGGGCATCGTCGGCTTCGGCCGTATCGGCCGCCATGTCGCCCGCCGCGCCCAGGGGCTGGACATGACGGTGATCGCCGCCGACCCGCATGTGCCGGCCGACGATCCGGTCTGGGCCCGCATGGGCGTCGAGAAGGTGTCGTTCGACCGCATCTGGGACAGTGCCGACGCGCTGTCGCTCCACCTGCCCTACACGCCGGAGACCCACAATCTGGTCGGCGCCGAGGTGATCGCCCGGCTGAAGCCCGCACCATCCTGGTCAACGTCGCCCGCGGCGGCATCGTCGACGAGGCGGCGCTGGCCGCGGCGCTGAAGAGCGGCCATCTCGGCGGCGCCCTGCTGGACGTCTTCGCGACGGAACCGCTGCCGGCCGACAACCCGTTCCAGGGCGTGCCGAACCTGATCCTGACCCCGCACATCGGCGCCACCACCGACGAGGCGCGCGTCCGCACCGGCCACATGATCGCCGACAATGTCCGCGCCGTGCTGACCGGCACCATCCCGGACACCGCGATCGTCTGACCGCGTCCCGACGACGGAAACGGGCCTTTCCCCATCTGTGGGGAAAGGCCCGTTTTCTTGGCTCGGCTTGCGGCGGCGGCACAAAAGGCGGAGAGTCGCGGCAGGGCACCCCACCTCCCCACCGGTTCTTGAAGGCCCCCGCCTTGCGGCTGCTGCTGATCGAAGACAACCGCCGGCTCGCGTCCCTGACCGCGGAGGGGCTGCGCAAGGCCGGCTTCGCCGTCGACCCCGTCCACAGCGCGGAGGAGGCGTCGGCCGCCCTGGCGGTCGCCGGCTTCGACGCCGTGCTGCTCGACCTCGGCCTGCCCGATGCCGACGGGCTGACCCTGCTGTCCGCCCTGCGAGCGAAGGCCGACCCCACCCCGGTGCTGATCCTGACCGCCCGCGACGCGGTGGACGACCGGGTGCGAGGCCTCAACCTGGGGGCCGACGACTACCTGCTGAAGCCCTTCGCACTGGAAGAGCTGGTGGCGCGCATCCGCGCCCTGCTGCGCCGGCCGGGGGCGGCACTGGGGATGGTGCTGCAACTCGGGAACATCGCCCTCGATTCGACCGGCCGGCTGGCGACCGTCGGCGGCCGGCCGCTGGACCTCAGCCGGCGGGGAGCTGGACGCGCTGGAACTGCTGTTGCGCCGAGCCGGCCGCGTGGTGTCGAAGGCGGCGCTGGAGAACGGCCTCTACGGCTTCGGCGAGGAGGTCGGCTCCAACGCGGTGGAGGTGCTGATCCACCGGCTGCGCAAGCGCCTGCAGGCGGCGGGCGCCAGCGCCGGCGTCCAGACCCTGCGCGGCATCGGCTACATCCTGATCGAGGACCCGCCCGGAACCGATGGGGGCAGCGGCGTGGAAAGCGGCGGATGACCGGCAGGCAGCCGCCCTCCCTGATGGCCGCCATCGCGCGCTGGCTCGTTCTGGTCACGCTGCTGGCGGTCGCGACCACGGCGCTGCTGCTCTATGTCGAATTCAAGGACACCCACGACCGGATGCGCCAGCGCACCCTGTCCGGCGTCGCCCGCATGATCGAGAAGGCGGTGCGCGGACCGGACGACCGGCTCGTCACCGCCCTGCCCGACTCCGTCCGCGCGATGCTGCGGGTGAACGCCGCCTCCTTCGCCATCGTCGACGGGGACGGCCGGCTGCTCCTCGGCTCCGACGGGGTGTCGGGCCCGCTCGACCCGACCGGCTCCGACCGGTCTCACGCCGTCTTCCGGGTGCCGGCGCGCGACGGCGAACCGGCGCTCTACGGGCTGAGCCGCCGCATCGAGGTCGACGGCCGCCGCCTGTGGATCCAGGTGGTCTCCGGCGAGGAGGAGCTGCACATAGAGTGGCTGCTGGAGGAGTTCGTCGAGCATTTCGGCTGGATCTGGCTGCCCTTCGCCCTGGTTCTGATCCTGGTCAACCTCGTCATCATCCATCGCGGACTGCGGCCCCTGCGCCGGGCATCGGCCGGCGCCGCCGCGATCGGGCCGGACAGCGTGTCGGAGCGCCTGCCGGAAGAGGGCATGCCGCGCGAGGTCCTGCCGCTGGTCCGCGCGGTGAACCAGGCGCTGGACCGGCTGGAAGCCGGCTATCGGGCCCAGCGCAGCTTCATCGCCGACGCCGCGCACGAACTGCGCACGCCGCTGGCCGTCCTGGACGCGCATCTGGCGCTGATCGGCACGCCCGGTGCCCCGATCCGGGCGGATGTCGCCGGCATGACCCGGCTGGTGGACCAGCTGCTCGACCTCGCCCGGCTGGACGCCCTGCGGATCGCGCCGGGCGACACCGTCGACCTGACCGCGCTCGCAGTGGAGGTCGCGACCCACATCGCCCCGCTGGCCCTGGACAGGCGCCGTGGGATCGAGGTCGTCGGGCAGGAGGATCCCCTGCCGGTGCGCGGCGCCCACGACCCGCTGTTCCGCGCCCTGCGCAACCTCGTGGAGAATGCCGTCTGCCACGCCCCCGCCGACAGCACGGTCAGCATCGAGGTCGCGGTCTCCGCCACGGGCGAACCGCTGCTGCGGGTGATCGACCGCGGTCCCGGAATTCCGCCGGCCCTTCGGTCCCGCGTCTTCGAACGCTTCTGGCAGGGCGGCCGCGACCAGAGCACGGAGCGCACGGACTCCGGCGGCGCCGGGCTCGGGCTTTCCATCGTCGCGCGCACCATGGCCGCGCATGGCGGCAGCGTCGCCGTCGCCGACACGCCGGGCGGCGGCGGCACCTTCACCCTGCGCTTTCCCCTCCAGCTGCGGCGGACTGACGCAGAGACGGCCAAAGCCGACGCGGCGGGCGGGCTGTAAGCGGCACGTAAGCTTGGCGGTCTAGACCGGACGGCGACTCTCCCCTCCATCCGGAGCATCGCCATGACCGTCACCGCCTACAGTCCGGCCCAGAAATCCCTGCACTGGCTGATCTCCCTTCTCATCGTCGGCCTCTACCTGCTGACCTTCGGCGAGGAGTTCTACGAACGCGGACACCCGATGCGCGCCACGATCTGGTGGCTGCACATCTCCTTCGGCCTGCTTCTGCTCGGGCTGGTCCTGGCGCGGCTGGGGCTGCGCCTTGTCCGCGGCATCCCCGCATTGCCACCCACCATGACGCCGGCCGAGCGCGGCGCGTCCCATCTGGTTCATCTGGGGCTCTACGCCCTGATGCTGGCGGTCCCGCTGATCGGGGTGGCGCTGACCTGGCTGCGCGGCGATACGCTGACCTTCTTCGGCCTCTTCTCCATTCCGTCACGGTCGCCGCCGACCGCAATTTGGGCCGTTCGGTTAAGGAGATTCACGAACTTGCCGCCAACCTGATCCTCGCTTTGGCCGCGCTGCATATGGCCGCCGCGCTGTGGCACCATCTCGTCCGCCGCGATGGCGTTCTCGGCCGCATGCTGCCTGACCGGCAGGCCGACCGGAAAGCCGGCCTCGCCGACTGACCCGACCCGCCCCTCTCCAAACGCGCGAGCGGCACCCCTGTGCGCTCGCGCGCCGAGAGGCTATAGTCATCGCCATACATATGCATGGCGATGATCGATGGCAGAACGCAAGACGACGGGACGCAGCCGGAAGGCCGGAAACACGCGGAACGGAACGGAACTGGACGATGCAGGCATGACCGCCGGTCTCCTTCCCTTTCCCGGACTGCTGTCCTCGACCGCCGCTGCGGGCGTGGAGGTGGAGGGAGCCGGAGACACCCTCTTCCCCGGCGATGCGGCCGACGGGACCGCTTCCGGAACCGCGGGAGAAACCAGCGACGAGGCCGGCGGCGACGATCCTCACTACATCGACCATCGCGAGCGGCTTCGCCGCCGCTTCCTCGACCGCGGACCCGACGCGCTGGAGGATTACGAGTTGCTGGAGATGGTGCTGTTCGCCGTCAGTCCGCGGCGCGACGTGAAGCCGCTGGCCAAGCTGCTGATCCGGACCTTCGGCAACCTGTGGGGCGTGGTCAACGCACCGCCGGAACGGCTGCGCGGGTGAAGGCGGAGGGCGTGTCGCTCGGCACCGACAACGCCGTCGCCGCGGTCCGCATCGTCGGGGCCGCCGCCCTGCGCGCCCTGCAGCAGCGAGTGATCGACCGGCCGGTTCTGGCCTCCTGGCAGGCGCTGATCGACTATTGCTCCGCCGCCATGGCGCATGAGCCGACGGAGCAGTTCCGCCTGCTGTTCCTCGACCGCAAGAACACGCTGATCGCCGACGAGGTGCAGCAGCGCGGCACCATCGACCACACCCCGGTCTATCCGCGCGAGGTGGTGAAGCGGGCACTGGAACTGTCCGCAGCCGCCGTAATCCTGGTCCACAACCACCCCTCCGGCGATCCCACCCCCAGCCGGGCCGACATCGAGATGACCAAGGAGATCGTGCGCGCAGCCAACGCGATCGGGCTGATCGTCCACGACCATCTGGTGATCGGCAAGGGTGGGCGCCACACCAGCTTCAAGGCCAGCGCCTGCTGTGAGCGGCGGAGGCCCCCTGCTTTCCGCGCAGCCGGGCCATGCTCCGCCACTTTGCATTTGCGAATCGCTCTCCATTTTGTTGACGTGACGGTGCCCTGCTGAAAGACCTGCCCCCTCCATGTCCTCCTCGCCCCTCTCCCTGAAGCGCCGAAGCCTGCTGATCGGCTGCGGAGCGCTCGTCCTGATGTCGGACCGCGCACTGGCCGCGCCCGCGGCACCCCGCCGCCTCAAGCCTCAGGAACCAGCACACCGGCGAGACCTTCGAAGGGCCCTACCGCGACGCCTCCGGTCCGCTGCCCGACGCGATGGCCGACCTCTCCAAGCTGCTGCGCGACCACCGCGCCAACAAGGAGGGGCCGATCGACGTCGGCACGCTCGATTTCCTCGCCGACATCATGGAGGCGGTCGGGCAGAGCAAGGCGACCATCCTGTCGGCCTTCCGCACGCCGGAGACCAACGCGATGCTGGCCGCGCGCAGCCTGGGCGTGGCCGAGCACAGCCAGCATCTGCTGGGCGCGCGCTGGACATCACGCTCCCCTCGCGCCTGCCGATGCGCATCGCAGCGCGCTGGAGCTCAAGCGCGGCGGCGTCGGCTGGTATCCGCGCTCGCATTTCCTGCACATCGACACCGGGCCGCTGCGCAGCTGGGAGATGTTCGGGCAGAATCTGGACGGGCTGTTCGCCCCCGGAATCCGCGGCGCCCGCCCCCGCACCGTGTCCCAGCGGATGCAAGCTTCACCGCGCGCTCGCCCGCCGCCAGCTGCTCGGCAGGCGCTGAGCGGTTGGCAGCATTGACCTGTCGGGGGTGGATCTACCCGGCTACCCGGTGTAGGGAAGATCGCATGACCGACCGCATCGCCCTCACCGCTCCGATGTATTATCCGCCGCTCACATAGCGCGGCGTCGATCGGTCATACCCGAAACCATGCCGTCGCAAGTCCGGCGGCCATGGTCTTCTCCCCGACAGAGACAGTCTCCGGACGGCAACGGTCCATCCGCAAGAGACCTGTCCCATGTCTTTTCCCATGTCTTCCAAATCCAGTGCCGCCGATTTCCTGCACATCCTGCGCGAGCGCGGCTTCCTCCATCAGTGCAGCGACCCGGCCGACGACCTGTCGGCCTTGCCGGCGCCGCGCCGGGCGGCGTGCTGACCGCCTATGTCGGCTTCGACGCCACGGCGGCCAGCCTGCATGTCGGGCATCTGCTGTCGATCATGGCGCTGCGCTGGCTTCAGCGCACCGGCAACCGTCCCATCGTGCTGATCGGCGGCGGCACCACCAAGATCGGCGATCCCAGCTTCCGCGACACCACGCGGCCGATGCTGGACGACGCGCAGATCGCCACCAACTCCGCCGGGCTGCGCCGCGTCTTCGGCCAGTACATGACTTTCGGGACGGGCCGGCCGACGCGGTGATGGTGGACATGCCGGCTGGCTGGACGGGCTGGATTACGTGCCCTTCCTGCGCGACGTCGGCCGCCATTTCACCATCAACCGCATGCTGAGCTTCGACTCCGTGCGCCAGCGGATGGAGCGCGAGCAGCCGCTGACCTTCCTGGAGTTCAACTACATGATCCTCCAGGCCTATGATTTCCTGGAGCTGTCGCGGCGGCACGGCTGCCTGCTGCAGATGGGCGGGTCGGACCAGTGGGGCAACATCGTCAACGGCATCGAGCTGGCCCGCCGGGTGGAGCGGCGCGAGCTGTTCGGCCTGACCACGCGCTGCTGACCACCGCCTCGGGCACCAAGATGGGCAAGACCGCCGGCGGCGCGGTGTGGCTGAACGCCGATGCGCGCAGCCCCTTCGACTTCTGGCAGTTCTGGCGCAACACCGAGGATGCCGACGTCGGCCGTTTCCTGCGCCTGTTCACCGAACTGCCGCTGGACGAGATCGCCCGGCTGGAGGCGGCTGCAGGGGTCCCGAGATCAACGAGGCGAAAATCGTCCTGGCGACCGAGGCCACCCGCCTGTGCCACGGGGCGGCAGAGGCCGAAAAGGCGGCTGCGGCTGCCGGCTCCCCCTTCGCAGCGGACGGCGACGGCCTGCCGGAGATCGCCTGCAGCGCGAGGGGGCCGATGGCGTGCCGCTGGTCGACGCGCTGGTGGCGGCCGGCCTGTGCGCCTCGAAAGGCGCGGCGCGCCGCCTGATCCGCGAGGGCGGCGCCCGGCTGGACGGCGAACGGTGACCGACGAGGCGGCGGCGCTCACGGCCACCGCCGTCCTGTCGGCCGGCCGCAAGCGCCATGTCCGCCTGATCCTGACGCCCTGATGAGGCCAGTGGCGTCAGCCCTCCAGCTGGCGCCACATCTCCAGGTCGCGCTCGGCGGTCCAGATGCGGGGATCGGGATACTGCGTCGCCTCGTCATAGGCGCGGGTGACGTTGAAGGGCATGCAGTGGTCGAAGATCACCCAATGGCCGAACTTCGGCTTCAGCGCGGTGTAGGTGTCCTTGTAGATCGCCCGCAGATCCTTGCCGGCGGCGACGCCCTGCTTCACCAGTTCGAACAGTTCGCTGGTGAAGGCGCGGGTGCCGCGCAGCCCCTCCTCCACCTGTTCCGGCGTGGTCAGGGCGGCGCCGCGGCCGGGCACCAGCTTTTTCCGGCTTCAGCGCGGCGATGGCGTCGAGCGTCGGCCGGCCAATGGGTTGAAATAAGCGTCGCCGCAATAGGGGGTGGCGCCGTATTCGACGAGGTCGCCGGAGAACAGGAATCTTCTGCTGCGGGAGCCACACCACGGTGTCGCCCTTGCTGTGGCCACGGCCGAGTTGCAGCAACTGCACCTCCAGCGAGCCCAGCCACATCGTCATCCGGCCGCGGAAGGTGATGGTCGGCCAGGTGAGGCCGGGGACCGATTCGACGGCACGGAACAGGCGAGGGAAGCGGCCGATCTCGCTCGCCATGTCGGCTTCGCCGCGCTCGACGATCAGGTCGCGGGTGTCCTCGCTGGCGATGATCTGCTCCGGCGCATAGCCGGACGCGCCCAGCACGCGCACCGCATGGTAATGCGACAGCACGACATGGCGGATCGGCTTGTCGGTGACCTCGCGGATGCGGCGGATGACATCCTGCGCCATCACCGGCGTAGCCTGCGTGTCGATCACCATCACCGCATCGTCGCCGATGACGATGCCGGTGTTGGGATCGCCTTCCGCCGTATAGGCATAGGCGTTGTCGGACAGCCGGTCGAAGCTGACCGCCTTTTCCTCCAGGTCGGCATGCGAGGCAAAGTTCTTGGACATCCCGTTTCTCCCAAGGCACGGCCTCCGCCGAAGCATCGTCCCGATAGGCCGCATTGATCGGTTTGCCCAACCATATCGTTTCACTTGAAACCATGCAACGCGTTTGCTGCTACCGAGGCGTCCGGGTCGAAGACAGCAAAAAGCCCGCCGAGCGCAAGCTCGGCGGGCCTTTTTTGTAGATTTGGTTGCGGGGCAGGATTTGAACCTGCGGCCTTCAGGTTATGAGCCTGACGAGCTACCGGGCTGCTCCACCCCGCGGATGTCTCTCATATAGGGTGATGGATGTCGTGACGATGCCGGCGATTTGTGCTTCGGTTTGACGTCTCTTGAGCCTGAGTGACCTGGCGGCGACCTACTCTCCCACGTCTTAAGACGCAAGTACCATTGGCGCGGAGGCTTTTCACGGCCGAGTTCGGGATGGGATCGGGTGTTTGACACCTCGCCATGACCACCAGGTCACCAAGGCTCAAGACCGACGCTGTTCCGAAGCGTATCGCTGTTCAGTGCAAGTGATTGAGGAGTATCGAACCGGCGGCGTTGCGTCAAGCAGGGCCTTTCCAAGCAGGCTTGCTGCTGCGCATGGCGCGGTTTGTGGGGTGAGATCAAGCCGATCGAGCGATTAGTAAGGCTTAGCTTCAGGCATTGCTGCCCGTCCACATGCCTCCTATCGACGTGATGGTCTGTCACGGCTCTCAAGGGAGCTCTGGTTTAGAGGTGGGTTTCCCGCTTAGATGCTTTCAGCGGTTATCCCGTCCATACTTAGCTACCCGGCCATGCCACTGGCGTGACAACCGGTGCACCAGAGGTATGTCCATCCCGGTCCTCTCGTACTAGGGACAGATCCTCGCAAAACTCCGACACCCACGGCAGATAGGGACCGAACTGTCTCACGACGTTCTAAACCCAGCTCACGTACCACTTTAATCGGCGAACAGCCGAACCCTTGGGACCTGCTCCAGCCCCAGGATGTGATGAGCCGACATCGAGGTGCCAAACGACTCCGTCGATATGGACTCTTGGGAGTCATCAGCCTGTTATCCCCGGCGTACCTTTTATCCGTTGAGCGATGGCCCGTCCACGTGGAGCCACCGGATCACTATGGCCGACTTTCGTCTCTGCTCGACTTGTCAGTCTTGCAGTCAGGCGGGCTTATGCCATTGCACTCGACGAGCGATTTCCGACCGCTCTGAGCCCACCATCGCGCGCCTCCGTTACACTTTGGGAGGCGACCGCCCCAGTCAAACTACCCGCCATGCAGGGTCCCGGACCCGGATCACGGGCCACGGTTAGATGCCAGAGACTTCAAGGGTGGTATTTCAAGGTTGGCTCCACCCGGGCTGGCGCCCGGGCTTCCAAGCCTCCCACCTATCCTACACATGAAGTCCCTAGCACCACTGCAAAGCTGTAGTAAAGGTGCACGGGGTCTTTCCGTCTGACCGCGGGAACTCCGCATCTTCACGGAGAGTTCAATTTCGCTGAGTTGGTGTTGGAGACAGCGGGGAAGTCGTTACGCCATTCGTGCAGGTCGGAACTTACCCGACAAGGAATTTCGCTACCTTAGGACCGTTATAGTTACGGCCGCCGTTTACCGGGGCTTCAATTCAAGGCTTGCACCTCTCCTCTTAACCTTCCGGCACCGGGCAGGCGTCAGACCCTATACGTCGCCTTGTGTGGCTTCGCAGAGCCCTGTGTTTTTAGTAAACAGTCGCTACCCCCTGGTCTGTGCCCCCCACAGGTGGTTGCCCACCCATAGGGCCCTCTTCTTCCGAAGTTACGAGGGCAATTTGCCGAGTTCCTTCAACACCATTCTCTCAAGCGCCTGGGTATACTCTACCAGTCCACCTGTGTCGGTTTGGGGTACGGTCTATACGGCGGGGCTGTTTCCTGGAACCGGTCCACAGCATGTCCAATCCGATAAGGACATACACGCTTTCCGATCCGTCACCTCCGCCAGGCCCACGACTATTAACGTGGTTCCCATCGACTACGCCTTTCGGCCTCGCCTTAGGGGCCGGCTCACCCTGCGTGGATTAACCTTGCGCAGGAACCCTTGGACTTTCGGCGACAGTGTTTCTCACACTGTTTGTCGCTACTCATGTCAGCATTCTCACTTCCGATACCTCCAGGCGGCCTCACGGACACCCTTCGCAGGCTTACGGAACGCTCCGCTACCACTCAGAGGACAGATGCCAGACGGCAGACGTCAGTGGCGTTCAGCTTTGCCCAGACCCTGGAGCATGCGGGCGACTTCCTGGAAGCCGTCACGCCATGCCTGCCAAGTTTCCTGGTCCACATAGCCGAGGTCCAGGCAATAGCGGCACCACAGCCTCATCTCGTCGGCTGACGAGATCGCCATGTGCAGGTATCGCCGGAACTCTGTTTTCGACCACTGTTGTCTTGAAAAGCCTTCAACCAGGTTTGCGCACACCGATTTGGAGGCCCGCCGCATCTGGTCGGCGAGCGCTCCCTGCTCGATGGCAGGAAACCCAAGGCTTTTCTGGTG
>NZ_VUOI01000025.1:60000-62007 GCF_015390205.1 Azospirillum sp. INR13
GATCAGCGGCAGCACGAAGGCGATGCCCTGGGCCAGGGGGTTGATGTTGTGGAAATTGCTTTCCAGGAAGAAGACGAAGATGCAGGCGTAGACGCCGATGAAGTTGGTCAGCGCCAGCGTGAAGAACTGGCTGCCCGGAAACAGGTAGTGGAAGGCACCGACCACCAGGCCGACCGACCCCAGCAGGACGAAGGTCAGGTTACCCGAGACCGAGCGGATCGACAGCGCGATCAGGCCCAGCAGCAATGCCGTCAGCAACGCGCCGCCCAGCCATGACTTGGACGCGCCCCGGTTGCCATGGGGGCCGCCATGGGAACCGGTGGGAACCGCCGCGGGAGACGGGCTGGCCGTCCGGGGACGGCGGTCGGGAACGATCTGGTCCATGGGGCGGCAAACCGGAACTGGAGCTGGCGCCGTCGCCGACACCACGACGAAAGTCTTACTTCACACTTATAGCGGTTCGCCCGCCCCAACCGTCAGTGTTTTCCGCAGCTGCGACAAGGTGCGGAGCCTTGCCTGGGTCACCAGCCGCCGGTGGCGAGCCAGCGGTCGACCATGTCGAGCCGGTCCCAGCCCCAGAAGGGCTCGCCGTCGACGATGACGAAGGGCGAACCGAAGACGCCGCGCTCCACCGCATCGTCGGTTTCGTGCGCAGCCGGTCCTTGACCATGGGATCCTGCAGCGCCGCCGTCACCGCCGCCCGGTCGATGCCCAGGCTGCCCAGCGTCCGGCCGGCGATCTCCGCCACCGTTTCGGCCGGGCCGATGTCGCGCCCTTCGGCGAAATGTGCATGATAAAGCGCGCGGGCCAGAAGCTTCGCCTGCTCCGGATGTTCGTCGGTCAGCCAGTAGAAGACGCGCGAGGCGGCGACGCCGTTGACCGGGGCCGAGTCGGGGAAGGTGAAGGGCGCGCCGATCAGGCGGGCGATGCGGCCGACGTCATGGGTCAGATACTCGCCGCGCAGCGGCTGCTGCAGGTTCGGCTTCATCCCCGTCACCTTGAAGATGGCGCCGAGCAGGACCGGGCGCCAAGTGACGGCGCGGCCATGATTCGCCGCCAGTTCGTCGATGCGCAGGCTGGCGAAATAGCCGTAGGGCGAGGCGAAGTCGAAATAGAAATCGATGGGATCCGGCACGCGCGTTTCCTCTCCGCTGGCTGTTTTGGAAAGGCTAACGCCGGTGCGCGACAGCGTCCAGGGGTGCGTCCGGAGGATGCGCCCCCCGGCTACGGGACAGGTCAGACCGTGCGCACCTTGGCGTCGAAGACGTAGCCGGCGCCGCGTTCGGTCTTGATGATGCGGGGTTCCTTCGGATTCGCCTCGATCTTGCGGCGCAGGCGCAGGATCAGCACGTCGATGGAGCGGTCGAACACCTCCGCCCCGTCCACGCGGGTGAGGTCGAGCAACTGGTCGCGGGTCAGCACCCGTTGCGGCCGCTTCACGAAGGCGGCGAGCAGGCCGAACTCCGCCTTGGTCAGTTCCACCTCGCGCCCCTCCTGCCCGCGCAGGCGCTGGGCGGTGAGGTCGAGTTCCCAGTTGGCGAACTGCACGACGGCGCGCAGCTCGTCCGGGTTGCGCGGCGGACGCGCGTCGTTGGAAACGCGGCGCAGCACCGCCTTGATGCGGGCCAGCAGTTCGCGCGGGTTGAAGGGTTTGGTCAGGTAGTCGTCGGCGCCCAGTTCCAACCCGACGATGCGGTCGACGTCCTGGTCCTTGGACGACAGGATGATGACGGGGATCTGCGATTCGGTGCGGATCTGACGGACGAGGCCCAGTCCGTCGCCATCGGGCAGGCGCAGGTCGCAGACCACGAGGTCGACAGGATCGCCGTCCAGGGCCTGCTTGGCCGAAGCGGTGTCGTGCGCCGTGGTGACCCGGTAGCCTTCCCCCGCCAGATATGAGGCCAAAAGCTCCCGAATCGGCTCATCGTCGTCGACCGCGAGAATGTGCATGCCTGTTACCTCCCCAAACCTTCTTATCTCACGCGCGAGCGCCACGCAATGCGTTAC
>NZ_VUOI01000026.1:0-51472 GCF_015390205.1 Azospirillum sp. INR13
GCAACCCCGCCCAGGCCCAGACCGCGACCCCGTCGCTTGCCAAGGAAAGCTGCGTCACCCACGCGGTGGATGCCGAACAGAAGCTCGGCATTCCCTCGGGCATGCTGGTGGCGATCGCCCTGGTCGAAAGCGGTCAGGACGGTGCGCCGCATCCCTTCGCGATGAGCGTGCAGGGCCGTCCCTACTACGCCCGCAACGTCAACGATGCCGCCCGGCACCTGCGCGACCATCGCGGGCAGCTTCGCTCCAACACCTATGTCGGCTGCATGCAGCTGTCCGTCGCCTCGCACCGCGGCGAGTTCCAGCCGCTGGAAAAGATCGTGGAGCCGCGTGACAACGTGTTCTACGCCGGCCAGCTTCTGGTCCGCTTCCATGGCGAGGAAGGCAACTGGAAGACCGCGCTGGCCCGCTACAACGGCAGTTCGGGACGCCGTGCCCAGGCCTATGTCTGCAAGATCTGGCAGAGCCTGTCCGAACTGGATACGCAGAGCGCGAAGCTGCTCGCCTCCTCCCGTTGTGAAGATACCGATCCGGTCAGCGTTGCCCCCGGCACCCGCCGCAGCTTCCGCAATGCCCAGCAGGTCGCCGCGATCAACTGATCTCCGGCCCGAATCGCTCGTTCAGATCCCGCATCCACACCCGCATCGACAATGGCGCCGCCATGACCGCTGGCGCGAAGCGGCGTGATCGGGTAAACCCCGGCGCATGAACTATCGCCACATCTTCCACGCCGGCAACCCGGCCGACGTGATGAAGCACGCCGTCCTGGCGCTGATCCTGGATCATCTGCGCGCCAAGCCGGCGCCCTTCTGCGTGCTCGACACCCATGCCGGGATCGGGCGCTACGACCTGACATCCGAACCGGCCCGCAAGACCGCGGAAAGCGACGACGGCATCGGCCGCCTGTGGGGACGGCCGGCATCCCACCCGGGGCTGGCGCCCTATCTGAACGCCGTGCAGGCTTTGAACCCGGACGGCTCTCTGCGCTGGTATCCCGGTTCTCCTCGCATCGCCCGCGCCGCCTTGCGTCCGCAGGACCGCATGGTCCTGGTGGAACTCCATCCCGACGATGCCCACAGCCTGAAGGCGGAGTTCGCCGGCGACCGCGCCGTCTCCGTCCACCAATCGGACGCCTACACCGCGCTGAAGGCCCATCTGCCGCCCAAGGAAAAGCGCGGACTCGTCCTGATCGATCCGCCCTTCGAACAGCCGGACGAGTTCGCCCGCATGGCCGAAGGGCTGGCGTTGGCCCACCGCCGCTGGTCCACCGGCATCTTCGCGCTGTGGTATCCGATCAAGGAGCGGGCGGCGGTCTGGCGGTTCCAGGACGCGGTGGAAAAGACCGGCATTCCCAAGGTGCTGATCGCCGAGCTGACATGGCATCCCGAGGACACCCACCTGCGCCTGAACGGCTCCGGCCTGCTGATCGTCAACCCTCCCTGGAGGCTGGACGAGACGTTGCGCGCCATGCTGCCGGCCCTGCACGACGCCTTGCCCTCCACCGGCGGCGGCGCGTCGGTGAGTTGGCTGACGCCGGAGGCTTCCTGACCGAGCAAGGCCGGAGGCGTCGTAATGGAGGCATCCGGCGCAGAAAAAGCCCCCGGTCCTTGCGGGCCGGGGTTCAGGTCAGGATGGAGACCGTTCCTTTTTGGATTGGTGGATGCCTAGAAGCGGCGTTCCGTCTGCTGGGCCGCCCCTTCGAGGCGGGCGTTCAGCTTGCCGATGGCGGTGCTGGCGGTGTTCGCCGACAGCTCGGAAATCTTGACGCTGCGGCTCAGCACCAGCTGCATGTTGTCCTTCAGCATCCGGCTCTGCGTCGCGTAGAAATCCGGGACCGTGCGGCTGCGCATCAGCGCGTTCATGCCCTCGGCATTGCGGCTGGCGACTTCCTGGGCCAGCCCCATCCATTCGCGCCAAGCGTTCTGCCAGCCATCGGCCAGCACGCCGCCGCACTGCACCATGACATCCATGGTCTCGCGCGTTTGGCTGGCGACCTCGCCCTGGGCTTCCTTGGACAGGCCGAGAGCGCGCTGCAACTGCTCCGACGTGCGTCCGGCGACGTCGCTGGCCGTCCCCATGACGGTACGGGCGGTGTCGGCAGTGCGGCGGGTCATGTCGGCACCGGCGCCCATCGCCTTCTGGCCGGCTTCCGCGCCGGCATCGGCGGCCTGACGGCCGGTCTCGGCCGCCTCGTCGCCCATCGAGCGGGCGGCGTCGGCGGCGCGGCGGGTGGTGGTTTCCCCAGCGCGGGTCATCTCGTCCACCGTGCCCTTCGCACGGTTGGCGGTGTCACGCGTGGTGGTCGTGATGTCTTTGTCCGTGGCCATGCGGATGCTCCTCGAATACGTTCGTCCGGGTGGACGCCTCTTCCCAAAGCCCGCGTCGGTCATTTTGCTGCACCGCCGCACGCGTTGAGTCGTATAACACCCGACAAGCAGAACGTTCCATGGCGCAAAATAATAATTCCGCACCCATTATTTCGAGGTATGCGGTATCTTGAAACCGTAGTGTCTTTCTTTCGAAACAGTCCTTACTTCACCTGGCACTCTCGTCCAATATCTTTTCCGATTCAGTGCTTCTTCCCCAGCCTCGCCTGGATTTCGCCGGCTATGCCTCGACGGAAGACCAGAACGCAGACGACGAAGATGCAGCCGATCACCACCGGCACCGGCAGACTGGTGGCGGCGAGATAGTTTTCCAGCGTCACGACCAGCGCCGCACCGATCACGGGGCCGGACAGTGTTCCCATGCCGCCCAGCAGCGTCATCAGCACCACCTCGCCCGACATCTGCCACGTCACGGTCGGTCAGGCTGGCGAGTTGGAAGACGATGGCCTTGGTCCCGCCGGCGAGGCCCGTCAGCGTCGCCGACAGCACGAAGGCGACCAGCTTGTAGCGGTCGGTGCGGTAGCCGAGAGACACCGCGCGCGGCTCGTTCTCGCGGATCGCCTTCAACACCTGTCCGAAGGGCGAATGGACCGCTCGCCAGATGATGGCGAAGCCGATCAGGAACACGGCAAGCACCGTGTAATACATCGCCATCGGGTTGTTCAGGTCGAACATCCCGAACAGCACGCCGCGCGGCACGCCCTGGATGCCGTCCTCGCCATGGGTGAAGGGAAGCTGCAGTGCCAGGAAGAAGACCATCTGGCTCAACGCCAGCGTGATCATGGCAAAATAGATCCCCTGGCGCCGGATGGCGATGCCGCCGAACACCAGCCCCAAAAAGGCCGAGGCCGCGGTGCCCAGCAAAATGCCGAGTTCCGGCGGCAGCCCCCAGACCTTCACTGCATGGGCGGTGACATAGGCGGAACTTCCGAAGAAGGCTGCGTGGCCGAAGCTGAGCAGGCCGCCGAAGCCGATCAGCAGGTTGAAGGCGCAGGCGAACAGCGCGAAGCACAGCACCTTCATCAAAAAGACGGGATAGAGCAGTAAGGGTGCCGCCAGCAGGCCGGCGAGAACCACCAGCGCGCCGATCCTTGCCGGCGTCAGGCCCCTGTCGGGGACGGACACCCGTGCGGCGGTACGGGGAGCCTTGGCGGACGCCCGGCCGCCGCTTTGCGAATGAAGGCTCATGCGCTCACCTTTCCCGTCCGAACAGGCCGGCGGGCTTGATCATCAGCACCACCGCCATGATGACGAAGACCACGATGTTCGAGGCCTCCGGATAGAAGACCTTGGTCAGCCCTTCCAACAGGCCCAGACCATAGCCGGTCAACACCGCCCCCAGAATCGACCCCATGCCACCGATGACCACGACCGCGAACACCACGATGATCAGGTTTGATCCCATCAGCGGCGATACCTGATAGATAGGTGCCGCCAATACGCCGGCCAGCCCGGCCAACGCGACGCCGAAGGCGTATGTCAGCGTCACCATGCGCGGCACATTGATGCCGAAGGCCTGGACCAGCACCGGGTTCTCCGTCGCCGCCCGCAGATAGGCACCCAGCTTCGTCTTCTCGATGGCGATCCAGGTGCTGAGGCAGACGACCAGCGACGCCACCACGACCCAGCCGCGATAGTTGGGCAGGAACATGAAGCCCAGATTCTGGCCGCCCTTCAGCGCGTCGGGAATGGGATAGGGCTGGCCCGATACGCCGTACTGGTGGCGGAATGCCCCCTCCACGATCAGCGCGAGGCCGAAGGTCAACAGCAGGCCATAGAGATGGTCCAGCTTGTACAGCCGCGACAGCAGCGTCTTTTCCAGCACCACCCCGAACAGCCCGACGATCAGCGGCGCCAGCAGCAGCGCCCACCAATAGCCGATGCCGAGCTGGGTCAGCAGCAGCCAGGACACGAAGGCGCCCATCATGTACAGCGCGCCGTGGGCGAAGTTGATGACGTTCAGCATGCCGAAGATGACCGCCAGCCCGAGGCTGAGCAGCGCGTAGAAAGACCCGTTGATCAGCCCCAGCAGAAGCTGTCCGAACAGCGCCTGGGGCGGAATGCCGAAAATCGTCCCCATCATGAGCGTCGCTCCCCCTGCCGCCCTCCGCCGCTGCGCCGGCCTTACGACCGATGCGGCGTCGGGGGTGCGGCCCCGTCATGTCATGCTCTGACTCACGTCATGCCTTTACTCGTCTCGCCCTTTTACTTGGGCAGCTTGCAACCGCTCTCTTCGAAGGTGGCGAAGGCCTCCTTGCCGGGGATGGTGCGCAGGATTTCGTAATAGTCCCACGGCCCCTTCGATTCCGAAGGCTTCTTCACCCGCGCCAGATACATGTCGTGGACCATGCGGCCGTTGGGCAGGATGGTGCCGTTCCGGGCGAACATGTCGTTGACCGGCATTTCCTTCATCTTGGCGGCGACGGTCGGCCCGTCGTCGGTGCCGGCGGCCTCGATGGCCTTCAGGTAATGGCGGACGGCGGAATAGCTGCCGGCCTGCACCATGGTCGGCATCTTGCCGTGGCGATCGAAGAACTTCTTGGACCAGGCGCGGGTCTCGTCGTTGCGATCCCAGTAGAAGCCGGTGGTCAGCACCAGATCCTGGGCGACCTGCAACCCCAGCGCATGCACGTCGGACAGGAAGATCAGCAGGCCGGCCAGCTTCTGCTGCCCGCTCTGCGTCAGGCCGAATTCCGACGCCTGCTTGATCGAGGTGATGGTATCGCCGCCGGCGTTGGCGAGCCCCACGATCTTGGCGCCCGACGCCTGCGCCTGCAGCAGGAAGGACGAGAAATCGGCGGTGTTCAGCGGCGCCTTCACCGATCCCACCACCTTGCCGCCGGCCTTCTTCACCTGGGCCGAGGTGTCCGCCTCCAGCTGGTGGCCGAAGGCATAGTCGGCGGTGATGAAGAACCAGCTGTCGCCGCCCTCCTTCACGATGGCCTGACCGGTGCCGACGGCCAGCGCGCGGGTATCGTAAGGCCAATGGAAGCCGGTGGGAGAGCAGGCGTCGCCGGTCAGGCGCGACGTGGCCGGGCCTTCCATCAGGAAGATCGTCTTCTTTTCCCTCGTCACTTCCTGGACCGCCAGCGCGACGCCGGAGTTCGGCACGTCGACGATCACGTCTACCCCGTCCTGGTCGATCCACTGGCGGGCGAGGTTGGATCCGATGTCGGGCTTGTTCTGGTGGTCGGCGGTGATGATCTGGATCGATTTTCCCAGGATCTTGTTGCCGAACTCCTCCGCCGCCATGCGTGCGGCGACCGCCGATCCTTCGCCGCCGAGATCGGCATAGAGGCCGGAGCGGTCGTTCAGCACACCGATCTTGACCATGTCGCCGGACAGCTTGCCCTGCTGGGCATTGGCCGGTCCCGTGGACAGGACACCGATGGTCAGGGCGGCCAGGGCGGCACCGGCCAAAAGACGTGCGATCATGCGTGAATTCCTCCCCCTCAGCGTTGCGTTGCGCGTGGTTTCGGGTGACTTGCCGGACCGGTTCGTCAGGCGGCCTCCCCGCGCGGTCGCGCCGGCCGATCCGTCCGGTTTTCCGGAACCGTCTGGCCATCCGCGCCGCCGCTTCCCAACCACTATGCAGGGGCATCACGTTGTAAGCGAAGCGGAATTTCAGCTTCGCAAACAATTTTCATCAAGGGTCGGGCGAAACACCCGCTTTTTCCATTCGGGGGTGTATGGACGAAACCGGAGGCGGCTCCATGCCCTTCCGGCGCCGATCGATCCGTCGCATGATCGGCGTCACCGTCGTGCCGTGGACGAGAATCGAGAGAAGCACGATCAGCCCGGTCACCGCCCACAATGCGTTCGGGACGTCGAACTCGGCGGTGTTCAGGGCGTAGGCGACGTAATAGATGCTGCCCATGCCGCGGATGCCGAAGAAGCCGATGGCCAGCTTCTCCCCCAACGGCATCGGCACGCCGGCCAGCCCGGCCACCCCCGCCACCGGCCGCACCAGGAACAGGATCACCACGGCCGCACCGACCGCGCTCCAGGACAGCGCGTCGATCAGCCCGTGGACGAGCGTGCCGCCGAACAGGACGAGCATCAGCATCATCATCAGCCGCTCGGTCTGCTCGACGAAGTCATGCAGTCGCTCGTGATACTCGCTGTCCCGCTCGGCATCGCGCAGAGCCACCGCGGCGACGAACACGGCGACGAAGCCATAGCCGCTGGCCAGTTCGGTCACCCCATAGGCGATCAGCGTGATGCCGAGCGATACGAAGCCGTCGCCGGTCCGCGACAGGTTGGCCCGATTCGGCACCCTGAAGGTGACATAGCCGAGGAACCGCCCGATCAGCCAGCCGACGCCGACCCCGGCGGCCAGCCGCCAAAGGACGTCCAGCATTGCCCAGTGCGTCAGCATGTCCCAGGGCGGGTTGTTGTTGAGCAGGGCGACGCCGATGGCGAGATGGACGAAGGGAAAGGCCAGCCCGTCGTTCAGCCCGGCTTCCGACGTCAGGCTGAAGCGGATCTCGTCCTCCTCCCCCGATTGGGGCGGGCCGACCTGGATGTCGGAGGCGAGAACCGGATCGGTGGGCGCCAGCGCCGCCCCCAGCAGGATCGACGCCGCCAGCGGGAAATCCAGCCAATACCAACCGATCAAGGAGATCATCAGGATCGACAGCGGCATGGTGATGCCCAGCAGCCGCCATGTGATGATCCAGCGCCGCCAGCCGATGCGGCGGTCCAGCTTCAGCCCTGCCCCCATCAGCGAGATGATGACGATCATTTCCGTCAATCTCTCCGTCGCCTCCGGGAAGGCCAGCGGCACCGGATTGTCCAGCCGCAGAAGGCTGAAGACCGCGAATCCCAGCGCCACGCAGATGATCGGCAGCGACAGCGGCAATTCCTTCAGCACCATCGGCAGCCAGGCCACCAACAGGATCAGGAAACCGAGCCCAATCAAGAGGACGATGTAGGACATGCGCCGCCTGTTCCAGTAAATGCCCCCGAAACGGTCTGCTGTCTGGACATCGTCCGGGCGTGCAGGAACCGAATCCCGTCAACGCGAAAAGACGTTGAAGGGTTCAGCGACAAAAATGGAACACTGCGGAAAGACTGCGAAGATGCCGGCTCGTTCGGCTTTGCTTCCCTGCCCCGTCCCGCCGGTGTTCAACGGGAAACGTCCAAATCTACACAAGGGAGTGCGAAGGGATGGGAAGCGTGCCAGCATGCCGCCCGCGGGAGCCGGAGCCGCGGGGGCCGTCGCAAAAACCAGCCCTTTTTCAGGCCGCAGACGTCATCGGAAAGCCGCTGTAGTCGAGCGACGCCGACCAGAAGCGTTCCAGCTTGCGCAGGGTCTCGTTCGCCTTGGTCAGTTCCTCGTCGCTGAAACCGGCCTTTTCCAGGGCGGCCAGATGACGTTCGAACATGACGCTGATCTTCTCGCGCAGGTCCAGGCCCTTTTCCGACAGGCGGACGCGGACGGACCGGCGGTCGTGCGGAGAGCGTTCCTGTCCGAGATAGCCGTTCTCGACCATCTTCTTGACGTTGTAGGAGACGTTGGAACCCAGGTAATAGCCGCGCGCGGTCAGTTCGCCGACCGTCATCTCGTCTTCACCGATATTGTAGAGGATCAGGCTCTGGACGTTGTTGATGTCCTGAATCCCAAGCCGGTCGAGTTCGGTCTTGAGCACTTCGAGAAAGTGGCGGTGAAGCCGCTCGATCAACAGAATGCTCTCGTAATAGGGTTTGCGCACCGCGGTCTCCTTTGGCTCTAACCGGCCGTTCCCCGCGCAAGGACGATACCGGGACCTTAAAGCGAGATTAACCGATCATTCGTCGGCAATCATCCTAATAATTCCGGAAAAAGTCTGGCACAACCCGTCTGTACAGGCCCCTTTCGCCGGGTGCCCTCATCCGAATGTTTTCGACCGGGTGGAGGCTCCGGCATAGCCGGAACGGAGTGGCCCCGAAGTCCGCGCCGGGGCCGCTCCCACAGCCATTGCGTCAGTCGCGGAACACGAGATCGCCGCCCGCGGGTTCGCGAAATGACGCTCCACGTCGGACGGTCCGACATCGACCAGATCGGCCGGCTTCCATTTCGGATTCTTGTCCTTGTCGACCAGGACTGCGCGGATGCCTTCGTAGAAGTCGTCCCCGGCAAGGCAGGCGAGGCTGAGGCGGAGTTCCTGCACCATGCAGGCTTCGAAATCCAGCTTGGCCCCGCGGCGCAGGGCCGCCAGCGTCACCTTCAGGCTGGTCGGAGACACCCGGCGCAAGGTGGCGACCTGCCCGGCCGCCCACTCCGTCCCCTCGGCCTCCAGCGCCTTGACGATCGCCTCGACGCTGTCGAAGGCGTAGCAGCGGTCGACGGCGCCGCGAATCGCGGTCACCGACGCCTCGCCGGCCTCGCCGCGACGGGCCGCGACCGCCTCGTCCGCCGGGACGCCGGCTGCCAGATCGTCGATCAGCGCGTCGATCTTCCCGCTCGGCACGAAGGCGTCGGCTGCACCGATCGCCAGCATGTCGGCTGCCTTCAGCCGGTCGCCGGTCAGGCCGAGCCAGATGCCGGCCTGTCCCGGCAGCCGCGGCAGGAAATAGGTACCGCCGACGTCGGGATAGAGGCCGATGCCCGTCTCCGGCATGGCGAACAGGGTGCGTTCGCTGACGATGCGGTGGCTGCCATGCACCGACAGGCCGACACCGCCCGCCCATGGAAATGCCGTCGATCAGCGCGACATAGGGCTTGGACAGCCGCTTGATCAGCCGGTTCAGCACATATTCCTCGCTGAAGAAGGCGCGGACCGGCGCCGTGTCGCCGCGTCCCTCCTTCGCGGCCTTGCCGGCCTCGTACAGGCTGACGACGTCGCCGCCGGCGCAGAAGGCCTTCTCTCCCGCGCCGCGGATCACGACGGCCTTGACCTCCGGGTCGGCGTTCCAGGCCCGCAGCTGCGGATCGAACAGCCTGATCATGCCCAGCGTCAGGGCGTTCAGGGCCTTCGGCCGGTTGAGCGTGACGAGGCCGATCGCGCCCCGGCGTTCGAACAGAATCTCAGCAGCGTCGCTCATCGTCTTGTATTTTCTCGATTATCGTTGGAAATCGGGCGGTGACGGGCCGCCTGCTCCGTCCACTCCCGATGCATCGGGCGAGGCTTGCGGCCGCCGCAGATGATACGGGAGCCTGCGCCCCTGTCAAACCGGCCATACGGTGCCGGATGTTCGCAGGTGCCGCCGCTCAGCCGAATAAGGAACTTCGCCCCCCTTGGACCGTTGCGCTCACGCTCTCATCTGTTTTGCACAGCCCCGAGACGCAGATCCGTTGGCAGTTCCACAGAAGGTTCGACGCCATGCCGCTTCACAATCCGGCCGGTCAGCCATGAAGGTCGGTATCATCCTGAACCAGCAGGCCGGCTCGCTGGTCGACCGCCCCTTGGACGGGGCCAAGCAGGCGATCCGCGCCGCCTTCGAGCGGCGTGGCGCCGAGGTGGACCTGCACAGCGTCGATGGCGCCCAATGCACGGAGACGATCCGGCGCGTGTTGGACTCGGACGCCGAGATCGTCGTGGTCGGCGGCGGCGACGGCACGCTGCACAGCGCGGTGAAGCTGGCTCTGCCCACCGGCAAGACGCTGGGGGTGATTCCATTGGGCACTCTCAACCTCTTGGCACGCGATCTTCACATTCCGCTCGAACTGGAAGCCGCGGCTGAGGCGCTCGCCGCCGGCCGGGTTCGCGTCATCGACGTCGCCGAGGTGAATGGCGAGCCCTACACCAACAGCTCCATCCTCGGCTTCTACCCCCAGGTGGTGCAGGAGCGCGAACGCCAGCGCAAGCAGCACCGGTTGCTGAAATGGCCGGGGGCCGCGCTGGCCCTGGCAAAAACGCTGTACAAGCTGCCGCTGCTCGACGTCCGCCTGGATTGGGGCGAAGGGCCGAAGCGCATGCGCACGCCGATCCTGGTCGTCTCCAACAATGTCTACGATGACGGCTTCGGTCTGGTCCTGACTCGCCAGTCGCTGGATGCCGGAAAACTCGGGGTCTACGTCGCCCGCGAACGGAACGCCTTCGCGATGCTTCGGTTGATGGGACGGCTGGTCGCCGGATCCTGGAAGCAGGACGAGGCGCTCGACACCTATGCGGTCACCAGCCTGACGGTCCACAGCCGCCGCCATCGCCTGAAGATGGTCAACGACGGCGAGATCCGGAAGCTGCACGCGCCGCTTCACTACCGGATTCGCCCAGGAGCCCTGAAGGTTCTGGCCCCCGGCTGAGAGAAAGGATGAAGCTGGCGTGAAACGGCTCGCTCACATTTCCGACCTGCATTTCGGGCGAATCGACGCCCGTGTGGTCGACGGCCTGCTGGCCGATCTGACGGCCCAGGCACCCGACCTGATCGTCATCTCCGGCGATTTCGTGCAGCGGGCGAAAGCACGCCACTTCGAGGAAGCGCGCGCCTTCCTGCAGAAATTACCCTTTCCCTACGTGGCCGTACCGGGGAACCATGACATCCCGGTTTATAATGTGTTCAAGCGCTTCACCGACCCGTTCGGCCATTACCGGCGCTACATCACCAGCGATTTCAGCCCGCTGCATATCGACAACGAGATCGCCGTGCTGGGCATCAACACCGCACGCCCCGTCATCATGGATTTTTCCGAGGGGCGGATGAACAGGAGGCAGATCGCCCGCGTGCGCGAGGTCTTCTGCGGCATGCCGGACACCGTGTTCAAGGTGCTGTTCACACACCACCCCTTCCTGCCGCCGCCGGACCTGCCGAAGACCCAGCTGGTCGGACGGCACAAGCTGGCCCTGCCGGCGCTGGAGAGCTGCGGCGTCGACCTGCTGCTGGCCGGCCATCTGCACAAGGCCTATTCCGGCGACATCATGAGCTTCCACACCCAGATCGCCCGCTCGATCCTGGTGGCCCAGGCCTCCACCGCGACCTCCACCCGGCTGCGGAACGAGACCAACGCCTACAACCTGATCACCGTCGACCAGCCGACCGTGACCTTCGAAGTGCGGTCGTGGGAGGGTGCTGCCTTCGCCGGCGGGCTGGTGTCCACCTACCGCAAGCAGGGACACCGCTGGACCCTGCAGGCACAGGACACCGGATTCCGTCCCGTGACCGGCGACACGGTCGCCGCAGCCTGGGAAACGGCCGACCGCCTTTCAAGCGGACACGAACGGGACAGGGCATGAGGCCTGCGCAAGGCTGCCGGCCCATCCCAAAGGACCGCGGGCGCCCCCATGGCTTGAGTTCACTATGCGGGAAGGCGTAGGATCGCCGCACTCGTTCTAAGTGCATGGTCTTCCCGATGCCGATCTCCCTCCCCGCCGCCTTCCCGCGCACCCGTCTGCGCCGCAACCGCGCCGACGCCTGGACCCGCCGTCTGGTCGCCGAGAACACGCTGACCGTCGACGATCTGATCTGGCCGGTCTTCGTCATCGAGGGCGAGAACCGTCGGGAGGCCGTCGCCTCGATGCCCGGCGTGGAGCGCCTGACCATCGACCTGCTTTGCGAAGCGGTGGCGTCGGCCGGCTCGCTCGGCATTCCCTGCATCGCGTTGTTCCCGGTCGTCGGCTCGGATGGCAAGTCGGAAGACGCGGCGGAGGCTTACAACCCGGAAAACCTGATGAACCGCGCCATCCGCGCGGTCAAGGCGGCGGCGCCGGAAGTCGGCATCCTGGGCGACGTGGCGCTGGACCCCTACACCAGCCACGGCCATGACGGCCTCCTGCGCGACGGATACATCCAGAACGACGAGACCGTCGACGTCCTGATCCGCCAGGCATTGTCGCAGGCGGAGGCCGGCGTCGACATCGTCGCCCCATCGGACATGATGGACGGCCGCATCGGCGCCATCCGCGACGCGCTCGACAAGGACGGCTACCATCTGACCCGCGTCTGCTCCTATGCCGCCAAATACGCCTCGGCCTTCTACGGCCCGTTCCGCGACGCGGTGAACTCCGGCGGGTTCCTGAAGGGCGACAAGACCACCTATCAGATGAACCCCGCCAACACCGACGAGGCCCTGCGCGAGGTCGCCTGCGACCTGCAGGAAGGGGCGGACATGGTGATGGTGAAGCCGGGGCTGCCCTATCTCGACATCATCCGCCGGGTGAAGGACCAGTTCGCGGTTCCGACCTTCGCCTATCATGTGTCGGGCGAGTACGCGATGCTGCGCGCCGCATCGGCCAATGGCTGGCTGAACTACGACAAGGCCCTGCTGGAGACGCTGATGGGCTTCAAGCGCGCCGGCTGCGACGCCATCCTGACCTATGGCGCGGTGGACGCCGCGAAGCTGCTCAAGCAGGGCTGAGCAGTTCGGGGCCATCTTTGAGCCGTCCGGGGCCGCGGAGCGATCCGCGGCCCTTTATCGTCGGGGGCATCCCACCCAGCGGAGACGCCCCGATGAACCCGACCATTATCGCCCGCCCGGCCATGCTGGCAGCCCTGCTGATGACCGCCGCTCCCGTTGCCGCCTTCGAGCTGCACAGCCCGGACTTCACCGACGAGTCGCCGATCCCGGAGCGCAACGTCTTCGCCGGATTCGGCTGCAGTGGCGGCAACCGGTCGCCAGCCCTGAGCTGGACCGAACCGCCGGCCGGCACCCGCAGCCTCGCCATCACCATCTATGATCCCGACGCCCCGACCGGCAGCGGCTGGTGGCACTGGCTTCTGTACAACCTCCCGGCCGACATCCGCGACCTGCCCGCCGGCGCCGGAGATCCGGCGAAGCCGATGCTGCCTGCCGGCGCGGTACAGAGCCGCACCGACTTCGGCACCACGGGCTATGGCGGCCCCTGCCCGCCGCAGGGCGACACGCCCCATCGTTATGTCGTCACCGTTCACGCGCTGAAGGTGGACAGCCTGCCCCTGCCGGCCGATGCGTCGGGCGCCATGGTCGGCTTCAACCTGAACGCCGCCACGCTGGCGAAGGCGACGCTGACCGCCCGCTACGGCCGTTGATCGCCCGCCGGCCTTCGCCTTAGGATGGTGCCCATGGGTCCAGACCTCCTCGCCCGCCTGTCCCGCTTCGCCGCCCGCGACCAGCGTCCCGGAGCGGGCGACCGTCCGCACCGGCCGGAGCTGTGGGCCTTCGTCGCCCATGACTGCGAGAGGCTGGCGGAGGTGCGGATAGAGCGCACCGCCTTGATCGCCGTGCTGGAGGGAGTCAAGGAACTGACCGACGCCTCCGGCACCACCCGCAACTTTCCCGCCGGAACGGCCATGCTGCTGCCGCCGGGCTGGTGCGGGTCGGTGGTGAACGATCCCGGCACCGCCGGCCGCTACCGCGCCCTGGTGCTGGAATTCCCGGCGGAGATGGTGCGGCGCCTGCTGCGCGCGCACGGCAGCGAGGGGCTCTCTCCGCGAGCCCAGCCGGGCGACTGGCATGTCGCCCTCACGCCGGCCTTGACCGACGCCATCCACCACGCCGCCACCGGCCTTATCGCCGATCCGCCGCTGCCGTCCAAGCTGGCCGAGCATCGCTGCATGGAGGTGCTTCTGGCCCTGCTGGAGGATGGCGTGTGGTGGCTGGGTCCGGTCGCACCGACCGGCACCGCCGATGCGGTCCGCCAGCTGCTGCGCATCCGGCCGGATACCGCCTGGACGGCGGACAGCGTCGCCGACGCGCTCAACCTCAGCACCGGGACGCTGCGCCGCCGTCTGTCCGAGGAGGGCTGCTCGGTCCGCAGCATCCTGGTCGAGGAACGCGTCGCCCATGCCCGCGATCTCCTCGAACGCGAGGGGCTGAGCGTGCAGGAGGCGGCGGAGGCCTGCGGCTACGCCAACCGGTCCCACTTCGCCCGGCGCATCCGCGCGGCCGTCGGCGTCAACCCGTCGGACCTTCGCGACCGCTGACCGGCACCGTGCCGTGGGCCCGCTCCAACGCCGCCACCGACTCGGCGATCACCCGCTCCGGATCGGCGGTGACCGGCAGTCCCAGCATGGTCGGCCAGAACAGCACCTCCTTCAGCCCGCCCATCAACTGGGTCGCCGCCACATGCGGATCGGGGGCGTTCAGCCGGCCGCGCGCATGCTGGGCGGCGATATAGTCGTCGAGCAGCGCATAGGCCTGCCCCTTCCCGCCTTCCAGATAAATCTGCGACAGCTCGGGAAAGCGCTGATGCTCGGCGATGACGAGGCGCAGCAGCCCGCGCACCTCCGGCCGGCCCATATGGACCAACAGCGACCGCAGGAAGGCGGGAAGCGCCTGCTCCGGCGGCTGGTCATGGCGAAGGCTCTGGTCGCCGTCGCTGTGGAACCCCTCATACAGGCCGGAGACGACGGCCTGGAACAGCTCGCGCTTGCCTGGGAAATGATTGTAGACGGTGCGCTTTGACACGTTGGCGTCGGCGGCGATGGCGTCCATCGACGACGCCTCGTACCCGTGGGTCAGGAAGGCACGGGTCGCCGCCTCCACCACCGCATCCCGCTTCGCCGAACCGCGCACAGCATTCCCCTCCCGAGACATTGACATTCGCCGGCCACCAAATACACTGCACCGTGTAGTGTATTTACGGCCGCAGGCTCCCAGGGGTAATCCGCCCGGCCGCGGCACGGGAGGGGTAAAGCGATGAAACAGCGCAACATCGGCAGCATTCTCTCGGTTTCCGAAATCGGCCTCGGCTGCATGGGCATGTCGGAGTTCTACGGACCGACCGACGACGCCCAGTCGCTGGAGACACTGGAACGGGCGTTCGAACTGGGCGTCACCCATTACGACACCGCCGACATGTACGGCGGCGGCCACAACGAGTCGCTTCTGGCCCGCTTTCTGGCCGGCAAGCGCGACCGGGTGGTGATCGCCACGAAGTTCGGCATCGTCCGCCAACCCGGCGAATACGCCCGCCGCATCGACACCAGCCCGGCCTATGTGGCGCAGGCCTGCGACGCCTCGCTGAAGCGGCTGGGGGTTGAGACCATCGACCTCTACTACGCCCACCGGCTGAACCCGGACATCCCGGTGGAGGAGACGGTCGGCGCCATGGCCGATCTCGTGAAGGCCGGCAAGGTCCGCGCGCTCGGCCTGTCGGAGGTGTCGGCCGCCACCCTGCGCCGCGCTCATGCCGTCCACGCAATCGCCGCGGTGCAGAGCGAATATTCGTTGTGGACCCGCGACATGGAGGATGCGGTTCTGCCGGCCTGCCGGGAGTTGGGGATCTCGCTGGTCGCCTATGCCCCGCTGGGCCGCGGCATGCTGACCGGTGCCGTCAGCAGCCCCGATCAGTTCGCCGAGAACGACTTTCGCCGAATCGCACCGCGCTTCGCCGGCGAGAGTTTCGACCGCAACTTGGCGCTGGTCGAGCAGGTGAAGGCACTGGCGGTGAGGAAGGGCTGCACGCCGGGGCAGGTGGCACTGGCGTGGCTGCTGGCACAGGGACCGGAGATCCTGCCGATCCCGGGGACCAAGCGGATCAAGTATCTTGAGGAGAATGTCGCCGCCGCCGCGGTGACGTTGACCGATGCGGAGGTGAAGGCGCTGGGTGATGCTCTGCCGCCGGGCGTGGCGGCAGGCGACCGCTATACGGCGGAGGGGATGCGGGGGGTGAATGTGTAGCACACGTCAAATGCGGAGTTAGACCTCCACCTTGAATCCTCCCCCGGCCGGGCGGGAGAGGAGACTGCCGCCATACGCCGACAAAGCTCCAATCCCTCCCCTGCGATCGGACTGGCCTTTGGCCGGCCGAGGGCTTGGGTGGGATGGGGGGGCTAACGCCTTCCTTACGCCCCCTCCGCCACCGCCAGAAGTCCGTCCACATCCACCACGCTCTCCAGCCGATCCGCGACCGCGTCGAGTGCCCGCTCCACGGCCACCTGGTAGGCCAGCTCAGCCCGCCGCCCATCGCCTGCAGATACGCCGCGCGAAAGCCGTCGGCACCGAAAAGCCCGTGCAGGTAGCAGCCGGCGACGCGCCCGTCGGCCGACTCCGCGCCGTCCGTCACGCCGCCCGCAAACTCCAGCATCGGCCGTGCCCGGTCCGGTCCTTCGGTCCGGCCCATGTGCATCTCGTAGCCCGCCACCGCCGCGCCGGTGCGGCGCTCACGCCCGCGGGCTTCCTCCAGCACCTTCGGGCCTTTCAGCACCGTCTCGACATCCAGCAGGCCAAGCCCCGCGGCCTCGCCCGGCGGGCCTTCGATGCCGTCCGGATCGGCGATCCGCCGCCCCAGCATCTGATAGCCGCCGCAGATCCCCAGCACACGGCCGCCGCGCCGCCAGTGGGCCAGCAGGTCGATGTCCCAGCCCTGCGCCCGCAAGAAGGCGAGGTCGGCAATCGTCGCTTTGGTGCCGGGCAGGATCACCAGATCCGCGTCGCCCGGCAGCGGCCGGCCCGGACGCACCATGGTAAGGGCGACGCCGGGCTCCTGCGCCAGCGGATCGAAGTCGTCGAAGTTGGCAATGCGCGACAGCATCGGCACCGCGATCCGCAACGCCCCGTCGCCGGCATCACGCGGCCGGTCGAGCGCCACCGCATCCTCCGCCGGCAGGGTCGCCGCCTCCTTCAGCCAGGGCACCACGCCGAACCCGCGCCAGCCGGTGTAGCTCTCGATGATCCGCAGCCCTTCATCGAACAGGCGAACATCGCCACGGAACTTGTTGATGAGAAAGCCCTTGATCCGCTCCTGCTCAGATTTCGGTAGAAGTGCGTGGGTGCCCACCAGACTGGCGATCACCCCACCGCGGTCTATGTCGCCGACCAGCAGAACCGGCACGTCGGCGGCAGTGGCGAAGCCCATGTTGGCGATGTCGCCAGCCCGAAGATTGACCTCGGCCGGGCTGCCGGCGCCCTCCACCACCACGATGTCGGCCTCAGCCTTGAGCCGCTCGAAGCTGTCCAGGACGGTGCCCAGCAGTTCGCGCTTGCGCGCCTGATAATCGGCGGCGCGTGCGGTGCCCACCACCACGCCACGCACCACCACTTGGGCGCCGATGTCCGACTGCGGCTTCAGCAGAACCGGGTTCATGTGGACGCTGGGCGCCACGCCGCAGGCCCGCGCCTGCAGCGCCTGCGCGCGGCCGATCTCGCCGCCGTCGGCCGTCACCGCGGCGTTGTTGGACATGTTCTGCGGCTTGAACGGCCGGACGGTCAGCCCGCGCCGCACCAGCGCCCGGCACAGTCCCGCCACCAGTAGCGACTTGCCGACGTCGGAGCCGGTGCCCTGCAGCATGATCGCGCGCGATCGCATGGCTTTAGAACTCTATGCCGGCCTGGGCCTTCACCCCGGCCTCGAACGGGTGCTTGACCAGCGTCATCTCGGTGACGAGGTCGGCGGCGGCGATCAGTTCCGGCTTGGCGTTGCGGCCGGTGATGCAGACATGCAGATCCGGCCGGCGGGCGGCCAGGGTGACCAGAACTTCGTCCAACGGCAGATAGTCCATGCGCAGCACGATGTTCAGCTCGTCCAGCACGATCAGGCGATAACGCGGGTCGGCCATCAGCTCCTTCGCCTTGGCCCAGGCGGCCTCGGCGGCGGCGATGTCGCGGGCGCGGTCCTGGGTGTCCCAGGTGA
Organism: Azospirillum sp. INR13; assembly: GCF_015390205.1. Lineage (NCBI taxonomy): Bacteria > Pseudomonadati > Pseudomonadota > Alphaproteobacteria > Rhodospirillales > Azospirillaceae > Azospirillum > Azospirillum sp. INR13. Next base: position 17,858 of record NZ_VUOI01000026.1, read on the forward strand.
AGCCCTCGCCCATCGTGTGGAAATCGACCAGATCCTCGAAACGTTCAAGCGCCACCGTCTCGCCGGTGGACCAGGCGCCCTTGACGAACTGCACCATGCCCACGCGCATGCCGTGGCCGACGGCGCGCATCATCAGGCCGAAGGCGGCGGTCGACTTGCCTTTGCCCTTGCCGGTGTGGACCATCAGCAGTCCCTTCTCCACCGTCTTGGAGGCGAGCGCCCGCTCCTGCAGCGCCTTGCGCCGCTTCATCTTCTCGGCGTGCCGGCGGTTCAGGTCATCGGTATCGACCGTGTTGTCGGTCATGCGGGGGTTCCCTTCACGAACATCGGCAGACCGGCGACGGTCAGCACGACGCGCGGCGCCACGGCCGCGATTGATTGGTGCAGGCGGCCGGCATGGTCGCGGAAGCGGCGCGCCAGCGCGTTGTCAGGCACGATGCCGAGCCCGACCTCGTTGGAAACCAGGACCACCCGGCCCGGCAGAGCTGGCAGCATGTCCACCAGCGCCGCGGACTCCGCGGCGACATCGGCCTCCGCCATCATCAGGTTGGTCAGCCACAGGGTCAGGCAGTCGACCAGCACGCCGGTGCCGGCGGCGGCGTGGCGGCTCAGCGCACCGGTCAGGTCCCGCGGCTCCTCCACCGTCGTCCAGTCGGGGCCGCGGTCGTCGCGGTGCTTGGCCACCCGCTCCGCCATCTCCGCGTCCCACACTTGCGAGGTGGCGATGTAGACGCGCGGTCCGCCCAGCGCCGTCACCAGCCCCTCGGCATAGCGGCTCTTGCCGGAGCGGGCGCCGCCAAGCACGAGGGTCAGGTCTAAACTCACGCCGGCGGCCGTCATTCCCAAGGGGTCCCGTCGCGGTGGTGATAGGCGCCGTCGCGCCAGACCATGTCCTCGTCGGAATAGTCGATCTCATCGCCGCCGCTGCGGTCGCCGACTTCCAGGTAGCTTGCCGGCCGGCTGCTGCGGTTGATCAGGCGATGCCCATCGGCAACGCCATGCGGGAAACCGGCGCACATGCCGGCGGTCAACACGGTCTCGCCCGCGTCGGTGACCAGGGTCAGTTCGCCCTCGACTACATAGACGAACTCGTCCTGCCGGCTGTGCCAGTGCCGCAGAGCCGACGACGCGCCGGGCGCCAGCCGGGTCAGGTTGACGCCGAAATTGGTGAGCCCCAGCGGATCCCCAAGCGCAACCCGGTGCCGCCCGGCCACCTGCGCCCGGAAGGGCTGCGGGTAGTCGGTAGCGCCGGTGTCGGCAGTCAGAGTGGCTGGATCGATGACCGGCGGATTCGGCACGGGCGGTCTCCGGATTGGCTTTGCGGGTCCGGACTGTCGCAAACCGGGTGGGCTGCGTCAAACTGTGCAAGTCCCCCGACGGATCAGGGTTGCGGATCAGGGTTGCGGATCAGGGTTGAAGGGGCCGCGGCTGGACAGGCGCCCCCTCGCCCACCATGCTTATCGCACTGCGAAATCACAACCTGCGATCCGATGCCCAGCCTGGAAATCATCAGCCGCCGTCCCGCCGACACGCCCAAAGCGCCGCCGCTCCTGTTCGTTCACGGTGCCTTCAGCGGCGCCTGGATCTGGGACGCCAAGTTCCTGCCCTGGTTCGCCGCGCGCGGGTGGGAGGCGCATGCCGTCTCCCTGCGCGGCCATGGCAACAGCGAGGGGCGCGACCGGCTGCATGAGTTCGGCATCGCCGATTATGTGGATGACGTGCTGCAGGCCGCGGATGGGCTGTCGGCACCGCCTGTGCTGATCGGCCATTCCATGGGCGGCATGGTGGTGCAACGCGCGCTGGCCCAGCGCCGCTTTGCGGGCGGCGTACTGATGGCGTCCGCCCCGCCCTATGGCCTGTGGTCCTCCACCATGGGTCTCGCCTGGCGGTCGCCTTATGTGTTCCAGCAGATGGCGATGCTGACCACCTTCGGCGAGAAGGCCATCGATCCGGACGCAATCCGCCGGGCGATGTTCTCCGACAAGATGCCGCGCGACGAGGCCGCCAAGTACGAGGCCTATCTGCAGGAGGAGTCTCGCCGCGTCCTGCTGGACATCGGCGGCTGGATCCCCTTCCCCGTGCTGCCGCCGCGCGACACGCCGGTGATGGTGATGGGAGCGGAGGAGGATCTGCTGTTCCCGCACGCGGAGGTGATCGCCACCGCCATGGCGCTATGCACACAGCCGGTCTTCATGCCGGGGATGGGGCACGCGATGATGCTGGAAAAGGACTGGCAGACGGTCGCCGAGCGGGTCGAGCAATGGGTCTCCGCGACGGTGATGGCGGAGGTGGGTTGAGGGGGCGAGTGCGCCCCCTCACGTCCTTCACGCCGCCCTTCACGCCGCCCTTCACGCCGTTGTCGGGTTCGGCATGCCCGGCATCGGCTCGTCGGCGGGCGGCGGGATTTCCGGCAACACGTCGGGGTTGTCGGGCACCGGATAGGGATCGGGCGTGGTCGGCTGGCCGGGCTGCGGCGGATTCGGGTTGGAGGGCGGCGGAATCTCGCCGGGGGTCGACGGCTTCTGCTGATCGCTCATTCGGAAACTCCTAGGTCGGGGACGGCCCTGGGATAACGCTTCAATCTACCGTCCGTTCAATCTACCGTCCGTTCAATCGCCCGGCCGCCGGCCTGCACATCCTGCCCGGCGCCTTCCACCGTGTTGCAGCCGGTCAGCATTGCCGCCAGTGCCATCAGGAACGTCAGGATCACCAGTTCACGCGCGGGGAACGGGATCGCGCGGGCGGCTGCGCGCTGCCGGCGGTTCTTGGCGTGGTGCATGGCGTCTCTCCGGTGTGAAGGGGGGATGGGTGGCTGTCCGGGCGTCGTTCGTCTCTGTTTCTGACAACGGGGCGGCGGCGGCTTGGTTCCGCGGAGGCCCCTCCGGCCATGCAGGGAATGCAACGGTCCTTTCGAGGCGCCCGAAAACCTTGACGCGGTACGCCCACCGGGCAAGATGACCGGCTTTTGCGCAGCCTGCCCGCTTTCCGGCCAGCCAGTACGGTCCGGCGGCGCGGCCAAGGCCGCATCCTCCAATGCCGACACAGGTCCCCGTCATGAGCACCGCCACCCTGCCCTCGCCCGAGCCGTTGCGCGTGCGCCTCGCCGCCCACATCGGCGAGCTGCTGCGGCTGGCGGCGCCGGTCATCGTCTCCCGCGCCGGGCTGATGGTAATGATGGCGGTCGATACGGCCATCGTCGGCCGCTATTCGGCGCAGGAGCTGGCCTATTACGGGCTGGCCCATCTGCCGGGCAACATCATGGTCGGCACCGGCGTCGGCCTGCTGATGGGTACGGTGATGATCACCGCCCACGCCTTCGGCGCCGGCAACGATGCGGAGTGCGGGCGGGCATGGCGCCGGTCCGTTCCCTACGCGCTGCTGCTGGGCGTGCTGTTCGCGCTGGTCTCGCTGCTGGGCGACCCGCTGTTCCAGGCGGGCGGGCAGACGCCGGACATGGCGGCGGGCGGCGCCCATGTGCTGGCGGTGCTGGGGCTCGGGGCGCCCGGCATGATGCTGTACATCACCACCGGATTCTTCCTGGAGGGCGTCAAGCGGCCGTTGCCGGGCATGGTCGCCATGGTGATCGGCAACATCGTCAATGCCGCCCTCGCCTGGGCGCTGGTCTGGGGCCATGTCGGGCTGGAGCCGCTGGGCGCCGTCGGGTCCGCCTGGGCGACCTCCATCGTGCGCTGGGGCATGGGGCTCGGGCTGGTCGCCTATGCCTGGTGGATGCGCGACCATGTCCGCTGGCAGGTCCGGCTGCCGGTGTCCGACTGGTGGAGCGGCGCGGCCCGTCAGCGCCATCTCGGCTATGCCGCCGGGCTCAGCATCGGGGTGGAGAGCGGCGCCTTCGCCGCACTCGGCCTGTTCGCCGGCATGATCTCCCCGCTGGCGCTGGCCGCCTACACGGTGGGCCTGAACCTGACCGCCCTGCCCTTCATGGCGGCGGTCGGACTGGCGTCGGCGACGGCGGTGCGGGTGGGCGTGGCCTATGGCCGCGGCGACCGCAGCGACATGGTGCTGGCGGGCTGGACCGGGCTGGGCGTCACCAGCGCCATCCTGGCCTGCGTCGGGATCCTCTACCGCAGCCTGCCCGAGGCCCTGGGCGCCATCTACACCAACGACCCCGAACTGCTGGAGGCGGTGGTGCCGCTGATCGCCTTCGCCGCCTGGATCCTGATCGCCGACGGCGGGCAGACGGTGATGGCGAACGCGCTGCGCGGCCGGCATGACGCCTGGGTCCCGACCGCGCTGCATTTCTTGTCCTACGCGGTGGTGATGATTCCGGTGTCGGCGTTCCTCGTCTTCGGTCTCGGCCACGGCGCCCATGGGCTTTTCGAGGGAATCCTGATCGCCAGCCTGGTATCGGTGACGATCCTGTCGCTGCGATTCGCGCGTTTGAGCCGGCGCTGAGCCGACATTGACGGGGCTTTTCGGCCCCGAATCGTTGTGTGCAATTGCGAGAGTTGCTATATTTCCTGGGCAAAACCTTCGGCCCGCAAGGCCAGTGACTGCCGCGGATTCCTAAAGCGGCGGCGCATTCGAAGAATGAGTGTCCTGCTTGAGCAATACGCCCCTTCCTCCCGCCTCCGACATCGCGCCGATCAACATCGAAGACGAGATGCGGAAATCGTATCTCGACTACGCGATGAGCGTGATCGTGAGCCGTGCCCTGCCCGACGTCCGCGACGGGCTGAAGCCGGTGCACCGGCGCATCCTCTACGCGATGAAGGAGGGCGGGTACGACTCGACCAAGCCCTATAAGAAGTCGGCGCGCATCGTCGGCGACGTGATGGGTAAATACCACCCGCACGGCGACAGTGCGATCTACGACGCCATGGTCCGCATGGCGCAGGACTTCTCCATGCGCCTGCCGTTGATCGACGGCCAGGGCAATTTCGGTTCGATGGACGGCGATCCGGCCGCGGCGATGCGCTACACCGAGGCGCGTCTGGCCAAGGCGGCGGAAGCGCTGCTGGACGACATCGACAAGGACACCATCGACTTCCAGGCGAGCTACGACGATTCGGGCCGCGAGCCGACCGTCGTCCCCGCCCGATTCCCGAACCTGCTGGTGAACGGCGCCGGCGGCATCGCCGTCGGCATGGCGACCAACATCCCGCCCCACAATCTGGGCGAGGTGATCGACGCCTGCTGCGCCTACATCGACAACCCCGATGTCACGCTCGACGAGTTGATGGAGCATGTGCCCGGCCCCGATTTCCCGACGGGCGGCCTGATCCTCGGCCGGTCGGGCAGCCGCGCGGCCCTTCTGCAGGGGCGCGGCTCGGTCATCCTGCGCGCCAAGACCCATTTCGAGGAGGTGCGCAAGGACCGCACCGCCATCGTCGCGACCGAGATCCCGTATCAGGTCAACAAGGCCAAGCTGATGGAGCGCATCGGCGAGGTCGTGAACGACAAGATCATCGAAGGCATCTCCGACCTGCGCGACGAATCGGACCGCGACGGCGTGCGCGTGGTGATCGAGCTGAAGCGCGACGCGGTGCCGGACGTGGTGCTGGCGCAGCTGTTCCGCCACACCCAGCTCCAGACCTCCTTCGGCGTCAACATGCTGGCGCTGAACGGCGGCCGTCCGGAACTGATGAATCTGCTTCAGATCATCGCCGCCTTCATCCGCTTCCGCGAGCAGGTCATCACCCGCCGGACCGAGTTCCTGCTGGGCAAGGCTCGCGAGCGGGCGCACACCTTGGTCGGTCTGGCGGTCGCCGTCGCCAACCTCGACGCGATGATCCAGCTGATCCGCAGCGCCCCCGATCCGGTCTGGGCGCGCGAGGAGATCATGAACCGCGAATGGCCGGTTCATGACGTCGGGCCGCTGATCGAGCTGATCGACGAACCCGGCCGCGGTGTCAGCCAACAGGGTACCTACCGCCTGTCGGAGGTCCAGGCCCGCGCTATCCTCGACCTGCGTCTGCACCGCCTGACCGGGCTGGAGCGCGACAAGATCGGCGCCGAGCTGACCGACGTCACCGACCAGATCGCCGATTTCCTCGCCACGCTCGCCAACCGGCCGAAGCTGATGGGGATCCTGCGCGAAGAGCTGGTCGAGATGAAGGAGCGGTTCGGCAATCCACGCCGCACCGAAATCCAGGATCTGGAGTTCGAGGCCGACATCGAGGACCTGATCCAGCGCGAGGACATGGTCGTCACCGTCAGCCAGTCCGGCTATGTGAAGCGGGTGCCGCTGTCCACATACCGTGCGCAGAAGCGCGGCGGCAAGGGCCGCGCCGGCATGTCGATGAAGGCGGAGGACGCGGTCAGCGACCTGTTCGTCGCCAACACCCACACGCCGCTGCTGCTCTTCTCGAACCGCGGCATGGTTTACAAGCTGAAGGTCTACCGCCTGCCGCTGGGCAACCCGCAGGCGCGCGGCAAGGCCTTCGTCAACCTGCTGCCGCTGATCGACGGGGAGACCATCACCACCGTCCTGCCGTTGCCGGAGGACGAGGCCGCCTGGGCCGATCTGCACGTCGTCTTCGCCACGTCGAAGGGCAATGTGCGCCGCAACCGCATGTCGGACTTCGCCAACATCCGCTCCAACGGCCTGATCGCCATGAAGCTGGAGGAGGAAGGCGAGCGGCTGATCGGCGTTCACACCTGCTCCGAGGCCGAACACGACGTCCTGCTGGCGACGCGCGGCGGCAAGTGCATCCGCTTCCCCGTGGACGACGTGCGCGTCTTCGCCGGCCGCACCTCCACCGGCGTTCGCGGCATCAAGCTGGCCGATGGGGACGAGGTGGTGTCGCTGTCGATCCTGACCCATGTCGACGCCACGCCCGAGGAGCGCGCCGCCTTCTTCAAGATGAAGCGCGACGAAGGGCTGGAGATGGAGGGTGAGGCCGCGCCGGAAGCCGATGAGGTCCCGGCGGACAGCGTCACCCTGACGCAGGAGCGGTACGAAGAACTGAAACAGAAGGAGCAGTATATTCTGACCGTCTCCGACCGCGGCTATGGCAAGCGCAGCTCGTCCTACGAGTATCGCACCGCCGGTCGCGGGGGCCAGGGCATCTGGAACATGGAGATGGGCGAGCGCAACGGGTCCATCGTCGCCGCCTTCCCGGTCGAATCGAACCATCAGGTGATGATGGTGACCAATGGCGGCCAGGTGATCCGCATGCCCCTGCACGACGTGCGGGTGGCGGGCCGGAAGACGCTGGGCGTCACGCTGTTCCGCGTGGGGGCGGAAGAGCGCGTGGTCTCCGTCGCCACCATCGCCGAGGAAGACGGCGAGAATGGTGTGGGCGAGAACGGCACCGGGGAGACTGGTGTCGACACGGGCGTTGAGACCGGCGGTGACGCCAACGGTTCGGACGGTTCCGTCGGCGATGCCGGCAGCGCCGCCGCGCCGAACGAATAACGGACGGGCCTAAAGGGGAACCCATGGCGACCAGCCAGACCGAGACCAGCAAGGCTCATCGAATCGGTGTCTATCCCGGCACCTTCGATCCGATCACCAACGGTCACATGGACATCATCCAGCGCGCCGCCCGTCAGGTCGACCACCTGATCATCGGCGTCGCCCGGAATGCCGGCAAAGGGCCGCTCTACTCCACGGACGAGCGGGTCGCCATGGTTCGTGAGGACGTGGCCGCGCTGAACGCCGGCGGGGCCAGCATCGAGGTGCGGGCGTTCGACAATCTGCTGATGCATTTCGCCATCGAGATGAACGCCAGAGTCATCATCCGCGGCCTGCGCGCCGTCTCGGACTTCGAATACGAGTTCCAGATGGCGGGCATGAACGCGCGGCTGAATCCGAAGGTCGAGACGATCTTCCTGATGTCGTCGGAGAAGCACCAGTTCATCTCCTCCCGCTTCGTGAAGGAGATCGGGCGTCTGGGCGGCGACATCCGCCACTTCGTCTCGCCCCGCGTCGCCGAACGGCTGGCCGAACGTTTCGCGCTGGAGGCCGGCAACGGCACCACCCCGACGACCAACCAGACCTGATCCTGACACCATGGGCTTGATTGGCGGGCTTGATGGCAAAATCCTGCATTCGCCATCAAGCCATGGTTGACCTTTCGGGCGCGTCTTTCTATGGTGCGCCCACTTCCGGCGGGGGCCAGTTTCCCACCGCCGCGCTGGATGATCCGGTAGCTCAGTCGGTAGAGCACGTGACTTTTAATCATGTGGCCGTGGGTTCGAATCCCACCCGGATCACCAACCAATTCAAGGCTCTAGCCTTCCTCAAGGGGTCGCTTCGGCGGCCCCTTCTGCGTTCCGGGGAGCATTTTGGGGCACGAAGCCGCGCGCTTGCCCGGGACACCGTGCCGCAGCCGCAGGCGAAGGGTCTGGAAGCTCCGCAAATGGGTTAGGTGTTGGAGGCGGGGGCTGCTACAAGCGGCTCTGCTGGACGCATATGGCGGCTTGGGAATACGCCAGCCTCACGCCATACCAGCCGATAGCATACACTCCAGCCTCGCCCCGCCAAGAACTTGGACGAGGAATCCGGAATTTGATCGGGTCAACGCAAAGAAAGCCCCGCCGGAGCGGGGCTTTTATGTACTGGATTGGCTTGCCGAGATGGCGACCCCAGCTGGATTCGAACCAGCGACCTGCCGCTTAGAAGGCGGCTGCTCTATCCAACTGAGCTATGGGGCCTTATCTCGGATCCCGGCCTCGGCGGACGGAGTTGCGGTCAGAAACGCGGGCGGTCGGTACGGAAATTGTCGGCGTAGTTGCGCGGACGGACGCGGCGGACCGGGGCTTCCTGAACGGTGTAGTTCCAGCCCTCCCGCTCCGCGAATGCAATGGCCTCTTCCTTCGTCTCGAAGGACAGGCGCACCTGGTTCAGCGTGTCGCCGGAACTGGTCCAGCCCATCAAGGGCTCCGGACGCCGCGGGGTTTCGATCTCGTAATCCAGCATCCAACGGTGAGTCTTGGCCCGGCCGGACTGCATGGCCGTCTTGCTCGGCTGATAGATCCGGACGTTCATGGCTCGCTCGTCTCCCCAAATGCTGCGATTGCGTCCTGGCGCTTGCGGCTTGGACGCGGTTTTGTCCCTCGGCGATGGTCGGGGCGCCCGGATTCGAACCGGGGGCCTCCAGTACCCAAAACTGGCGCGCTGACCAGACTGCGCTACGCCCCGTCGCCGCGATGTGAGATACACGAACGCCACGCCCACGGCAAGCGAAGGGCGCACCGCTTTCGCGGTCTTTCTCCATCCCGCCTGCCGTGCCGGGCATCCGGTGCGGCGTTCGGTCGCTGAACATCATCCCTTCAACAAATTTCCGGGTCCGTTCGTTGCCATCGCTCACCCCTGCCCCGCTCGTCGTCGCCCTCTTCCTGCCCGACCTGGGCGACCGGCCGGACCGGCAGGCGGCGGTCGAGCTCTCCCACCGCCTGCTGCGCGCCGGTGCGGCGGTGGATGTCGTGGCGCCGATGGGCGGCGGTCCCTTGCGCGCTGCCCTCGATCCCGCCATCGGGCAGATCGACCTCGCCAAGCGGCACGCCGCAACCTCCGTCCTGGCGCTGGCTCGAATGGCGGCGGAACGACGGCCGGGACTGCTCGCCGCACCGCGGGAGGCGGCATGGATCGCCCGCGCGGCGCTGTGGCTTGCGCGCAGCGACGCGCGGATGGTGGCCTTGGCTGGCGACGCGGCGGCCGACTTTGCGGCTATTCGTGCCGCAGCGCCTCGATGGGATTGAGCAGCGCCGCCCGCCGGGCCGGGTAGAGGCCGAAGAAGACGCCGATCAATCCGCTGACCACCACGGCCAGCACGACGGAGTCGATCCGGATCAAAGTCGGCCAGCCGGCAAGGGCGGCCACCCCCATGGCGGTCGCGATCCCCAGCGCCACCCCCACCGCAGCGCCGATCAGCGACAGGGTGGTCGATTCGATCAGGAACTGCACCAGGATGTCGCGCCGCCGCGCCCCAATGGCGAGCCGCAGCCCGATCTCCCGCGTGCGCTCGGTCACCGACACCAGCATGATGTTCATGATGCCGATCCCTCCGACCAGAAGCGACACGGCGGCCACCGCCGCCAGCAGGAGGGACAGGGCCCGCGAGGAGGCATCGCGGGTCGCCGACACCTCCGACAGGTCGCGCATCCAGAAATCGTCGTCCTGGCTGGGAATCAGCCGGTGGCGCTGGCGCAGCAAGTCGCGGATCTGGGCCTGCGCCTCCGCCATGTCGGCGCCGTCCCGCATCTTCACCACCATGGTGTGGATGAAGCGCGGGTTGCTCTTCGCCATGCCCGGAATGTTGCGCTTGGCGGTGGACAGCGGCACGAAGATGACGTCGTCCTGGTCCTGCCCCTGGGTGTTCTGGCCCTTCTCCGCCAGCACGCCGACGACGGTCAGCGGCGTGGAAAGGACGCGGACCGGCTCGCCGATGGGATCGCCGCCGCCGAACAGGTTGCGCACGACCGTCTGGCCCAGCACGACCACCTTGTTGGCCTGGGCCACATCCTCGTCCGACAAACCCCGGCCGGTCGCCACGGTCCAGTCGCGGGCGTCCATGTAGTCGGGCGTGATGCCGAACAGCACTGTGCCCCAATTCTGGTTGCCGGCGACGATCTGCAATCCCCAGCGCACCGATGGCGCCGTCACCACCACGCCGGGAATCTCGCTCAGCACCGCCAGCGCATCGTCCTCCGTCAGTGTCGATGCGGTGCCGGCGCCCAGCTTCACCCCGCTGCGGACGATGCTGCCCTGCCCCACCATGATCAGGTTGGTGCCCAGGCTGGCGATCTGGCGCAGTACCTGGTCCCGCGCACCGGCTCCGACCGCCACCATGGCGATCACCGCGGCGACACCGATGACGATGCCGAGCATGGTCAGCGCGCTGCGCAACGGGTTGGCTCTGAGCGAATCGAATGCGGCGCGCAGGGCGTCCCATGCCGTCATGCCGCCACCTCCGGCTCCTGGCGCTGGTCGTCGATCAGCCGGCCGTCGCGGAACTGCAGGACACGGGCGGCGAAGCGCGCCACCTCCGGTTCGTGGGTCACCAGCACCACGGTGATGCCGCGGCGGTTCAGCCGCTGGAACAGGGCGATGATCTCCAGGCTGGTGGCGCTGTCGAGCGCCCCGGTCGGCTCGTCGGCCAGAAGCAGGAGCGGGTCGTTGACCAGGGCGCGGGCGATGGCGACCCGCTGCTGCTGTCCGCCGGAAAGCTGGGTCGGCCGATGCCCTGCCCGCTCCCGCAAGCCCACCGCGTCGAGCGCGGCGAGTGCCCGCTCCGACCGCTCGGCATGGCCGACGCCGGCATAGACCATCGGCAGCATGACGTTGGCGAGCGCCGTCTGCCGCGGCAGCAGGTTGAAGGACTGGAAGACGAAGCCGATGCTGCGGTTCCGCACCGCCGCCAGCGCGTCGGAGGACAGGCCGGCGACCTCGCGCCCGTCCAGGCGGTAATGGCCGGAATCGGGACGGTCCAGGCAACCCAGCAGGTTCATGAAGGTGGATTTGCCGGATCCGGAGGGTCCCATCACAGCTACGAACTCGCCGCGGGCGATGGTGACGGTGACGTCGTCCAGCGCATGGACGGTCTGCGGTCCCATGCGGTAGTGGCGGGAGAGGCTCTCGACGGCGATCAGGGGCAGGGGAGGATCAAAACCCAAGACGCGGTCCCCGGCGGGTGTCGCGGTCGGGGGACAGGATGCCGGTGATGACCTCCTGCCCGGCGCGCAGATCGCCGGACACCACTTCGGTATAGCTGCCGTCGCCGATGCCGAGCCGGACCGGCACGCCGACAGGGCTGCCGTTGCCGGGGCCGGGAATCCAGACGGCGCGCGCGGCTTCCGCCGCCCGGCCGGGCTCCACCAGCGCATCGAAGTGGTTGCGCTGCGCAGGCTCCAGCAGAGCGGCAATCCTTTCCAGGGTCGCGGTCCGGATGGCATTCGCCTCGACCCGGCGGCGCTCGGGATCGCCGCCTTCGGCGTCCAGCGCGGTAAAGCGCTCGCGCGCCTCGGCGACCAGGGCGACGATGTCGCGGCGCTTGCCCTCGTCCAGCTTCAGCCCGTCCATCACCCGCTTGGCAGCGGCCTCCAGCGCCGCGGCGCCGCGGCCTCCGCTCGGACCGCCGGTGGTGGGGGCCGGCGCATCGACCGCCATCTCCACGCCCGGCGGGCGGAAGCGCAGGGCGGCGTTGGGCAGCTTCACCGCCGATGGGCGCTCGTCCACCGTGATGCGCAGATTGGCGGTCATGCCCGGCAGCAGCCGCAGTTCCGGATTCTCGACCGTGATGACGACGATGTAGGTGACGACGGTCAAATCCTCCTTCGGCGCCAGCCGCACCTGGGCCACCCGCCCGGTGAAGCTGTCGCCGGGGAAGGCGTTCACGGTGAAACGCACCGGCATGCCTTCGCGCACCCGGCCGATGTCGGCCTCGTCGATGTTGGCCAGCACCTCCATCTGCCGCAGATCCTGGGCGATGGTGAACAGGGTGGGCGCGGACAGGCTGGCCGCCACCGTCTGGCCGGTGCTGACCGCGCGGTTCACCACCACCCCGTCGATGGGGGAGCGGATGACGGAGCGGTTCAGGTCGACGCGAACCAATTGCAGGGCGGCCTCGCGCTGAGCCACCTGGGCGCGGGCGACCTCTACCTGGGCGGCGGCGACGGCCAGCGATGCTTGCGCGGAGGATTCCGCCGCCTCCGCCTGCCGCTTCTGGGCGCGGGCGGCGACCAGCTGGGCCTGGGCGCTGTGGGCCGCGGTTTCCGCCTTTTCCAGATCGGCGGCAGCGACCACGCCGCGGCCCTGCAGGTCGCGCCGCCGCCGCAGGTCCCGCTCCGCATCGCGCTGGGCGAGGTCGGCGCGCAGGATCTGTGCATCGGCATTGGCGACGCTGGCCTTGGCGCTGGCGAGGTCTGCCCGCGCCTTGTCCTGCAGGGCCTGTTGCTGGATCAGGGTTGCCTTGGCGGAATCGACGTCGGCGCCCGCCTGGGCCAGCCTTGCGGCGAGCTGGTCGCCGTTCAGGCGGGCGAGGATCTGGCCACTGGTGACGCGGCTGTTGAAATCGGCGTAAAGCTCCGCGATCTGGCCGGAGAGCTGGGAGCTGACCTCCACCGTCACCAGGGCGCTCATGGTGCCGGTGGCGGTGATGGCGCTGATCAGGTGCCCCTGCTCGACCCTTGCCAGCCGGTAGGATGGTCCAGGCTCGGCACGCGCCAGCACGACATAGGCGGACAGGCCGGCCGCGGCGCTGAGCGCCACTCCGATCACGATCGCCGCCCGCCTGCCTGCACCCCTCGCCATGCCTGCCCTCCGCGCCATACTCCGCGCGATCAATCTGGGGGAGTTTAAGCGAAAGTCATGGGCGGGGGATCGTCTTTCCGCTTACGGCTTCGTGATGTCGGGCGACACCACGCGGTCGCCGGCGCGGATGCCCAGCCGTGCCGCCATGCCGCCGTTCAATTCCAGGATGGCCTTCACCGGGCCGTCGGAACTGACGGAATCCAGTGATTCCGGCACTGCGCGCTCATGGATGTTCACGATGCGGCCATCGGCGGCGATGAACAGCATGTCCAGCGGGATCAGCGTGTTCTTCATCCAGAAGCTGGCCGATTGCACCCGGTCGTAGACGAACAGCATTCCGGCATCGGCCGGCATCGACTGGCGGTACATCAGGCCCTGCGCCTGCTGGCCGGGGGTCAAGGCCAGTTCGACGGTGAAGCGGAACTTGCCGCCGCCCGCCGTCTCCACGGTCAGCTTGGACTTCTGGAAGCTTTCCAGCGCCACCGCCGGAAAGGCGGCCACCAGCAGCAGGAGCGCCATGACGGCACCCCGAAAACCCCGACCGAATGTCATGCTCGCCCCCGAACGGCTGAAGCGGAAGAGGCGCCAGTCAAGCACGGCGCCGCTTCCCTGCCAAATTAAGCGTTTTTAGGACTTCGCCAGACGGTCGAAAGCCTGCAGCTTCGCCAGCAGTGTCGGCATGTCCGTCAGCGGGACCATGTTCGGGCCGTCGCTGGGGGCGCAGTCCGGGCTCTCGTGCGTTTCCATGAAGACGGCGGCGACGCCGACCGCAATGGCCGCACGCGCCAGAACCGGCACGAATTCCCGCTGCCCGCCCGAGGTGGTGCCCTGCCCGCCCGGCTGCTGGACGGAGTGGGTGGCGTCGAACACCACCGGGAAGCCGGTCTCCGCCATGATCGGCAGGGACCGCATGTCCGACACCAGCGTGTTGTAGCCGAAGCTGGCGCCGCGCTCGCACAGCAGCACGCGCTCGTTGCCAGAGGCGACCAGCTTGGCGGCGACATTCTTCATGTCCCACGGCGCCAGGAACTGGCCCTTCTTGACGTTCACCGCCCGGCCGGTCTCCGCGGCGGCGATCAGCAGGTCGGTCTGCCGGCAGAGAAAGGCCGGGATCTGCAGCACGTCCACCGCCTCGGCGACCGGGGCGCACTGGCTGGACTCATGCACGTCGGTGATGACCGGGCAGCCGAAGCGCTCGCGGATTTCCGCGAAGATCGGCAGAGCCTTGTCCATGCCCAGACCGCGCGCGGTGGCGATGGAGGTGCGATTGGCCTTGTCGAAGCTCGACTTGTAGATCAGCCCCATGCCCAGCGCCTTGGTCATCTCCACCAGCGCGGACGCGGTCTCCAGCGCATGGTCGCGGCTTTCCATCTGGCAGGGGCCGGCGATCAGGACGAAGGGGCGGTCGTTGGCAATGGTCAGGTCGCCGATCTGAACGGCGCGCGGCGTGGTCATCGGAGTGCTCCAAAACGAAAACGGGCGAGAGGGCGCCCGTGGACCTTTGCATCCCATTAAATGGAGGGACGGTCAATGGCGGGCGGCGCCGAGAGCTGCAAGCCACTTAGGCGCCTGCCGAATGCCCCTCCCAACCTCCCCCGCTGGGCGGGGGAGGGACTGCCGCCACTCTCCCGCCTAAGCACTTGTCCCCTCCCCCGCCCAACGGGGGAGGGTTAGGGTGGGGGCTATCACCCCAGATGCGTCCGGAAGAACTCCACCGTCAGCCGGTTCGCCTCGTCGGCCGCATCCCGGTCGTAGTGCTCGCCCCCCGGCCGGGCGAAGGCGTGGTCCATGCCGGGATAGACCTTGGCGGTCACCCACCTGTTGCCCTTCAGCCCGGCCACCACGGCGTCGCGCTTGTCGGGGCTGGAGAACTTGTCGTTCTCCGCGATGTGCAGCAGCAGCGGCTTGGCGATCTTGCCGGCCTCGCCCAGCAGCCCTTCCAGCCCGACGCCGTAATAGCCGACGTTGGCGTCGGCGTCCGACCGCGTCGCCATCATGAAGGCCAGCCGGCCGCCAAGGCAGTAGCCGACGCTGCCGGCCTTGCCCGTGCAGCCCTCCTGCCCCCGCACCCAGTCCAGCGCCGCCTTCAGGTCCTCCACCGCCTTGTCCTGGTCCATGCCGTTCATCAGGGCGAAGGCCCGGTTCCACTCCGCTTCGGTCTTGTCCGTGAGCTGCACGCCCGGCTGTTGGCGCCAGAACAGGTCGGGGCACACTGCCAGGAAGCCCTGCGAGGCGTACCAGTCGCACAGCTCGCGCATCACCGCGTTGACGCCGAAGATCTCCTGGATCACCACCAGTCCGCCGGCCAGCCCGCCGGCCGAAATCACCTTGGGCTTGGCGACATAAGCCGAAAAACGGCCGCCGTCGGCTGCATCGATCATCACCTCGGACATGGCGTTCTTATCCTCCCGTTGGCAAATCCGCCTCTGATATGGAGCGGACTCGGACCCGTTCACCCCGCCTTTGGTCAGAAGCCGACGTTGAGGCCGATGAAGCCGCCATAGTCGCGGCGGTCCTCGTCACCCAACCGGGCATTCAGGCCGAGCGTGCCGGTCACCGACGCCGCCAGCCGGAAGGAAGCCCCGGCCGTCAGATCGACATAGCTACGATCCGGCTTCGCCACAGCCACCTCGTAGGCCAGCGTGGAGATGCTACGGCTTTCCACCGTGATGCTGCGCTGGTCGTCCTTGAACTCGCGGTTCAGCGTCACCTTGGCATAGGGCAGGACGCTGCCGAAATCATAGGCCGCCTGATAGCCGACGCTGCCGACCAGCGAGTTGCGGGTCTGCGACCGGTAGGTGAAGCCGAACAGGCTGCTGTCCTCGCTGAAGCCTTCCACCTCCACATGCTGATAGCGCAGGCCAAGCACCGGACCGTGGGTCAGGCCGCCCATGGTGAAGTCGTAGCCGCCCTCGACACCGATGGAGGCGTTGATACCCTCGGTGTTGCCGCCGGTCGAATGATCGGTGCCGTTGATGGTGACACCGCGGCGCAGGTCGTAATCGGTGAAGCCGAAGGACCCGACGCCGTTCACGAAGGCACCGCCCATGCGGTAGACGCCGTAGCCGCTCAGCACATAGTCGCGCTGCTTGTATTCGCCGCCGGTGGAGAAGCTGCCGCGATAATGCGACACCGTCCCGGCCACGCCCAGCAGCAGGTTTTCGCCGAAGCGCTGGTCGATGCCGATGCTGACCGACAGCGGCGTGCCGCGCACCTCCGCCTGCCCGCCGGCACCGGGATCGCCGGTGCGGTCGCTGGTCAAGCGCCCTGCCCCGCCGCTGATCCAGGCGCCCGTCTCGCCGGGCTTGCGGCTCCACAGGCCGGTCGCCGCCTGGGCGAGGATCGTCGCGGTCACCCGGTCGCGCGTGCGCAGCGGCGATTCGGCGAGCTGGGCGACGTTGCCGGGCGCCGTCAGTGCATTCAGCACGAAGTCGGACACGGCGCGATGTCCGGCGGTCGTCGGATGGACGCCATCGGCGAACAGGTGGCTCTCCGCCGCGTTCGGCGCCACGAGGGTGGCGGAGGTGCAGAGCAGCGAACTGCTGGTGGTGCAGGCGGTTCCCGTTACGTCGGTGAAGCCGAAGGATGCCGGATTCGCCACTGCGGCCCGCAGCAGCGAATAGGTGTCGATCGGGATGACCGAGACGCCGGCATTGGCCAGTCCCAGCGTGACCAGCTGGTTATAGCCGCTGACCAATTGCGAGATCTGCCCGGCCGCGGCGGCGCCCTGCGCCTGTCCGAACGGAGTCGAGCCGATGTCCGGCACGGTGGGAACCAGGATGGTGCGCGCACCGGCGGCGCGCAGCCGTGCGACCTGCGTCACCAGATCGGACGCCGCCTGGGTCACCGTCGCTTGGGCGGTTGCCGGACTGCTCAGCGAGGCGAGAATGTCGTTGGCACCGCCCCAGACGGTGTAGAGCGCATTCGGATCGGCCCGCCCGCCGGTGGAGGCGAGATAGCCGGAGATCTGCGTCGCCACGCTGGGCG
The DNA here is from genome assembly GCF_015390205.1 of Azospirillum sp. INR13. NCBI lineage: Bacteria > Pseudomonadati > Pseudomonadota > Alphaproteobacteria > Rhodospirillales > Azospirillaceae > Azospirillum > Azospirillum sp. INR13. The sequence goes on from NZ_VUOI01000026.1 coordinate 35,061, forward strand.
CCAGAGACGTCGGACCGGTCGCCGGCACGCCGACCGAGGTATTCACCCGCGCCCCGCCGACCGCATAGTCGGTGCCGCCCCGCGCTGCCGTGACGGCTGAGGTGCCGAGCGCACCGGCGAGGTTCTCCGCCCACACCGGGCCGGGATTGGTGGTGAACTTGCCACCGACCGGCAGAAGCGACTGAAACGCTCCGCTGTCGGTCAGGCTGTCGCCGAAGAAGATGGTGGAGGAATAGTCCGCCGCGGCAGCCGGGACAGCGGTGAGCGCGGTCAGACAGGTGGCAAGCGCGGCGATCCTGGCGCGGTTCATGGTCCTTCCCCCGGTCAATTTGTTCGCTTAAGCGATTTTCAGCGGATCGTCGCACAGGGATTTCGGGGGTGCAAGGAAGGTGACGTATAGGGAAGGTGGCGGGCATGAAAAAGCCCCGCATTTGGGGGGCGGGGCTTTTTCATGGCTATGTGGCTCCCAGGGGACGTTACCCCCTGCCCCTCAGACCAACCGGCTCTGGTCGATGGCCGCCTTGATGAAGGCAGTGAACAGCGGGTGCGGTTCGAACGGCTTGGACTTCAGTTCCGGGTGGAACTGCACGCCGATGAACCAGGGATGATCGGGGATCTCGACGATCTCCGGCAGTTCCCCGTCGGGCGACAGGCCGCTGAACTTCATGCCGCAGCGCTCCAGACGCTCCTTGTAGTACACGTTCACCTCATAGCGGTGACGGTGCCGTTCGGAGATGTCGGTGGTGCCGTAGACCTCGGCGACCTTGCTGCCTTCCAGCAGCTTGGCCGGATAGGCGCCCAGCCGCATGGTGCCGCCCAGGTCGCCGACCTCAGCACGACGCTCCAGCGTGTTGCCGCGCATCCACTCCGTCATCAGGCCGACGACCGGGTTGCCCGGCTTGCCCAGCTCGGTGGAGCCGGCATCCTCGATCTTCGCCATGTTGCGGGCGGCTTCGATCACCGCCATCTGCATGCCGAAGCAGATGCCGAAATAGGGCACCTTCCGCTCGCGGGCGAACTGGGCCGCGCGGATCTTGCCTTCCGTCCCGCGGGAGCCGAAACCGCCCGGCACCAGGATGCCGTGGACGTTCTCCAGCCGCTTCACCGCCGCGTCGTCATCCTCGAAGATCTCCGAATCGATCCAGTCGAGGTTGACCTTGACGTTGTTGGCGATGCCGCCGTGGGTCAGCGCCTCGGCCAGCGACTTGTAGCTGTCGAGCAGGCTGATGTACTTGCCGACCACCGCGATGGTGACCTCGCCCTGCGGCTTGCGCACCCGGTCCATGATGCGGGTCCAGCGCGACAGGTCCGGCTCCTTGTCGACCGGCAGGCCGAAATAGCTCAGGACCTGGGTGTCGAAGCCTTCCTCGTGGTAGCTGATCGGCACCTGATAGATCGAATCGACGTCCAGCGCCGCGATCACCCGCTCCGGACGGATGTTGCAGAACAGCGCGATCTTCTTGCGCTCGTTCTCCGGGATCGGACGGTCGGCGCGGCACAGCAGGATGTTGGCCTGGATGCCGACGCTCAGCAGCTCCTTCACCGAATGCTGGGTCGGCTTGGTCTTCAACTCGCCGGCGGTCGGGATGTAGGGCAGCAGGGTCAGGTGGATGTAGAGGACATTCTCCTGCCCGACCTCGTTGCCGAACTGGCGGATCGCCTCCAGGAAGGGCAGCGACTCGATATCGCCCACCGTGCCGCCGATCTCGATCAGGACGAAGTCCTCGTCGGTGGCGTCGGCGCGGATGAATTCCTTGATCTCGTCGGTGATGTGCGGAATGACCTGGACAGTGCCGCCCAAGTAATCGCCGCGGCGCTCCTTGGCGATCACGGTGGAATAGATGCGGCCGGTGGTGATGTTGTCGCCCTTGCGGGCCGACACGCCGGTGAACCGCTCGTAATGGCCGAGGTCCAGGTCCGTCTCAGCCCCGTCGTCGGTCACGAAGACCTCGCCGTGCTGGTAGGGGCTCATCGTTCCGGGATCGACGTTCAGGTACGGGTCCAGCTTGCGCAGACGCACCTTGTAGCCGCGCGCCTGGAGAAGCGCCCCAAGCGCCGCCGACGCCAGACCTTTGCCCAGCGAAGAAACGACGCCACCGGTGATGAAGATGTAGCGAGTCATGTCCGTCCGAAGAGCTTGAGAGCTGTTCCATGTCCCCGTGGGGGACGGATGGCCGATGTCCCCATAGGGGACAGAGTAATCGATCCCCATAGGGGACGGAGTAATCGATCCCCATAGGGAACGGTATTGTCCTTCCCCATAGGGGCGGATTGTCCGTCTCCCCGGAGGGGAGAGATGTTCAACGTCCCCCGAAGGGTCGCCGCCGAGACATGGCGTCGCGAACGTCGGCCCTCAAAAGAAAGAGGCGGCTTCGGGGAGGCCGCCTCGCTGTTCGCTCGTACCCGTGCGCTGCTGGGATGGACCCTTTACTGGGCCACCGGCGGCGCGGGTTGGGCCGGAGCGGCAGGCTGCGCCGGGGCCGCCGGAGCGGTCGACTGCGAAGGCGCCGCCGGCAGGCTGTCGATGATCGACGCCGGGCGCGAATGGCCGCCGGCCAGGATCGCCAGCACGATGCTGGTGGCGAAGAAGCAGGCCGCCAGGATGCCGGTGGTCCGCGTCAGCAGATTGGCCGTTCCGCGGGTGCTCATCATGCCACCCATGGTGCCGCCGCCGATGCCGAGCCCGCCGCCTTCCGACCGCTGGATCAGGATCACGCCGACCAGCCCTACGGCGATCAGCAGGTGAATAACCAGAATCACCGATTCCATGCGATGCTCACCCCACACCCATCCCAAAAATCGAATAGCGCGCCACAGGCCGTCTGAAGGGCCCGTGGCGCGCGCCCACTGTTTGTACCGCGGAGCCGCGCGATATGCCAGCGCCAAAATACCTATGCCGTATCCATTGGCGGCATGGCTGACACCGGATGGTGCCATGTCACATGCGGCAGGGGCATTAGCGGCAGGCGGTGGCGATTCCCCAGAAATCGTCGGCCTTCAGCGACGCACCGCCGACCAGTGCGCCGTCGACATTGTCCACCGCCATCAGTTCCGCCGCGTTGCCCGGCTTGACCGATCCGCCGTAGAGGATGCGGACCTTGTCCGGATCGGCGATCTTGCCGGCCAGTTCGGCCCGGATATGGGCGTGCATCGCCTTCACGTCGTCCGGAGTCGCGGTCTTGCCGGTGCCGATGGCCCAGACCGGCTCATAGGCGATGACGGTGTTATCGGCAGTCGCACCGGCGGGGATGGAGCCGGCGAGCTGGGCCGACACCACGGCGTCGGCCTGACCGGCATCGCGTTGCGCCTCCGTTTCGCCGACGCAGACGATGGCGACCAGACCTTCCTTATGGGCGGCGACGGCCTTGGCGTTGACCACGGCATCGCTCTCGCCATGGTCGGCGCGGCGCTCCGAATGGCCGAGAATGACGAAGCGGCACCCGGCGTCCTTCAGCATGGTCGGCGCCACGTCGCCGGTGTGGGCGCCGGAGGTCTTGGGCGCGCAGTCCTGGCCGCCCAGCGCCAGCGGGCTGTCGGCGATCGCCTCTCCCACCGGGAACAGCAGCGGGAAGGGCGGGCAGACCAGCATGTCGAAGGCGACCGGCCCGGCGCCCTTCAGCCGCCCGGCGAGGTCGGAGGCGAGATCCAGCCCGTCGGCCTTCAACCCGTTCATCTTCCAGTTTCCGGCGATCAGCTTCCGGCGTGCGGTCATGGTCGTTTCCTTCTTGTCTCGGCTTTATATGGGAACTTGTGGAACGTTCTTTGCCTCTCGTGACCACAGCCCATACCAAGCCCGCCGCCGAATTTCCACTCACCCGACCGGCGCACCCACCCATGGTGACCATCAGGGACATCGTGTAGCACCCGGCCTATGCCAAGGCGGCCAACCGGCAGCGCCTGAGCAGCGGAGGAAAAGCCGCGTCCGGGAACGAGCTTGTTCTTGTAACCGGACGCACGATTGTTTATGTCTGAGCCGCTGTCCTAATTAGAATAAATCGAACCAACCGCGTCGCCATGGCTGACCTGAAAGCGGGCGTGAACCAGCTCTTCCTCCGCGAGGAGGAACTCCGTACCGGAATGGAGCTGCTTTTCTATGCCTATCGCGAATTCACCGCCGAACCGGACGAAATTCTGGCGGAGATCGGCTTCGGCCGCGCGCACCACCGCGTGATCTATTTCGTCGGCCGCTATCCCAAGATCACCGTTTCGGAACTGCTGGCGATCCTGAAGATCACCAAGCAGAGTCTGTCGCGCGTGCTGGGCGAACTGGTGCGCCAGGGCTTCATCGACCAGCAGACGGGCGCCCGCGACCGGCGGCAGCGTCTGCTGGAACTGACGGAAAAGGGCGTGGAGCTGGAGCGCCAGCTGTCCGAGACACAGCGCCAGCGCATCGCCCGCGCCTACCGCATGGCCGGTGCGGAGGCGGTGGAGGGATTCCGCAAGGTGATGATGGGCATGCTGGACGAGGGGGACCGCGCGAAATTCGCACCGCCCGTTCCCCCTGCCCGTCTTGCCGCGAAACGCTGAAACCGAAACGCTGCAACCGCCTCAGCCGGTGCTAGGCTCCGTCTTCGTCTCCGGCGCCGCCGGCCCGGCATCCTTGGAGCCGGCCTCTGCCGTGTTGGTGTCCGCCGGCTTGTCGGCCGCGGCCTTCGTGTCGTTGGGGGTGCGGCGGCGGAAGCCGCCCTTGCGGTACACCACGTTTTCCGAAGCACCCGGCGGACATTGAACGATGTTGCCGCCCTTCGCCAGGAAGTTGCGGGTCATTTCGGCGAGGTCTTGGGCGTCCAGGTCCCGGGGGTCGTTGGACCTGTGGTCGTAGGCCATCGTGATCGCTCCTGTGTCTCTCGGCCCTCTGAGGAGGACATATGGAGGGTAACACGGAACGAGGGCGAAACGGCCAACCGCTTACACGACTGCCCGCCATGCGCACCCATGATGCGTCACGCATGGTGCCACTATGTCGATTGCGGCGACACGCGTTATAGTCGCGCCATGACCGAAGATCAGCCTCACATCCTGGTCGTCGACGACGACACCCGCCTGCGCGAGCTTCTGCGCAAGTACCTCGCCGGCAACGGCTTTCTGGTCAGCACCGCGCGTGACGCCGCGGATGCCCGCGCGCAGTTGAGCGGGCTGGCCTTCGACCTGCTGGTGCTCGACATCATGATGCCCGGCGAATCCGGACTGTCGCTGACCGAGTCGCTGCGGCGCGAGCGCGACCTGCCGATCCTGCTGCTGACCGCCCGCGACGAGCCGGACGACCGCATCGCCGGGCTGGAGGCGGGGGCCGACGACTATCTCGCCAAGCCCTTCAACCCGCGCGAGCTTCTGCTGCGTATCAACTCCATCCTGCGCCGGCAGGCCGCGCGTCCACCGGAACCGGCGGCTCCGCCTGCGGTGCCCGTGCGGCTCGGCCCCCTGACCTATCTGCCCGACCGGGACGAACTGCGCCATGGCGACGAGTTGATCCGCCTGACCACGGCGGAGGCGAGCCTGCTGCGCATCCTCGCCGCGTCCCCCGGCGTCACCTTCACGCGCGAGGAGTTGACGGAGCGCAGCAAGGTCGCCGGAAACGCCCGCACCGTGGATGTGCAGGTCACCCGCCTGCGCCGCAAGATCGAGGCCGACCCGCGCGAGCCGCGCTACCTCCACACCGTCCGCGGCGAGGGGTATGTGCTGAGGCCCGATCCTTGACGGCGGCATCGGACCGCAGCGTCGCGGCCCGGCGGGCCGAACGGCGGCGGCGCACGCCGTTCCTGAAGCGGTTCCTGCCGCGCACCCTGTTCGGCCGGACGCTGCTGATCATCGTCACGCCGGTGATCCTGGCGCAGGCGGTGGCGACCTGGATCTTCTACGACCGGCACTGGGACACGGTGACCAACCGGCTGGCCTATGCCGTGGCCGGCGACATCGCCACCGTGATCGCCATGATCGAACACGATCCCTCGCAGGAGGGGCGCGACTGGACGCTGGCCACCGTCGCCCGCACCACCGATCTGATCGTCACGCTGGAGCCGGGGCAGGTGCTGCCGGATGAACGCCGCCGGCTGAGCGGCCTGCTGGAGCGCACGCTCGGCAAGGCGCTGGACGAACGGATCGGCCGCCCCTTCGCCATCAACACCCGCGTCGCGCGGGAATGGTACGAGATCCGGGTGCAGATGGCCGACGGCGTGCTGTCGGTGATGTCGCCGGAGCGGCGCCTGTTCACCCCGACCAGCTACATCTTCATCCTGTGGATGGTCGGGTCGGCCGTCGTGCTGTTCGCCGTGGCGATCCTGTTCATGCGCAACCAGATCCGCCCGATCAAGCGGCTGGCCATCGCCGCCGACGCTCTGGGCAAGGGCCGCGACGTCTCCAACTTCAAGATGGAAGGGGCAACGGAGGTGCGGCAGGCCGCCTCCGCCTTCCTGCTGATGCGCGAACGCATCCAGCGCCAGATGAACCAGCGGACGGAGATGCTGGCCGGCGTCAGCCACGACCTGCGCACCCCGCTGACCCGGATGAAGCTGGCGCTGGACATGATCGAGCATCCCGACCTCGACCCCGAGGTGGAGGAGCTGAAGGCCGACGTCGCCGAAATGGAACAGATGATCGAAGGCTATCTCGCCTTCGCCCGCGGCGAAGGGACGGAAGCGGTGCAGCCGACCGACCTGACCCGCCTTCTGAACGAGGTCGCCTCCGGTGCGCGGCGCGACGGGACGGAGGTGACGCTGACGGCGCCGGAGGGTCTGGTGGTGCCGCTGCGTCCCAACGCGGTCCGCCGCTGCATCGCCAACCTGCTGGTCAATGCCGGCCGCCATGCCGGCACCGCCTGGGTCAAGGCCGAACCGAAGGAAGGCGTGATCGAGATCACCGTCGACGACGACGGCCCCGGCATCCCCGCCTATCTCCGCGAGGACGTGTTCAAGCCCTTCTTCCGCGTCGACAGCAGCCGCAATCTGGACACCGGCGGCTCGGGCCTGGGGTTGACCATCGCCCGCGACGTGGCGCGCAGCCATGGCGGCGACATCACGCTGGACGACAGCCCCTATGGCGGCCTGCGCGCGGTGATCCGGCTGCCGGTGTAACGGAGTGCGACCGGGGGAGCGGGCGGCGCCATGTTCCCCCGGTGTCCCCTCTCAGGCCGCTTCCTCCCGTTCCGGCAGCCTGCCGCCGCGCGTCGCCAGCGTCGCCATCACGGTGTCGATCAGTGCCAACCCATGGCCGCCGTCGAGCGTCAGGATCGATTCGGGGTGGAACTGTACGGCGGCCAGCGGCAGCGTCCGGTGCTCGATCGCCATCACCGTTCCGTCCTCCGTCTCCGCCGTCACCCGCAGTTCCGGCGGCAGGCTGTCGCGCTTCGCTACCAGCGAATGGTAGCGGCCCACCCGCATTCCCTGCGGCAGCCCCTCGAACAGCCCGCAGCCCTGGTGAATCAGGGGCGAGGCCTTGCCATGCATCGGCTCCGGCAACCGGTCGAGCGTCGCGCCGAAGCTCTCGGCCATCCCCTGCAGCCCCAGACAGACGCCGAACACCGGAACGCCGAGGCCCAGCGCCGCCCGTAGGCTGCCGTCGACATCGAAATCGGCCGGGCGCCCCGGTCCCGGCGACAGCACCAGCAGGTCGGGCGGCTCGTCGCGCAGCGCTGTCCGCGCATGGGTGTGGCGCAGCGTCGTCACCGCTGCCCCGGTCCGCCGGAAATAGTCGGCCAGCGTGTGGACGAAGCTGTCGTCATGGTCGACCAGCAGCACCCGCCGCCCCTCCCCGCTCCGCCCGGCGGCGGACGACACCGCGGCGGCAACCAGCGCCAGCCGCGGCGGCGTCCCCTCCCCCCGTACCGCGTCGAGGAAGGCGGAGGCCTTCAGGCGGCATTCGGCGTCTTCCGCCTCCGGGTCGCTGTCGGACAGCAGGGTCGCGCCGGCGCGAACGAAGGCGACCCCGTCCTTCATGCGGATGGTGCGCAGGGTCAGGCCGGTGTCCATCCCGCCGTCGAAGCCGATTCGTCCGAAGGCTCCGCCGTACCAGCGCCGCGGCGACCGTTCGGTGTCCTCCAGGAACTGCATGGCCCAGAGTTTCGGCGCGCCGGTCACCGTGACCGCCCAGCTGTGGGTGAGGAAAGCGTCCAGCGCGTCGAATCCGTCGCGCAGCCGCCCCTCCACATGGTCCACCGTGTGTATCAGGCGGGAGTACAGCTCGATCATCCGCCGGCCGACGACGCGGACCGAACCGGCCTCGCACACCCGCGCCTTGTCGTTGCGGTCGACGTCGGTGCACATGGTGAGCTCCGCCGCGTCCTTGGCGGAGTTCAGCAGTGTCAGGATCTGCGCGGCATCGCCCAGCGCGTCGGCGCCGCGCGCCACCGTGCCGGAGATCGGGCAGGTCTCCACCCGCGCCGCCGTTGGGCCGGTGCCGACGCGGACATACATCTCGGGGCTGGCGGCGACCAGGAACTCGCCGTCCCCCAGATTGATCAACGCCTCGTAGGGCGCCGGATTGGCGGCGCGCAGCCGGCGGAAGATGGTGGAGGGGCTGTCGGCGCAGGGCTCGGCAAAGGTCTGGCCGGGCACCACCTCGAACAGGTCGCCGCGACGGAAGGCCTCCTTCGCCGCCAGCACCACCTGCTGGTACTCGCCGGGCGCATGGTCGCACTCCGCGGCGGCGTTGGTGTCCGGGCGATAGGCGTGGACCCGGCCGCCGCCGGCACCCCCTTCGGTGGAAGTGCCGTCCACCACGAACTCGTAGGCGAAGCGGCGGGCCACCCCGGCGCCATGGTCGACCACCAGCAGCCGGTCGGGCAGATACAGCACTAGGTCGCGCTGGTCGTCCGGCCGCTCCAACCGGCGCCGGATCGGTTCGAACTGGAAGGCGAGGTCGTAGCCGAAGGCGCCGTAGAGGCCGAGGAACGGCTCGTCCGGGCAGGCGAACAGCGCCATCAGCGACCGCAGCACGCTGAAGACCGACGGCTGCCGGCTGCGCTCCTCCTCCGCGAAGACGCCCGTCGGCCGGCGGACCAGCGCGGTGACGCGGGCGGCCGTCACCTCCAGCCCGACCATCGCCTCATGCCCGTCGAGCGCGCCGGCGATGGCGGGAAGCAGAAGTCGGCCGCGCGGATTCAGCGCGTCGATGCGCACCGTCCGGCCGCGCGCGGTCACCGACAGGGGCGGGTCGACGAATCCCATGGCCTGGCGACGATAACGGCCGGTCGCCTCCACCCCGCCCGACAGCAGCAGGCCGCGACGCTCGTCCAGGGCGGCGGCGAGCGTGTCGAGCGCTTCGGCGATCCCCACCGGCTCGGCGGTGCGGCGCAGCCCAAGCCCGCCGCCGGTGATGGCGGAGAACGGGTCGAGCAATGCGGGATCGGCCAGGAAGATGTGGGAGGGATACAGATGGGAGGGCGTCATGGCGGCGGGGCTCCGGTTCGGGCGTCTTGTCGGTGACGCCGCACGGTGCTTCCGCCTGTCCGTCCTTCCCTTGGGTGACCCGCTGACAGGTCAGGAAAAAGGCCGCTCCGGATGCACCGGGCGGCCTTTTGTCGTCAATCCACGTTCACACGCGTCGCCAGGCCGGCCCGTTGGAGACGGGCCACCACCAATGCTGCGACAGGAGGGGCGAGGACATGTTCATGCCGACAAGCGCACCACATGCCACCGCCGGCTGTCAAGCCCCTGCGTTCACGCACCCTCGCGCGGCGGAGCGACGGCGTAGCTGCTGAGGTCCTCCTTGCGGCGTTCGTCCGACGGCAGACGGCCCTTGACCAGGAAGTTGATGTTCTCCGCCACGTTGGTGGCATGGTCGCCGATACGCTCGATCGACTTGGCGGCGAACAGCAGATGGGTACAGCCGGTGATCTGGGCCGGCGTTTCCATCATGTAGGTCAAAAATTCACGGAACAGCGCGGTGTAGGCGGCGTCGACCTCCCCGTCGCAGTCGCGGACGGAAGCGGCCAGATCGGCGTCCTGTACGGTGTAGGCGCGGCGCATGTCGCCGATCATCGCCTGCACCATGCGGCCCATCCGGACCAGCGAGGCGACCGGCGGCGCAACCGGCAGGGTGGCCAGCGTGACCGCCCGCTTGGCGACCGAGCCGGCGAAATCGCCCATCCGTTCCAGATTGGAGGCGATCTTCAGCGCTGCGACGATCTCGCGCAGGTCCTTGGCCATCGGCTGGCGCAGAGCCAGCAGGCGGACGGTCATCGCCTCCACCTCCATCTCCAGCCGGTCGATCTCGGCGTCGCCCTTCAGCACCTCGCCCGCGATATCGGCGTCCGGACCGGCCAGCGAATCGAGCGCAAGCCCGACCTGCCGTTCCACCAATTCGCCCATGCGGTCGATGGCGGTGCGCAGCGCCGCCAATTCGGTGTCGAACGCCGCAAGCGTGTGTCCACCCGACATGATCCCCAACTCCTTGCTGTGACAGGCGGTCCGGTGCCCGACGCCCCGGAAATGGGGGGCGGGCGCCGCCGCGCCAAGCCGCCGATGCACCGGAAGCGCCCTGGAAGCGGCCTTAACCTTTGGCATAGATTATTTCGGGACACTGGTCTATCGATGGACCACGCAACCAGACAGACCGGACAGGACCGATGACACCGCACGAGTTGGTTGCCGTGCTGGAAAAGCACGAGCGCTGGCTGAAGAACAAGTCGGGCGGTTCGCGCGCCAACCTGACCATGGCGAACATGGAAGGCTCGAACCTGTCCGGGGTGAACCTGGCGCAGGGCAAGCTGTCCGGCGCCAACCTGTCCCATTGCGACCTGTCCAATGCCAATCTCAGCACCGCGGACCTGTTTGCCGCCCACCTGACCAAGGCCGACCTGTCCGGCTGCAATCTGTACCGCGCCGACCTGCGCGGCGCCCACATGCGCGGCGCCAAGATGAAGCGCGCCGTCCTGAAGGAGGCCGACCTGCGCGGCGGCGCCCTTCTCTATGGCGGGCAGGGCGGCGGCAAGGGGGGCAAGGGGCTGGATTTCGTCCGCTCCGATCTGGCCGGCAGCGATTTCGACGATGCGTCGCTGACCAACGCCAACCTGTCGGGCGCCGATCTGACCGACGTGTCGATGAACGGCGCCGATTGCGAGGGCGCGCTGCTGACCGGCGCCACGCTGATGCGCGCCAGCATGAAGAGCTGCAATCTCGCCCGCGCCGACCTGCGCGGCAGCAATCTGTCCGGCGTGAACCTGCAGGGGGCGGTTCTGCGCGACGCCAACCTGACCGGCGCGATGCTGGCCGGCGCCAACCTGCGCAATGCCGACCTTCAGGGTGCCAAGCTGGAAGGTGCCGATCTGGCCGGAGCCGACACCACCGGCGCCAATCTGGCCCGGTCGGCCGACAATTTCTCGGTCCAGATCCAGCAGGCCCTGCACAGCCATTACACCTGGATCAACACCAACGGCTCGATGGGCGCGCGGGCCGACCTGACCGGCGCCGACCTCAGCCACATCGACCTGTCCGGCGTGAACCTGTCCGGCGCGAACCTGAAGCGGGCCAACCTCAGCGGCGCCAAGCTGCGCGAGGCGCTGCTGATCATGTGCGACATCTCCGAAGCGGTGCTGGCCGGCGCCGACCTCGGCGGGGCGATCCTGGATGGCGCCACCTTGCGCGGCGCCAACATGGACGGGGTGCGGCTGGACGGGGCCGGCATCGGCTGGGTCGACATCAAGGGGCCGGACGGCCAGCCGACCGGCCGGCTGTGGGCGGCGAACTTGACCGGCGCGCGGCTGACCAACGCGTCCTGCATCCGCACCAATCTGCGCGGAGCCAACCTGTCGGGCTGCGATTTCGCCGACGCCAACCTGACCGGCGCGATCCTGAGCGATGCGAACATCCGCGACGCCAAATTCACCGGAGCAAACCTGACCGGCGCCAGCCTGCCGCCGCCGCCCGACCCGGATGACGATTGAGGTTGCTTTTCATCTATGGAAAGGGGCGGCGGGAGACCGTCCGGTTCACTCCTCCTCGCCGTCGCGGGCGGACGCCGCGGCGGCGTTGAGGTTTGCACCGACGCGGCGCAGCACGTCCAGCGTCAGATCCAGTTCGTTCGGCGTGATGCCCTCAATGGCGATCTGAGCGATTTCCGACGCGCTGGGCATCATCGAATCGCGGAGCGCCCGCCCCTTGTCGGTCAGGAAGATGTTCATCTTGCGGCGGTCGTGGCTGTTGCGCACCCGCTGGACCAGCCCCTGCCCCTCCATCACGTTGACGGCGGTGACGGTGGTCGGCTCCATCATGCCGACGCGGTGGCTGAGTTCGCGTTGGGTCAGACCGTCTTCCTCCCACAGGGCGCGCAGGAAGAACCATTGCCCCATGCTGACGCCCGACCGCGCGATGCGCGTCTGCAGAGCGCGGGCGAATGCGCGGTTCACGTCACGGACGACGAACGATAACGCACCGTCGGCCGAACCGGCCGCATCCCCTGAACCGTCGGGGCGCTCCGGCTCCCACCCCTTGACAGACGCCTCCATACCGACAATCTCTCTGCCGTCGTTACCGATCCAACAACCATTCCCGCCCACCGGGTGCAAGCGCCGGGCCGTTGCCCGTTAGGGTACCTGGCGACATAGCGTCGGTCGGATCCATGCCTTCCTGGTGATACCACCTTGACACGAATGGTCCTGGCTGCGTCATCCAATCATAACGTGCTGTGTGCAAAGCGCAAATCAATTGCGCAGCCGTCGGTCGCAGGCATGCAATGATATGCCGGTCAGAGGATCGGCAAATTTCATCCAACTTAAGCAGAACGGCGGCTCGGATACGGTGCATAGCCGCCTTGTGTGGAATCGTTCTTTTCAAATCGGGCGCCGGCCGCCATATCCGCATATGATGGAGGGCGCGAAGATTGCCTTTTGGATCGGTTTTATTTGGCAGATCGTGCCACCGGATCGGTGAAATGTGAACATTTCGCTAAAATCCCGCAGAGTCCCGCACTGCCGCTTGTATCCGACGCGACCTTTGGTCACACAGACGTCAGTCGCCACAGTCACTCGCCGCAACAGGAGCCAGCGACCGCAATGACCGTTTCGCCGACCGTCCCCTCGTCCCGTACCGTCACCGTCGCCGCCACTCAGATGGCTTGCAGTTGGGACCGTGCCGCCAACGTCGACGGCGTCGAATCGCTGATTCGCGAGGCGGCTGCAAAGGGCGCGCAGATCATCCTGCCGCAGGAACTGTTCGAGACCCCCTATTTCTGCAAGGACCAGAAGCAGTCGCTGTTCGAACTCGCCGCCCCGGCCGAAGGCCATCCGGTGATCGAGCGCATGCGGTCGCTGGCGCGCGAGCTGTCGGTGGTGATCCCCGTCAGCTTCTTCGAAAAGGCGCGCAACGCCTATTACAACTCCATGGCCATGGTCGATGCGGACGGCAGCCTGCTGGGCATCTACCGCAAGTCCCACATTCCCGACGGACCGGGCTATCAGGAGAAATTCTATTTCAGCCCCGGCGACACCGGCATCCCGGTGTTCAAGACCCGCTACGCCACCGTCGGCTGCGCCATCTGCTGGGACCAGTGGTTCCCGGAAACCGCCCGCGTCATGGCGTTGAAGGGGGCGGAAATCCTTCTCTACCCGACTGCCATCGGGTCGGAGCCGCAGGACTCCTCCATCGACAGCCAGGGCCATTGGACCCGGGTGATGCAGGGTCATGCCGGCGCCAACCTGATGCCGCTCGTCGCGTCCAACAGAGTCGGGGTGGAGCCGGGGGAAAGCTGCGCGCTGACCTTCTACGGCTCGTCCTTCATCGCCGGGCCGCAGGGCGAGATCGTGGCACAGGCCGACCGCGAAAGCCGCACGGTCCTGACCGCGACCTTCGATCTCGACCGAATCGCCGCCCAGCGCGCCTCCTGGGGGGTCTTCCGTGACCGCCGTCCGGAACTGTACGGCGCCTTGCTGACGCTGGATGGAGAGACCACGCCGCGGCGCTGAGCATCACGGGCGGAGCGTCACGGGCGGCCTCATTGCCGCACCGCTTCAGACCGTCAGCCCCCTTCCGGCTTGGCCATAACCCAGGGACTGCGCCGCCCCATAGGCCGCGGCGGCGCGTCCGGCCGCAGCGTCCCCGCCCTGCCGGCGCTGCTCAGCCTGCGCCTGCAGCTTCGCCGCATCGGCTTGGGCGGCGACGCGCATGTCCTGCGGCGACGGATCGGCGGGAGCGAGGGCGGCGGCCTTCACCTGCTCCATCTTTGCGACGGTGTCGGCCGGATCCGATTCGGCGCTGACGTCGATCGGCACCTCGCCGGCGGTGGCGTAGTTCTTGCCGTCCGGCCCGCGCGTGTAGGTGAAGGACGCGCCGCCGGCATGGCTGCCGCCGGCCGCCTGATGCGCCGCCTCGTGCTGGCGGACGTTGGCGTCGACCTGCTTGAGCTTCTGGACTTGCTGCCGGGCCGCGTCGGACAGGGTGACCGTGTCGGTCGCCCCGGCGGAACCACCGTCCTTCGCGCCGGACGCACCCGTCCCCTGGTCCCGCGCCTGCTGGCCCCGAGGCGACTGGTTGCGCGGGGTGGCGTGGGTCCCGATGGACAGGCTGGAGATGGAAAGGTCGGCGGCCACCGTCCACATCCTCAAGAAGGGTCCGGTTCTCCGTTCAAATTAGGACGAAACGGCCTCACCGGCAACGGCAACGGCAAGGCCGGTTCGTCCCCGCCGGCTCCGCTCAACCCTGCTCGAAGCCGGTCAGCACATTGGCGACGTTCACGCCCAGATCGTCGACGGCATAGCCGCCCTCCATCACGAACAGCGTCGGCAGGCCGATCCCGCGATGGCGGCCCCCATGCGCAGGAAATCCTCGGACAGCAGCCGGAAGCGGGAGATCGGATCGCCGCCATAGGTATCCGCCCCCAGCGACAGGACCAGGGCGTCCGCCCCGAATTCCCGGATCCGCGCCGCGGCGGCGGCCAGCGCCTGGGCGTAGCCGGTCCAGTCGGTGCCCCAGGGCAGCGTCAGGTTCAGGTTCGCCCCCTCGCCCGCCCCGGCGCCGGTCTCGTCGGCATGACCGCAGAAATACGGGAACTCGTCGATCGGATCGGCATGGATCGACACGAACAGCACATCGCCGCGTTCCCAGAAGATCTCCTGCGTGCCGTTGCCGTGATGGTAATCGACGTCCAGCACCGCCACCCGCGCGGCCCCGCCGTCGTGCAAACACTGCGCCGCGATGGCCGCATTGTTCAGGAAGCAGTAGCCGCCGTAGAACGCATGCCCGGCATGGTGGCCCGGCGGCCGGCAGAGGGCGAAGGCGCTGCGGTCGCCGGCCCGCAGCCGGTCGGCGCCGGTCAGCGCGCTGTCGGCCGCTGCGGTCGCCGCCCTCCAGGTGCCGGCGGTGATCGGCGTCCCGGCATCGAAGGAATAGAAGCCGAGTCGCCCGTCGATGGACCGCGGCACTCGCCGCCGCGACATGCCCGGCGCCACCCAGTTGAGCGGCAGCGCGTCGATGTCGGCGCCATGCTCCTTCACCCACTCGTCCCAGGCGGTCTGGAGGAAGCCGAGGTAGCCGGCGTCATGCACCCGCTCCAACGGGGCGAGGCCGTGACGGGTGGGTTCGACGATGGGCCCGAGCCCCACCACTTCGATCCGCGCCCGCACGATGTCGGCACGCGCCGGTTTCTCGTAGCAGGGGACGAGTTGGCCGTCGTTGAGTTCGGACCGGCCGGCCTGCAGCCGGTGCTCTTCGCTGTGGATGACGATCACGCCACTGGCATCCTTGTGTTTTCCGGCCATCTGCCGATGCTTTGCCGCTCCGCGGTGCCGTCGCGGCAGCGCGACGGGCGGACGGCGCATGATAGCCTCACCCGCAAGCGCACGGATGCCGCCCTTTTGCATGGCGCCTCGGATGCAGGGCATTGCCTTCCGGTTGAATGCATTCGATAGTGTTCATCGGTTTTTGCTCGCTTAGGGCGGGTGAATGACGGGATATTTGACATCGATGTTGACTGCTGCGTGCAGGATATTCGCCCGTTTGGCACCGGGGGCGGTGCCTTTGCTGTGGGCGTGCGCCGTGTTGGCCGCCGGGCCGACGCGAAGCGATGCTCTTTTTGCCGCCTTCCACCTCACCTCTGGAAGCCGCCTTTTCCGCACGCGCCGCCGAACCGCTGCGTCAGTTCGGCTACGACCTGTTCGCTCCGGCACGAGAGTCGGTGGCGACCGACGAGAGCGCACCCGGTGCGGTTCAGGGCGACTATGTACTGAACACCGGCGATGCAGTGACGGTGACCCTCCGCGGCCAGAAGTCCTTCACCAAGCGATTCGCCATCGATCGCAACGGCCAGCTGGTGGTGGACGACCTGCGTCCGGTCACCGCGCAGGGCTCTCGCTGGATGCCCTCCGGCGGGAGCTTGCCGCTGCGGTCGCCGCGACCTGGCCCAACACCGAGGCCTTCGCCACCTTGGCGGAGGTGCGGCGGATCGGCGTGGTGGTCACCGGTGCCGTGCAGCTGTCCCCGGACGGC
>NZ_VUOI01000027.1:0-7500 GCF_015390205.1 Azospirillum sp. INR13
TCAGCAGAGCCAGCCCGTTCAGCGCCAGCCCGGTGCGGCGCAACGCCGCGAAGAAGCCGGGGCCGACCTGGATGCCGATGGTGTAGACGAACAGGATCAACCCGAAGTCGCGGATGAAGTCCATCATCTCCGGATTGAAGGCGATGCCCGCCTGCTTGGCGATGTGGCCGCCGGCGATGCCGGAAAACAGCACACCGCCGATGCCGAGCCCGACCCCCCGGATTTTGATATGGCCGAGCGCCACGCCGGCCGCCGACACGAGGCCGAGCATGAGGACCACCCGCGCGATCGGCGGCATGGCCTGGAGAATGTCTGCGAAGGCCGACGTGAAGGCCGACATGGGAGGACTCGCTTGCTGAACATAATTGGGCAGGGTTCCGGCAGGCCCCGGACGGGCTCCGGAAACGCCGCGACACTCCCCGCAGGTGGGGAACGACGGCGCCACGATGCGGCAGGGCGGTGGGGTAAGGCGTTGATTCAGAACAAGCGGTCGGGCTTTAATCCTGCCGTTCCCGGCACCCCCGCGCTGCATCCCGCGCATGGGAGCGCAGCGCTGCGATGCCGCCAGTTCGCTGCAGGACAACGTCCGATTGCTCGAACTGCATCCAAATTTTGCCACTTTCTCCCTATAAAACTCATCTCAAGCAACCGGCGACGCATGTCGCGCGCATCGGCGTCCCCCCTAGCGCCACCGCCGCGACGAACGGACGCCGTTCCATCGAGCATCGTCCGGCCGGACCCGGCCGGGCGCGCGGCCATCGCGAGAACCCCCTCGCGGTGGCCTTTTTCTTTGCGCGGCTCATGCAGCGGCGACGCCATTCTTGCTCCGGCTTTTCCCCCGCCCTGTGCTATAGCAGCGCCTCCCTCAACCGGAGGCGCGACCCGTCCCATGCCCGTTTTTTCCGGATCCGAGCTGACCTGCCTGCGCGGCGACCGGCTGGTCTTCACCGGGCTGGAGTTCCGCATCGCCCCCGGCGGCGCGCTGGTCCTGCTCGGCCCCAACGGCAGCGGCAAGTCCAGCCTGCTGCGGGTGATGGCCGGCCTGTTGAAACCGCTGCGCGGCACGCTCGGCTGGGACGGTGTGTCGGTTTCCGATGATCCCGACGGCCACCGGGCGCGGGTGCAGTATGTCGGCCATCTGGACGCGGTGAAGCCGGTGCTGACGGCGGCGGAGAACCTCGCCTTCTGGGCGGCGCTGGCGGGAGCCGCCGATCCGGCCGCCAATGCGCGGGCGGCGCTCGATCGGCTGGGGGTGCCGCACATCGCCGGGGTGCCGGGCCGCTACCTGTCGGCCGGGCAGAAGCGCCGGCTGAACCTGGCGCGGCTGCTGGCCGCACCGGCGACCTTGTGGCTGCTGGACGAACCGACCGTGGCGCTCGACCGTGCCGCCATCGCCCTGTTCGAGGGGCTGATCGCCGAACACCGCGCCGAGGGCGGCATGGTGGTGCTGTCCACCCACACCGACATCTCCACCCCCGGCGGCGAGGAACTGCATCTGGACGACTTCACCCCCTATGCCGACGATGAAGAGGGCGGCGACGAAGACTATAAGGAAGAGGGGGGCGTGCGATGAGCCGTTTCCTGCGCCTCGTGGCGCGCGACCTGCGGCTGGCCCTGCGCCAGGGGTCGGATGCCACCATCGCCGTCATGTTCTTCGTCCTGTGCGTGGTGCTGTTCCCCTTCGGCGTCGGGCCGGAGCCGAACATCCTCGCCCGCATCGCCGCCGGCGTGATCTGGGTGGCGGCGCTGCTCGCTTCGCTGCTGTCGCTGGAGCGGCTGTTCCAGACCGATTACGAGGACGGCTCGCTGGAGCTTCTGTCGCTGTCCTCCCTGCCGCTGGAGGCCGCGGTGCTGGCGAAGACGTTGGCCCACTGGCTGGTGACCGGCGTGCCGCTGATCGTCGCCGCCCCGCTGCTGGCCGTCCTGCTGAACATGGATGCGCAAGGCTTCGGCGTACTGGTGCTGACGCTGACGCTGGGCACGCCGATCCTCAGCCTGATCGGCTCCATCGGCGCCGCCCTGACCCTGGGGGCTCGGCGGGGCGGCGTGCTGCTGTCGCTGCTGATCCTGCCGCTCTACATCCCGGTGCTGATCTTCGGCGCCGGCGCCATCGACGCCGCGATCAACAGCCTGACTCCGCGCCCGCACCTGCTGCTGCTCGCCGGCATCCTCGCCGCCGCCCTGCCGCTCGCCCCCTGGGCGGGGGCCGCGGCGCTGCGTCAGGCGGTGGAGTAGGGGAGGGGGCCTGCGTCGACTCCCCTTAAGACTTCGTCGCCTTCTCCGGCAGCAGCTTCTCGATCGCCTCGCGCACCTTGTCCGCTTCAGGGTCGGTCATGGTGGAGAACCAGGACACCAGCCTGCCGTCCGGGCCGACCAGATATTTGTGGAAGTTCCAGCGCGGCTTGGCGAGGAAGCCCATCTCGTCCGACGCCCAGCGGTAGAAGGGGTGGGCGCCGTCGCCCGACACCACCGTCTTGTCCGTCATCGGGAAGTCGATCCGATAGTTGACCTCGCAGAAGTCCTTGATCTGGGGCGCGGTCCCCGGCTCCTGCCCGCCGAAGTCGTCGGACGGCACGCCCACCACCACCAGCCCGCGGTCGCGGTAGCTCTGCCACAGCGCCTGCAGCCCCTTGTATTGCGGGGTGAAACCGCATTGCGACGCGGTGTTGACCACCAGGATCGCCTTGCCTTCGAACTGCGACAGCGGCAGCGGCTGTCCGTCGATGCCCTGGAAGGTGAAGCTGTAGGCGTTGGTTGCACTGCTGCTGGCGGCCATGGTGCTGGTGGCTCCCATCATGGAAAGGACCGCAGCCACGGCGGCAGGGATGGCGGCCAGTGTGACGGTGCGAAGGAGGGTCCGGACGGTCATCGGTGCGGCTCTGCGGCTGGGGGCGATGTGGGCGGCGTCGGCATCGCGGTGGATGGCGACATCCTTATACGATGCCTCATACGCTCCCCGGCGCCTATCGGATCAAGCGGACGGCGGAAAGGATCCGTCATCCGCCCGCCGCATCCGGCCTACCCCCACCGGATGGGTAGCGATACCGCCCACCGAACAACAGCTTCATAGGTAAGGATGCGCGGCGGCCAGACCGCCATCCACCCGCTTCTCCGCCGGACACCGCCCGAAAAATGTCTCACCCGGTCCAGCCCAAGCCTGAGCATAAGAGCTTATCCCATCGAAATGGGTACGCGGCCCTTCGCCCCATCCCTCTCCCCATCCCCGTCAACAC
The DNA here is from genome assembly GCF_015390205.1 of Azospirillum sp. INR13. Taxonomy (NCBI): domain Bacteria; kingdom Pseudomonadati; phylum Pseudomonadota; class Alphaproteobacteria; order Rhodospirillales; family Azospirillaceae; genus Azospirillum; species Azospirillum sp. INR13. The sequence continues at coordinate 3,234 of NZ_VUOI01000027.1, forward strand.
CCGGCCGCCACAAGCCCAGCCGCAAGCCCATCCGAGGAGACCAGGCCGATGAACGCCGCAGCCACCATGCAGCACCCCCGGACGCCGGAGACAGCCGTGCGTCGGGTGGCCGGCGCAGTCGCCAGGACGGCCGGTGCCGCGGCTGCCGTCCTGTTGCTCGGCGCCGCTCTGTCGACGCCGTCCTTCGCCGATCCGGGGGACCATGGCCGCGGCCATGGCTGGGGCCATCACAAGCATAAGAAGAAGCACCATCACCATGACGACGGCCCGGTCGTCATCTATGGCGCGCCGCCGCCGGTGGTGGTGGTTCCCGCTCCGCCGCCCCCGCCGCGGGTCGTCTATGCGCCGTCCTATGCGCCGCCCGCCGTCGTCTACGCCCCGCCGCCCCCGCCGCCGGGCGTCAGCGTCCAGATGAACATTCCGCTCCGCTAACGATCCGCATGCTTCAAACGCCTCGGCTGCCCGGTCATGTCCGGCCGCCGGGGCGTTCCTGCGTTCCGGCTGTGACCATCCTGTGTCCTCCCTCTCGCCCCGGTCACCACTCCGGTCTCCTCCGGCGCCTTGCCGCCGCCCGGCCACCGGTCCGCAACGCCTGAAAAGCCTGCACCGCCAGTCCTTTCGTGACAGGACCCATCCGCACCGGTAGGATCGCGCGGCCTGTCGCGAAGGCGGTAGACCGTTCGGGTGGTTTACGGAAACTCAACCGATCTCCGGCCTTCTGTGGGTCGGATGCATCCTGCGGTCCGTGGCGGGTAGGGGTAGGGAGAAGACCGGATGTTCGTGATCATCGGTTTGGTCATCGTGGTGGTCAGCGTGTTCGGCGGCTACATCCTCGGCGGCGGCCACATGGGCGTGCTGTGGATGCCGTTCGAGTTCATGATCATTCTCGGATCGGCCGCCGGGGCGTTCTTCATCGCCAACCCCAAATCCGTGGTCACCCACACCGGCAAGGAACTGGGACACCTCTTCAAGGGCCCGAAATACAAGAAGGAGGACTTCCTGGAGGTCCTCACCATGATGTACCAGGTCTTCAAGATCGCGAAGACCAAGGGTTTGCTGGCGCTGGAACAACACATCGAAAAGCCGGAGGATTCCCCGCTTTTCCAGCAGTTCCCGAAATTCTACGGCGATCACCATGCCATCGCCTTCCTCTGCACCTATCTCCGTCTGATGTCGCTGGGCGCCGACAACCCCCACGAACTGGTCGACCTGATGGACGAGGATATCGAGACGATGCACCACGAACACCAGCGCATCGCCGACGCCATCCAGGCGGTTGCCGACGCGGTGCCGGCGCTGGGCATCGTCGCCGCGGTGCTGGGCGTGATTCATACCATGGGCTCGATCACCGAACCGCCGGAGGTGCTGGGCAAGCTGATCGGCGGCGCGCTGGTCGGCACCTTCACCGGCATTCTGGTCGCCTACGGCTTCCTCGCCCCCATCGCCAGCGGTCTGAAGAACATCTACCACGCCGAAGGCAGGTACTATCACGCGATGAAGACCGGCCTGATCGCGCATCTGTCCGGCTACGCGCCCGCAATCTCGGTCGAATACGCGCGCAACGTGCTGGAACCGGAATACCGTCCGAGCTTCGCCCAGGTGGAAGAGGCGACCTCCGCCCTGCCGCCGGCCTGATCCGGCGGCCTGATTCATCGGAGGCCCCGATGCCGGACATCGACATCGCCTGGAACGAGGGCACGGTCGGCGATTGGGATGCCCTGTTCGCCCGCGCACCCCGCTCGACCCTGCTGCAGAGCTTCGCCTATGGCCGCGCCATGGGCCGCACTTATGGCCATGTCCCGCGGCTGGGCGTGATCCGCCGCGGCGGCGAGCCGCTGGGGCTCGTCCAGACGCTCGACCGCCGCATGCTGAAGCTGTTCCACGACCGCCAGTGCTACCGCGGCCCGCTCTGGCTCGACGGCACGATCCCCGATGCCGACACGCTGGAGCCGGTGTTCCGCCTGCTGCGCCGCGCCTGCCCGCGTTCGCCGCTCAGCCGCGCCAGCCTGCTGCCGGAACTGCCCGCCGGACCGGAGACGGAGGCGCTGCTCGCCCGCTGCGGCTTCCGCAAGGTCGGCCCCGGCTACCGGACCGTCTGGTTCGACCTGACCCGCAACGAGGAGGCGATGCGTGCCGGCCTTGCCCGCGACTGGCGCCAGCGTCTGCGCGGGGCGGAGAAGGCCGGTCTGGTCCTCGACGTCGATTGGAAGGCCGACAACCTGCCCTGGCTGATGAAGCAGGAGCACGACCAGGCACTGGGCAAGGGCTTCCGCGCCATGACCGGGCCGCTGGCCGTCCGCCTGCGCAATGCCATGGTCAAGGGCGGCGGCCGCGCCGACGGGGCGCTGATGGTGACGGCGCTCGACGGCCGCAAGCCGGTGGCCTGCGGCCTGTTCTTCCGCCACGGCATCTGCGCCACCAGCCAGATCAGCTGGGCCGACGAATCCGGCCGCAAAAGCGGCGCCATGCGGCTGGTGTTGTGGAAGGCGATGCAGGAGTTGAAGCATCGCGGCGTCCGCACGCTCGACCTCGGCGGCATCAATCCCGACACCGCACCCGGCGTCACCGAGTTCAAGCTCGGTACCGGCGGGGAAGCGGTGGAGACCGTCGGGCAGTATCGCTGACCCTGACGCCCCAGAAGATCTTTGCCTGATGATGGCCTGACCGGATCCGGCTATCCTTACCTGCGTGCCGACCCGACACAGCCTTTCCGCACGGGATGTCCGCCATGTCCTCCGACCTCGAACCGTTGAAGCCCGGCGAAGCCGACGTCGCCATCGAACGCGCGATGCAGCAGCGGCCGAAGGCGATGATCATCCGTGAAAAGCTGCAGAAGATGCTGGATGACGAGAACACCGCGCGGCAATTCGTCGGCGCCATCCGGAACATGATGAACAAGGAATAGGCGCAACCTTGCGGCCATCACCGGCGGCAATCGCCGCCGGCACGCCGATCAGGGGCCGGCCATCAGCAGCTCGTGGCCTTGTTGCAGCCCTTCTCCTCCGGGGAGGCCGGCGCCGGGGTGCGCGCCAGTTGCAGGCCGCTGCGGGACTCCTCGAACAGCTTGTCGATCGCCCGCCGGGCCTGCTGGAAGTTCTGGAGTTCCCGTCCCTCCAGCTTCTCGCCGGTCGGCAGGTCGACGGAGCGCGGGTTCACCTGATGCCCGGCCTTCAGCACCTCGTAATGCAGGTGCGGACCGGTTGACCGCCCTGTGGTGCCGACATAGCCGATGATGTCGCCCTGATCGACCCGCGCACCGCGGCGGATGGACTTGGCGAAGCGGCTCATATGGGCGTAGGCGGTGGAGATCTCGGTGTTGTGGCGGATGCGGACATAGTTGCCGTAGGAGCTGTTGCGCTCCGCCAGCTCGATGGTGCCGCGACCGGCGGCATAGATCGGCGTTCCCGACGGCGCCCCGAAATCCACGCCCTTGTGCATCTTGCTGAAGCCCAGGATCGGGTGACGGCGCATGCCGAAACCCGACGTGATGCGGGCACCGTCGATCGGGGTGCGCAGCAGGGCGCGGCGGATGCTCTCGCCGTCGTCGTTGTAATAGTCGATCCGCCCGTCGCGGGTCTTGAACCGGTAGATCGGCATATCGTCGCCGCTCAGCGTCAGCGATGCGTACAGCAACTCGCCTTCGCCCGCCTCGGTGCCGTCGGCGGTGACCAGCTTCTCATACATCACCTCGAACCGGTCGCCCGGCTGCAGGTCGCGCTGGAAGTCGACGTCGTAGGAGAAGTTCTGCAGGAAGGCCATCATGACCGAGATCGGAACCCCGGCCTGCGCCCCCGCCTCGAACAGGCTGGAGCGGATGACGCCCTGCGCCGCGACGGGCTTGCGCGTCACCGGCTTCTCGATCTGGCTGGAGGTGAAGCCGGCATCGCCCTTGCGCGCGATCGACACCGACCGCAGCGGATCGGGCGCGAACTCCAAGCCTACGAACTTGCGGGCGCCGCCCCGGCGCGGCTCGAACAGGACGGTCACGCGCTGGCCGACCTGCAGGCGGCGCGGATTGTAGACCTCCCGCAGGGCGGCCACCGCGTCATGGGCATCGTTGGTCGACACCTTCGCTTCGGTCAGCAGATCCATCAGCGTGTCGCCGCGGCCGATGGACAGGGTGCGGCGGTCGACCGGACCGGCGGGACCGCCATCACTGGTGCCGCCGCTGCGCTTGGCATCCTCCTTGGCCTCGGACGCGTCCTCCGCTCCCGTGTTCGGCTTGACCGCAGGCTTGTAAGCGTGGAGCCCGCGGCCGTTCGGCCGC